>CAZPQD010000083.1:0-13155 GCA_964588625.1 uncultured Sangeribacter sp. | reverse complement strand
TTGTGTCGTATTTGAGCATGTATGCCATGTAGTCTACGGGGAGAAGGTCGTTGATGGCTACTACCTCGATGTCATCTCTCTTGGTGGAGGCGCGGAATACGAAGCGTCCGATACGGCCGAAGCCGTTGATACCAATCTTTGTCATGTCTTGATTATTTAAGTATTTTGGGTTTAGTTGTCTTTATTTTTCGCTATCTGATTAGAAAATTCCATATCTGCCTGACGTGAGAAGAGCCATCTGTCTTCCCGATCTGCAGCTGCCTCATAGGTGTGCCGTTGGCAGCTCTCTGGATGCAAAATTAACAAAAATTTGTGAATTTCGCCACTTCCGTTAAACAGAATTAAGGTTTTTTCATTATAAACATAGGAACCTTCCTGCAATCCGCGGCCAAGCAGGCCTCTCGGAGACGCCCCGGAAGAGCCCCTTCTTTAGACATAACAACTCATCTACTAAATTGTATGTGCAATGGGAAAATTTTTAGCTGATTTTAAGGAATTCGCCCTCAAGGGCAACGTGATCGACATGGCAGTCGGCGTAATCGTGGGCGGTGCTTTCGGCAAGATCGTCAGCAGTTTGGTCAACGATCTTCTGATGCCCGTCATCTCGCTCATCACCGGCGGCGACGGCTACAAGAACCTCAAATACGTCATCACTCCAGGCCAGACCGGGGCCGACGGCGCCACAGTGGTGGAGGAAGTGGCCATCAACTACGGACTGTTCATCCAGAACATCGTAGACTTCGTCATCATCGCCTTCTCCATCTTCGTGGCCCTGCGATTCGCCATGAAGCTCAAGAAGAAAGAGGAGGAGCCCACTCCCGAACCCGCTCCGGAGCCCTCCAAGGAGGAAGTGCTGCTCACCCAGATCCGCGACATCCTCAAATCCGAGCAGAAGAAATAACCGACGCCATCTGCGCGCCACACATCAGAGAGGGCTTTCCCGCAAACACCGGGAAAGCCCTCCATAATTTTGATTTTTCTCCTTTCGGCCACTGTTTTTTTAAGCTTTCGGTCGCCGTATGATTCTTTTTGATTATTTTTGCAATCATGAAAAGAGCTCTTATCACAGGCGTCACCGGGCAGGACGGTTCCTACCTCGCCGAACTCCTACTCTCAAAGGGTTATGACGTGCACGGCATGATTCGCCGTTCGTCGACAGATTACCGCGAACGCATAGCCCATCTGGAGGGCCATGAGAATTTCCACCTTCACTATGGAGATATGGGCGACTCCATGTCGTTGCTGAAGGTAATCGGCGCGGTGCGGCCTGATGAAATCTACAATCTGGCAGCCCAAAGTCATGTCCAGGTGTCGTTTGATGTGCCGGAATTTACGGCCAATGTCGACGCCACAGGTGTCTTGCGAGTGCTTGAGGCCGTGAGGCAATGCGGTCTGACCGACACCTGCCGCATATATCAGGCCTCCACTTCCGAGCTCTACGGCAAAGTGGAGGAAGTGCCGCAGAATGAGCTCACCCCATTCCATCCCTATTCCCCTTATGCAGTGGCCAAGCTTTATGGCTTCTGGATTGTGAAGGAATACCGGGAGGCCTACGGGATGTATGCCTGTTCGGGCATCCTCTTCAATCACGAGAGCGAACGACGGGGCGAGACCTTCGTCACCCGCAAGATCACGCTGGCGGCCGCCCGCATAGCCCAGGGGAAGCAGGAGAAGCTCCTTCTCGGCAATCTCTCCTCGCTGCGCGACTGGGGCTACGCTCCCGACTACGTCGAGTGCATGTGGCTCATCCTGCAGCAGCCCAAGCCCGATGACTATGTCATCGCCACCGGCGAGCAGCACTCCGTCAGGGAATTTGCCACAATAGCCTTCGCCCACGCCGGCATTCCGCTTCGCTGGGAAGGTGAGGGAGTGAATGAGAAGGGAATCGACACACGCACAGGGAAGACTGTGGTGGAAGTCTCACCCGACTTCTACCGCCCTACGGATGTGGTCAACCTTTTGGGCGATCCTTCGAAGGCTCGCCGTGAACTCGGATGGGATCCGCAGCGCACCTCCTTCGAGCAGCTCGTCAAGAAGATGGTGGATGCCGACATGGCGAAAGTGGCTGTGGAACGTGCCGGTGAAAACGTCAGGATGAATCTTGCCGAGTATCTTGAGAAGGGTATAGTGAAATAATCTCATTGCCATTAAAGGAATCTATGGAGAAAGAGAGTAAGATATACGTGGCGGGCCACCGCGGAATGGTTGGCTCGGCAATTGTGCGCCAACTGCGCCGCCAGGGCTACGACAATATCGTGTGCCGCACTCATGAAGAACTCGACCTCACCGACCAGAAGGCGGTTGAGGCCTTCTTCGAGGCCGAGAAGCCCGAATATGTGTTCCTTGCGGCGGCCAAGGTGGGGGGCATCATGGCCAATTCAGAATCACCGGCCGATTTCATGTATGTCAACATGATGCTGGAGATGAACGTCATCAACGCCGCCTGGCGGCACGGAGTGAAGAAACTGGAGTTTCTGGGCTCCTCCTGCATATATCCGCGCATGGCTCCGCAGCCAATGACTGAGGATTGCCTGCTGACTTCCGCACTCGAGACGACCAACGAAGCGTATGCCCTCGCCAAGATTTCCGGCCTTAAATATTGCGAATATCTCAACCGGCAGTATGGCACAGACTTCATCTCCGTGATGCCCACCAATCTATACGGACCGGGCGACAATTACCATCCCACGCGCTCTCACGTGTTGCCCGCGCTGATCCGGCGCTTCCATGAGGCGAAGGAGGCAGGAGCGGAATCGGTGGTGTGCTGGGGCGACGGTTCGCCACTCCGTGAGTTCCTCTATGTGGATGATCTGGCTGACCTCTGCGTATTTTTGATGAACAACTACAGCGGCTCGCAGACCGTTAATGCCGGCACCGGCAAGGAGCTGACTATCCGTGAGCTGACGCAGCTTGTGGCCGATATCGTGGGATTCCGCGGGCGCATCGAATGGGACACCACGCGCCCCAACGGCACACCGCGTAAACTCCTCGACGTAAGCAAGGCGGCCTCCATGGGCTGGATCTACCGCACGGAACTCCCCGAAGGGATACGGCTGGCGTATGCAGATTTCCTTTCGCGGGGTATATGAGAGAGTGAAGGCGCCCCTTTTCATTATGTCAACATGTCATTTTGTCAAGATGTCAAGATGATGGACGCCCAATCAAAATGTCAAATTAAAAATTATGTTCAGCAAATTCAAACTTGACTCCTTCCTGGGAAATCTCTCGGCCTATAAGGAGTATTATGATCCGAAGGCCCTCTTCGAGAAGATAAAGGTGTTTGGCCGCAAGTTGGGCATCAAGACTGTCTACGTGGTGCTGGTGCTTTACTATGCCACATTCGACAAGGCCCTTCCGCTTAAGGACCGTATGCTGGTGATCGCTGCTTTGGGCTATTTCATCCTGCCACTCGACTTCATACCCGATACCCTCCCGGGAGGATTTGCCGACGACACGGCAGCCCTGATGTATGTGCTTAAGCATGTATGGTCAAACCTCTCGCCCGAGACGATGAAGAAGGCGGCATCCCGGCTCCGAGAATGGTTTGTGGATGTCACTGATGAGGATCTCCGCATCCCCGGCCTTCCCGATATATCCAACCTCACCCAGAGAATAGAATGATTTTCTTACAACTTACCCATAGAATCGATTGATTTCCTTACAGCTTCACCCCAAAATCGATTGATTTCTAAAGAGGATGGATTTACTACCTTAAAATCGCAAACCCTGACGTAAAGATGAAAAAATATCAGATAATAATCTGGCTTGTCGCAATGGCTGTGGGCGTGGGGCTCGGGATGATCGGCAGCCCCTGGCTCAATGCGGTGATGAATTTCATCGCCACAGTCTTCACACGTCTCTTCAGGCTGCTGGCAGTGCCTACGATCGTGCTGGCCGTCATCACCACGCTTGCCTCACTGGGGAGCGGAAAGGAGATGGGGCGCATGTTCCGCACAGCCCTCACCTACACACTTCTGACCACATTCGCGGCAGCTGCCGTAGGTCTCGGCCTTTATCTGGCCATCCGCCCCGGCAATCTGCCCACATCCGCTCTGGATACGGAAGTAGCCGTAGCCACACAGACGGGGGAGGAGTCGGCACAGGGGTTCTCCTACGCCGACCATATACTTTCCGTAATCCCCGACAATGTGGTGCGTCCTCTTCTCGACGGCAATGTGCTTGCGCTCCTTATCCTCTGCTTCGCAGTCGGAATAGCCCTCTCGCGTATGCCCGCCTCGAAACCGAAAGAGACAGTCATCAACGCCCTTCTCGGGCTTCAGGAACTACTCTTCGTGCTCATCCGCTGGCTGATAGCCATCCTGCCTATCGGCATCGTGGCTTTCGCGGCGCAGCTTGTGGCGGAGACAGGCAGCGGACTCATGCTCGATTCGCTGGGCAAGTATGTGGCAGTCGTATTGGGAGGCAACATACTCCAGATGTTTGTGGTGCTTCCCATCTTCCTTCTCATAAAGGGGATAAATCCCATCAAGGCAATGCGGGGGATGACGCCCGCCATAATCATGGCCTTCTTCACCAAGAGTTCGGCGGCCACACTGCCCGTCACTATGGAAAATGCCGAGCAACGCATGGGAGTCAACCCGAAAGTGGCTCGCTTCGTGCTTCCCATCTGCACCACAATCAATATGAATGGCTGCGCGGCATTCATACTGGTGACCTCCCTTTTCGTGATGCAGAACAATGGCATGGCGCTCTCGCTTCCCACGATGCTCGTATGGCTTTTCATCGCTGTAATCTCCGCCGTAGGCAACGCTGGAGTGCCGATGGGGTGCTATTTCCTGACACTGAGCCTCATGTCGGGCATCGGCGCAAATGTTGGCGTGATGGGTATAATCCTGCCTATCTATACCGTAATCGATATGGTGGAGACTGCTGAGAATGTATGGTCGGACTCTACGGTGGCGATGCTCACAAATAAAGTGGGAATTAGGAATTAGGGATTAGGGATTAGGAATCAGGAATTAGGAATTAGGAATTAGGAATTAGGAATTAGAATTGAAATACAAATATCGAAAAATATATGAGTGAAAGAGTGCTTCTCTGTCTGGCCCATATGAGCGGGCGGGAGATTGATTTCATCAATGAGGCCTTTGCCGATAACTGGGTTGTGCCCCTGGGGCCGAACGTAAATGGTTTTGAGAAAGACCTTGAGGAGTTTGTGGGGGAGGACAAACGTGTGGTGGCTCTGTCGTCGGGCACTGCCGCTGTGCATCTCTCGCTGCTGGAATGCGGCGTGGAGCCGGGTGATGAGGTGATGGTGCAGTCGTTCACATTCTGTGCCTCTTCCCATCCCGTGACCTATCTTGGGGCCACCCCCGTATTCGTGGATTCCGAGGAAGAAACCTGGAATATGGATCCGGAGCTTCTCGACAAGGCCATCGCCGACCGTATAGAAAAGACCGGACGCAAGCCAAAGGCCATCATCCCCGTATATCTTTACGGCATGCCGGCCAAGATTGATGAAATCATGGAAGTGGCCCGCAAATGGGACATCCCCGTGATTGAGGATGCCGCCGAAGGATTCGGTTCGCGCTATCGCGGACGCGTATGCGGCACATTCGGACGCTTCGGCATCCTCTCCTTCAATGGCAACAAGATGATCACTACTTCCGGCGGCGGCGCACTCATCTGTCCTGATGAGAAGACATGGAAGGAGACAATGTTCTATGCCACCCAGGCCCGCGAAGCCTATCCCTATTATCAGCATGAGAAAATCGGCTATAATTACCGCATGAGCAATATCTGCGCCGGCATAGGCCGCGGCCAGATGACCATAGCCGAGGAGCATATCGCCCATCACCGCCATGTGCAGGAGGAATACCGCCGCCTGCTTCAGGGCGTGGAAGGTGTGACGCTGCATGAGAATCCCGGTCCGGAGTTCGACAGCAATTTCTGGCTCTGCACCGTCACTCTCGATCCCTCCCTGAAGATAAAGGGAGAGGAGAAGGCCTATGCCGCCACAGTAAGTGGAGCAGTAGGGGGAGCGGCAGGCGTCACCCACGCTACAAAGGAGATACACACAGATGTGGAGCCGGCGAGGAATGTGGAAGCGATGCGTCTGGCCCTGGATGCCGCCGGCATCGAATCCCGTCCGTTATGGAAACCTATGCATCTGCAACCCGTCTACCGGAATAACCCGGCATACGTCAATGGAGTCAGCGAGCGTCTTTTCCGTCATGGCCTCTGTCTTCCGGCAGGCCCGTGGGTGACGGATGAGCACCTGAAGCGAATCGTAGATGTGATAAGCGAGAGCATAATCCGGGAATAATACGGATAAGCTCGTCAAGCATAATTCCTTCTCCGAGGGAGGGAAACAAATTCATCATAGAATTATCATCAAAGAATAATCTGCCCAACGGCAGGGAGCCGCGAGAAATCGAAAAGCGGCACCAGTTCGGCGGGACGGCAGGGGCTTGCGTCCGGAATCAATCCGGCGATATGCGCCAGCCGTCCCGTCAGCTCTTCCGGGGAGAGGGAATCACGCAAGGCATCCATTCCCAACGAGGCATCACGTTTGGAGAGGCGTATTCCGCCGGCATTGCACAGCAGGGGGAGATGGGCATACTCCGGTGGCTGAAAGCCGAGAAGGGTATGGAGATAGATCTGCGGAGCGGAAGAGAAAAGGAGGTCATGTGCCCTGACCACTTCCGTCACACCCATTGCGGCATCATCGGCCACAACTGCAAGCTGGTAAGCCCAGGCACCATCGGCACGCCGCAGCAGAAAATCGCCAAATTCAGTGTCGAGACGCACCCTCTGAGGACCGTAATGCATATCGGTAAACTCTATATCACATGGAGGAACGTAAAGACGCAATGCTCCCGGACCCTTCAGGTCGTCGGGAGCTACTTTTCCCTCGGGATTCGCGAGAGACTTCGGACGGCACCGTCCGCCATAGACCACCCTGCCGTCGGAAGCATGGGGAGCCCCGGCGGCGTGCAATTCGGCACGCCGGCATGTGCAGCGATACACCTTCCCCGTCTCTATGAGACGCCCGAGCATCTCTTCATACAGAGGATGGCGCAGACTCTGCATGTAGGGTCCATGCGGACCTTTTCCATCCACGCCTCCCTCATCCCATTCCAGTCCGAGCCAATGGAGGTCGTCTTCGATTAGGCGCGCATAGTCCGGACGCGAGCGTTGCGGATCGAGATCCTCGATGCGCAGAATCCAGCGACCACCCCGGCTTTTCACCGAAAGCCAGGAGATGAGAGCCGTGAAAACATTACCCAAGTGCATGCGCCCGGTGGGGGAGGGTGCAAAACGCCCTACGGGCACAGCAGGCCGTTGAGACTCCGACATCATACGGGAGACTTTTCATTGATGGCCGCAAACACTTCCAGCGCCTCGCTGACAGTGCGGACCTTATGTATAAGCAGGGAGTTCTTTCCCTCGTTTTCCCTGAGCACACACCTGCGCGGAAACTCACTGATAAATGCGAGCACCTTGCCGAAAGCCGCCGACTGATAGTAAGCCTTATTCTCCGAAGGGACAAAGAAGAGTCGCATCTTCCCGCCCTTGAGTGTGAGGCGTTCCACACCGAGACGCCGTGCCTCACGACGCAGGGCCACTACCTTCACCAATTCCTCCGTGACCTCCGGGATGGCTCCGAACCTATCGCGCAGATGCTCCCGGAAGGCCGCGATCTGTTCCTCGGAATCCAGATTGTCGAGTTGCTGATAGAGGGATATGCGTTCCGCTTCCTGCGGCACATAATCCGGCGGCAGACGCAGTTCGAGATCGCTCTCTATGACGCAATCCGCCGTGAACTCCTCGGCAGCCCCGGCATTGACATCTGTGAAGGTATCGCCGAATTCCTCCGTCTTTATCTCCATGACGGCTTCTTTCAGAATCTTCTGGAAAGTCTCATATCCAAGATCGGCTATGAATCCGCTCTGTTCGGCTCCGAGAAGATTGCCGGCTCCTCGAATGTCGAGGTCCTGCATGGCGATGTGAATGCCCGAACCGAGGTCGGAGAAAGATTCTATGGCCTGCAGGCGGCGGCGTGCCACGGGCTGCAGAGGCTTGCCGGGAGTGACGAGCAGATAGCAGAAAGCCTTGCGCGCACTGCGGCCCACACGGCCGCGAAGCTGATGGAGCTCGCTGAGGCCGAAATGGTCGGCATGGTTGACGAGGATAGTGTTGACGTTGGGCATATCGATGCCATTCTCCACTATTGTAGTGGAGAGAAGCACGTCATAATCGTGGGCTGCGAAATCAAGGATTGCCTTCTCAAGCTGCTCAGGGGGCATCTGGCCATGAGCCTTCACGATCCTCACTCCCGGCACGAGGCGCCGGAGTGTGGCCTCGATATTGTCGAGGTCGGAAATGCGGTCGGAAATGAAGAACACCTGGCCTCCGCGACTGAGTTCAAACCCTACGGCATCCTTTATGACGTCATCATCGAAAGTAGTCACATTCGTAACTATCGGGTGGCGGTTGGCGGGAGGCGTATTGAGCGAGGACAAGTCGCGCGCCCCCATCAAAGAGAACTGGAGAGTTCGGGGAATAGGGGTTGCACTCATGGTCAGAGTGTCGACATTCACCTTCATCTGTTTCAGCTTCTCCTTGACGGAGACACCGAATTTCTGTTCCTCATCGACGATCAGCAGACCCAGATCCTTGAACTTGACATTCTTTCCGATGAGCTTATGTGTGCCGATAAGGATGTCGATCTTTCCCTCCGCAAGGTCGGCCAATACCTGCTTCGTCTCCTTTGCCGAGCGGGCACGCGACAGGAAATCCACCCTTACGGGGAGATCCTTCAGGCGGTTGGCGAATGTGTGATAATGCTGCATGGCGAGCACCGTCGTGGGCACGAGCACGGCAGTCTGTTTGGAGTCGGCGGCTGCCTTGAAGGCGGCACGCACGGCAATCTCCGTCTTTCCGAAGCCAACATCGCCGCAGACGAGCCTATCCATCGGGCGCGGTGACTCCATATCGCGTTTCACGGCCTCGACAGTCTTGATCTGATCGGGAGTATCCTCATAGATGAACGAGGCCTCGAGCTCATGCTGCAGATAGGAATCGGGTGAGAAACTGAAACCCTTCTCTTCCTGACGTGCGGCATAGAGCTTTATAAGATCGCGCGCTATATCCTTGAGTTTCGACTTGGTCTTGTCCTTGATACGGTTCCAGGCGCCGGTGCCGAGTTTATTGATTTTCGGGGGCACACCATCCTTGGCGCGGTATTTCGACAGTTTATGGAGCGCATGGATGCTGACGAGGATGATGTCGTCGTTCTGATAAATCAGTTTTATCATCTCCTGCGGCCGGCCGTTGACGTCGGTCTTGATAAGTCCGCCGAAACGTCCGATGCCATGGTCGACGTGCACAATGAAATCACCCGGTTCTATCTGCGCCAGCTCCTTGAGACTCAGTGCCACCTTACCCGACCTTGCGCGGTCGCTGCGCAAGGAATACTTATGAAAACGGTCGAAAATCTGATGATCGGTGAAGAAGCAGACTTTCGTCATATGGTCAACGAATCCTTCGTGGAGTGTGCGGTCAACGGGAGTGAATGAAATCTTGTCGCCGCGGTCCTCGAAGATGGTGCGCAGGCGTTCGGCCTGATAAGGGGAGTCGGATAGCAGCAGGAGGCGATAGCCTTCATCAATAAAGCGGGTGAATGATTCGGCGATGAGTTCGAAATTCTTATGATAGAGCGTCTGGAGCGAACAGTCGAAGCGCACGGCGGGAATCTCCTTGGCCGGAGAGTTAGCGGCTGTGTCATGTCCGTATGTCACACGTCGCATCGAGAGGAATCTCTCGCGGAAAGCCTCGAAATCCACCACCTTCTCCATGGCATGGCTGTCGCCCTCCTCAGTTATGGCAACCGCCTCGGAGAGAGTCTCCCCGCAGATAGCCTGCACACGTGAGAGAATCCACGATGGCGACTGGCAGAAGAGCACAGTGGCAGCCTCCACAAACTCAAGCAGCGACACACCCTGCTCCGAACCCTCGGAGACAGAGGGGAAGAGATCGGCCGTCTCCATCTGCTGTTCGGAAAGCTGAGTCTCCACATTGAACTGACGGATGGAATCGATCTCATCATCAAAGAAGTCGATGCGGAAGGGAAGGTCGGCGGCATAGGAATAGATGTCGAGGATTGATCCGCGATGGGCGAACTGACCGGGTTCGTAGACATAGTCGGTCTCCTTGAAACCGAGTTCACGGAGCCGGCTTATGACATCTGAGAGATTCACCCGCTGTCCGCGTCTGAGCACCACCGACGATTGCTCGACACGCTCCGGGGCCGGCACTTTCTCAGCCAAGGCCTCGGGACACGTCACGACCCATCGCAGAGACTTCGAGCCGGCCCATGCGGCGAGAGTCTCAGTGCGGAGTATCTGGGAAGGGAGGTCGGCCTGGCCATACTTGATGTCGCGGCGGTAGCCACTCGGCATCACGGCCACACACTCCTGCCCGGCAATCTGCACCAGGTCGTTGTAGAGATAGCCGGCCGAGTCCATGTCGTCGGCTATGATAATGAACGGATACTTCCTTCGCTTGAGCAGGGAGAGCATTACAGCCGGGGCGCTCCCTTCGAGGCCCTCGAGCCTGATCTCCCGCGCAGTGCGAGAGGAAAGCAGCGACTCCAGTTCGGCAAGTGCGCCTCCTTCGCTTGCAAAGAGTCCGCAGGCTTCCTTGAGGGTCATTGCAGCATCTTTTTATAGGCTCCGGGTTCAGCCATTATCTCCCTCACCTTAGCCATGGCAGGATCGTTCCTGAGGTTCTGGCGCAGACGTCCTGCATCATAATAATAGCGTTCCATGAGCTCATCGGCGAGATATTTCGAAATCTCAGGACGGCTCGTGTCGAGATCCTTATCGAGATTATGGGTCAGCAGGCGGGCCATAGTGGCGAAGGCCTCTTCCGTCTCCTCGTTCATATAGCCCTCCGATGTGGCCACCTCCTTGAGTTGCTTGACAAGATCCTCGCAAACCTTGTCATATTTGAAACGCTCGGGATCGATGCTCTTCTTGAACTCCTCATAAATCTCATCCGTGATCTCAAACTCCTCGGGGGGAGCGATCTGCGGATGCTCGGCCGCATATTTTGTGGCGAAATCGAATACCCAATGGTCGGCCACGGCATTATAGAGGATACGTGAGTTCTTGCCCCATTCCACCTCGATATCAGGTTTCAGGCCTCCGCCGTCGCGCACCTCGCGTCCGTGGAGTGTATGGAAGACGTTGGCAAGCGAATCAGGAGTGCGTGACACTGAGCCATCCTCATTGCGGCGAGAGTAATCGACAGCCTGAATAAGGCGTCCTGAAGGAAGGTAATATTTTGCCACAGTCACCTTGAGTATGCCGTCGTAAGGCAACTGGCGGGTGCCCTGCACAAGTCCTTTGCCGAAACTGCGTGACCCGATGAGCACACCTCTGTCGAGGTCCTGCATGGCACCGGCCACAATCTCGGCCGACGAGGCTGTGCCACCGTCGGTCAGCACAAAGAGCGGGATATCCGGGAAAATGGGGGAACGCAAGGTCTTGTACACCTTCTCGGAAGAAGCCTCACGTCCGCGTGTGCGCACCACTTCCGTGCCTTTCGGCAGGAAATTGGCCGCTACCTCCACAGCCCGGTCAACGAGTCCTCCGCCATTGCCGCGCAGGTCGAGCACGATATATTTCACGTCGGGATTACCCTTGAAGCTCTCCAAGGCTTCCCTTACTTCCTGCGGAGTCTTCTCCACAAACTGAGTGAGGGCCACATAGCCCGCATCGCCGACTACTCCATAATAGGGTACACTCGGCTGCTCCACCTTCTCGCGTTCGAGAGTGACTGTCAGCAGGCTGTCCTGCGCGTAGGGACGTTCCAGCAGCAGGGTGACGGATGTGCCGGGAGTGCCACGGAGGATTTTGGTCACATCCGAGGAGCTCATGCGCGAGGCATCCACCGAGTCGATGCGGAGGATACGGTCGCCGGCACGCAATCCGGCACGTGCCGCCGGAGTGTCGGCCATCGGACGGCTTATGTATGTGGAGCTGTCGCGGTCCAGAAGATAGGTGCCGACGCCGCCGAAGCTCGTGCCCGTGGTCATCATTTTCAGCGTCTCCTTGTCGTCGGGAGCAAAATACTCCGTGTAGGGGTCAAGATTCGACATATAGCCATAGATCGCCCTCTGGAAACTCTCCTCCACCGGCACAGAGTCCACATAGTTGGATTCGAGTTCCTTGACGATCGTATTGAACACAGTGAGATTGCGGGAGAGCATGGCGTCATGGCTCTCCTTGGCATAGGCGGCCGGCCAAAGAATAGCGCCGGCAATGCAGGCACCCAGAGCGCCTGTCAGCAGTTTTGAATACTTCATTCTTAAATCATTGAGGAGATTTATTTCTTATCGTCATCCTTACGGGGATAGTCGACTGTGAAATGCAGTCCGCGGCTTTCCTTTCGCTCCATGGCCTGACGCATGATGAGATAAGCGATGTTTATGATGTTGCGCAGCTCACAGAGTTCACGTGTGGGTTTGCTGACCTTGAAGAGTTTCTCAGTCTCTTCATAGAGTATGTCAAGACGATTCCAGGCACGGTGCAGACGCAGGTCGCTGCGTACGATTCCAACGTAATAACCCATGATCTGGTTTACTTCCTTCACCGATTGAGTGATGAGCACCATCTCTTCGGGATGGGCTGTGCCCTCATCATTCCAGTCGGGCACGTCAGTGCGCAGTTCATAACCCGGGGCATGTTTGGCAGCGTGGCGAGCGGCAGCCTCGGCGTAGACCACAGCTTCGATGAGGGAGTTGGAGGCAAGGCGGTTGCCGCCATGCAGACCGGTGCGGCTGCATTCCCCTATGGCATAGAGGCGCTTGATCGAGGACTCCCCGTTAAGGTCGACGGCAATACCGCCGCAGAGATAGTGGGCGGCGGGCGCCACGGGAATCATATCCTTTGTGATGTCGATGCCCAGAGAGAGGCATTTCTCGTATATGTTGGGGAAATGGCGGCGGGTCTCCTCCGGATCTTTGGCAGTGACGTCGAGATATACATGGTCGGTGCCCTGCTGCTTCATTTCGGAGTCGATGGCGCGGGCCACGATGTCGCGGGGGGCAAGCGATAGACGCGGATCATATTTCTGCATGAACTCCTCGCCGTCGAGATTGCGGAGCACAGCTCCATATCCGCGCAT
>CAZPQD010000082.1:0-13327 GCA_964588625.1 uncultured Sangeribacter sp. | reverse complement strand
CCGAGTCTCCACCGTGAGAGGGTGGCGTGCTAACCGCTACACTAATCGGCCATTCAATACTGCGGCTGAAAGGAATCAGCCGCAGTATTCTTTTTCGTTTTGCGCTGCAAAGTTAGGAATAAAATCCCTACGATGCAAATTTTATCGCTCTTTTTTATCAAGATTTGTCTATCTTGATGTGAAGACCCCAGGTAAGCTTCCGAATTACTCGGCTGCTTCAGCAGCTTCTGTCTCCGCAGTCTCAGCCTCAAGAGCTTCCTTGGCGGCAGCCTCTTCAGCGGCGAGCTTCTCAGCTTTCTTCTTAGCCACTGCCTCAGCCTTGGCCTTGTTCTTCTCTACCTCAGCCTCAAAGCGGGCCTTGGAATCGGCTGCTGCTGTAGCATCCTTCTTTGCCTGCTCGGCAGCTGCCACTTTGTTGCGGTCGGCCTTCCAGGCATCGAAACGACGCTGTGCCTCTGCTTCATCGAATGCACCTTTCTTCACACCTCCGCGGAGATGCTTCATGAGCATTACGCCCTCCTTGCTGAGGATGCTTCTCACTGTGTCTGTAGGCTGTGCGCCTACCTCTACCCAATACAAAGCACGGTCGAAGTTCAAACTTATTGTAGCAGGATTAGTGTTCGGATTATATGAACCTATCCTCTCAATAAATCTACCATCTCGTGGTGCCCTGCTATCGGCGATTACGATGGGATAATAAGCGTAGCCTTTGCGGCCATGACGCTGTAATCTAATCTTGGTTGCCATTAACTTGCCGGTTGATTTGTTGGTTGATATTCTTTTGCTTGCTGCCTCAATCCTCTACTTTTTGGGCTGAAGGTCTTCGGCAGTTTTGCGGTGCAAAATTAGTGCTTTTATTTGATTCCCACAAATTTTTCTCTCTTTTTGTGGCTCTCCTCAGTTTTTTATCCCTTTTTCTATGCCATTGCTGTTTATCTTTGACTTTTTTTCGTATTTTTGTGTTTCAATTCCTTTTCAACCATGAATTATAAGTCTCTTGCCAGCCAACTGGCGGCAAAACTCGATATGTCTCACGATGAGGTGGATGCTCTTTGTGAGTCGCTTTGTGACATAATAGGAGAAGCGGGAATTTGTCTCGATTCTGTTGCTGTGCCGGGATTCGGAACCTTTGAGTCGCGGCAGCGTTCGGAGCGTGTGGTTGTCAATCCGACCAACGGGGTCCGTATGCTTATCCCGCCAAAGGTCGTGATTTCATTCCGACCTTCGGCCATGCTCCGTAAGAAGGTGCGTGAATCCGGAAATGCCAATATATCCGTCAAAGGAAAGGAGGGAGGAGATGAATAAACGTATTACACTTCCGGGTCTTGTTAAGGCAATGGCCGCCGACACTGGTCACACCCCAAGACAATGTGAGGAATTCCTTCGCGAACTCTTCGCACTCTGTTCCGCTGCCCTCATGCGTGGGGAAGATGTGAAGGTTCATAGCATCGGAACATTCCGAATTGTGGAAGTCGAGGAGCGGAAAAGCGTCAACGTGGCTACTGGAGAGGAATTTGTGATCTCTCCCCATAAAAAAGTTACGTTTGTTCCCTCCGATCGACTGGCAAAAACTGCCAATTCTCCCTTTGAAATGTTTGAGGTCGTTGAGGTGCCCGATGATTTCGAGTTGGATAATGTGGATGAACCGGATGTGCCATCAGATGAAGAAATGGATGAATCTTCATCTTATGACGAACTGGGTGATGACGAGGATTGGGAACTCGTCTATGATTCAGAACCTGAATTGGATGAGAAGACACCCTCTGAAGAAGCTGAGCTGGAAGAAACTGAAGATGAAGGCTTTGATGAAGATGGCTGGGGTGATGATGAGGAGGAGTGGGAAGAAGATGAGGATGAAGAGGCTTCCGGAAAATGGTCTCCTGCTGTAACAACAGGTGCAAAGTCTGCCTATGGGACTTCGCGTAGATCTGAGGAACCGGAAGCACCGGCAAATCAGATTGTAAAGGGGGAGGAGAGGTTTTCTGACGGTTTTACTGGAGGTGTCCCTGTAAGGATTTCAAAGGAGACTTCATTGCCAGAAAGTGAGGAAACGAGAGAAGGGGAGGTAAGGTTATCGTCCGGAAAAATGAGAAGAAAAGCAGGCTTCGGGTGGGGAATGCTTTCCGGTTTTGTGCTTGCCCTTATCCTTGGAGCAGCATCTTACTACGTCTACTACCACTGGATTTATCCTCCCGTTGTGAGGCGTATCATGCTAAGGAAGGTGGTGAAGGAAGACGATAATTCAGCATTTGGCAATGCGGAGAATTCCTTATCTGCCGATTCTCTGAATACGGGAGCGGGAGAAGGTTTGACTGAGAATGCCGGCAAGTCGGATGTTAAGTCGGATGTTGAAAGCTCGAAGTCCGGTGGTGCGGAGGTGGATACTAAAGCCTCAGACGAAGTGGCGGTCACTGACGTTATATCTACAACACGCTTCCTGACCACCATGGCGCGCCAGCACTACGGCAACGATGCCTTCTGGCCTTACATCTATCAAGAGAACAGTTCTTTCCTTGGTCATCCCGACCATATCAAACCGGGCACGAAGGTTGTTGTGCCTCCTCTGTCAAAATATGGTGTAGACCCCAAAAATCCCGTGGATATCCGTAAAGCAAGACACCTTGGGGTTGAAATCTATGACAGATATAACCGCAGGAATTAAATTGCCTTTCTTCAGGGTTTCGGTGCGTATAAGCCTGATAATCATATTGTTAATGAATTCTTTCGGGAAGCTGAATAAGGACGATCAAAAATAAAATCAAAAATTTTGACCTAAATATTTGGTGGGTTGAGAAATTTGATGTAATTTTGCATCGCAATTCCGAAAGGAATATTATAAGGTTCATAAGATATAAATTTTTTTCAATGGTTCCATGTCCGAGTGGTTAGGTACCGGTCTGCAAAACCGTTTACACCAGTTCGAATCTGGTTGGAACCTCAAAAAAGCTCAGCAGTGATGCTGAGCTTTTTTGTTGACTCTATATATTTGATGGCTCCCCCGAATACAACCGCATGAAGATAAAAATCCATCGCCGTGCACGCACGACGATGGATTCTCTTATTACATATCCTAATGGACTCCGATGGGTTCGCTTGAATAAAAGCTTACGCCGGTTTAGTGGAGCAGGATTGTCTTACCATTGATGATGTAGAAACCGGCGGGAAGTTGCTTGAGATCGTCACTGCCGGCCTCGCGAAGGATAAGGATGCCGTTGGGAGTGAATACGTCAGCTTTCTCATCCTCACCAAGGATAGTCTCAACGCCGGTGTCGGCGACAGCCTCAAAACTTACCGTTCCGTTCTTGCCTTCGAGAGCAGGGAGGCTCACAAAGCCCCAGAACATACCGGTGCCCTTGGTGCCATCTATATCCCAATCTGCCTTGATGGCCTTGTCTGCCGGTTTCTGGGTCAGGAATCTGAAGGGAGTCTGGGCATTCACATAATAAGGATTATAGTAAGTGCCTGTGGCGGGATCCTTCAGCAGGTCGGTGCCGGAGATTCCGTTGGCGAAGTCAAAGATCCAGGATGACATATTGAATGCATCCCATCCTTCAGTACGCTTATAGATATTGGCTTTGTCATTGGCAGTGGAGAGTGTGATCTTCTCAACCGCACCCTCAGCAAAGGCCTCTGCGGGAAGCACAGGGGGATTGGGAGCGTTGACAGTAAGGAAGGCAAGCTTAGATGCGGCATAGAACTGTCCATTCTCAATATTGGTCACTCCTGCAGGCAGACGCAGGTCGGTCAATTCATCGCTGAAGGTGAACGCGTTAGCCTTTACAGCCGTCACGGTATTGCCTCCAAGTTTCGAGGGTATGCTCACGGTGCCAGTGTAATCAGAAGTGCGGGATGCCACTACCATAGCCTTTGCACGAGCCTTGTCGGTGACCTGATAAGAGATTCCGGCCTCTTCCTGCACCGGACCGTAGGCCTTCACGGGGTTCGGCAGACTGAGCCAGTTGCCTTTCTTATCGCGGATCACCCAGTAATACTCTCCCGGCTCGATGGGAAGGGCGCGGGGAGCGAATGTCACGTTGACAGTGGTGAGTCCCTCGAAGTTGAACGAGCGTCCCGGATCAATCGTAGTCACCTCCGAAAGGTCGGAAGCCTTCAGCAAGGCGATGATGAACTCTACAGTCTCTGCGTCGATATTATTGTTCTGCACCTCCATGGCCACACCAAGGTCGCCGCCTGTGGTGGGGAATGTCGGGGAGATGTTCATGAACTCAACGTCTCCCGGTTTATAGGAAGAGAAGTCTCCCTTGGGATAGTTTACGGTCTGTGACTCACAGATCTCATAGCCTTTGTTGTCGATTACGGAAACAGAGTAATTTCCAGCCTTCAGGTCGGTAAGGGGAAGGAAGAAGTCAACATCCATCGAACCGCCGGCAGGGATGGTGATGGTGCGTACTTCCTCATCGCCGTCGGCGGAGAGATCGTCGAGATACCATAGGGTAAGACCCACCTGACCGAAGAAGTCAGCTTCGCCTACGTTGCTGATGGTGACGCGGTAAGCCTTAGGAGCGTTGCAATAGAGGTTGGAGAGTGCCTGCGGCAGACCGGCAAGGAGTTTCGCGGAACCCTCAGCTTCGGCTCCCTCATTAATATAATTATTCTTGCCTCCCTCAACCTTGAGGGTCACATAACGCTGATAGCCGAAAGGCACCTGCACATCCTCCCATTCTCCATATTCGGAGTAGAAGGCGGGAGTGACATGGTAGGTTCCTGCCGCCAGTGAGGGAGTGGAGGCCACAATCTCGGGTGTGCCGTAATAGCTGCCGAAGTTGCTGGTGCCGCTTGCCTTGGAATAGGTCACTTTGGAGGGGTCGTCAACATTAGTGAACTTCAGACCCATAGTAACCTTGATATTATATCCGAGAGGGTTATACATCAGGTCAGTGTCGCCCGAGCCGGTGATTCGGAAAGTATTACCGCTTACGTAAGTGAAGCTGCCGGTTGCCAGCATCGCCACCTGCTTGTGGGCATCCGAGTCGCCGGTATTCTTCTTGACACCCGTGATGATTGTCTGATTGGCATTATAGCCGCCGGCATACGAACCTGTGCCGCCACTGTCCGGGTTAAGGGAGTTGAGCAGGAAGTAGCCGTCCTGGTATCCTCCCCAGCCCCAGTTGAAGTGGAAATAGTTGTTGGAGAGATATCCGTCGCAGACGAATGCATGACCACCCTGATCACTGTTGCCGGAGTAATACACGGGGCGGTTGGCCTCAAGCTCTGCATAGACTATGTTGTTCCATTCCGACATCGTGTGGTAGTCACGCCATTCCAGACGCATGGAGATGTCATAGTCGAAGTATGTGTAGAGTGCCACAGGCACGTCCGAACTGTAGGCGCCGCTTGAATAGGATGAATACATCATATTGACCGACGCGCCGCACTGACGCATCAGCTCAGCGACGGCAGTGGCCTCAGCGGCGGAATATTTGCCCGGTTTATAGTCGTCGAGCATGTTGGCCCAATCGAGGGTTGTGCCGTTGAAGATATATCCGGCATTGGATCCGGTAGGATGCACGGGCCATTCATAATGGCGCATCACCTGAGCCATGGCGGTGGCCACACATCCTGTCACAGAGCGCTGACCTGTACGCGAATCGATGGGGCAGAGGTTGTTGTAAGGCTCTGTCTGGTTCCAGAGTGTGTGCAGCAGAGGTTTGATCTCCTTACGGTCGGCAGCCCCCGCACGCTTTGCCGGACGTCTCGCAATCTGCGGGTCTTCCTTGAGGAAGGCAGTGATCTCATCGCTGTACTGGGAGAGCCACCATTTCATGTTCTCCGGCAGACGAGCATAATCAAACTCACCGTTTTCGGAGAAACCGATCACTTGCGGCAGACGGTCGTCAGCACTTACGATTGTAAAGCCTCCGGCATTGTCGTTGAATACATAGAAGCAATTGCCGGCCTCTCCCGAAGCTGTGTAGGCAAGGGAGAGTTGCGGGAAGGCTGCCGGCGCCTTCTTGAAATAAGTCTTGTTGCGCCCTCTGAACGCCTGTGCTTCCTGCATGGCGGCATCGGGACTAACGGGCGCAGCCAGTATGACGCCGCTGCTCAGCAACATCGCCATGGTCAACCCGTATCTGTAGATATTTCTCATTGTTTATAGTGTGGTAAAGTATTTTTTGAGATATAGTCCTTATTTTTTATTCTTGCAGCACTCGCCTTCAGCTTTCTCACACTGCTTTTCGGCTTTCTCACACTGCTTTTCGGCTTTCGTGCACTGCTTCTCAGCTTTCGTGCACTGTTTCTCGGCTTTCTCACACTGCTTTTCAGCCTTCTCACACTGCTTCTCGGCCTTCTTGCACTGCTTTTCGGCTGTTTCAGTGCAGTTTTTCTTGAAGCACTTTCCCTCAGCCTTGGTGCATTCTCCCTCTGACGGAGTCTCGCACTGCTCGCCAAGCACAGTAGCCTTATATTTGAGACCCTCGAAAGCCTTCACGAGCTTTGCCTCATCAGTCTTTTCGGCGTCATAAACCACTGTGACCACCTGATTGTCAAGGTCGGTCGTGATCTCATGAACTCCCTTTTCAAAGCGGAGTGTCTTTTTAATCTTATTCTCGCAGTTGTTGCATACCATCTGCGGATCGGTGGTGACACGAAGTGTCTTGAGCTCCTTGGCGAATCCAAGAACGCTCACCATGAGCATGAGCGTTAAAAGAATCTGTTTCTTATTCATATTTGATGTTGAGTTATTAGTTCCGCTGCTTTTGTATTTGTCCTGAAGGTCAAAAGATTGGCCTTACAAAGCATTTCAATCTGCAATAATACAAAGAATTTCCGATATGGCAAAAAAATCCTCTGTTTTTAATGTTTTTTGGATTTTTCACTCTTCCCAATGGCTGGAATATGCCGTGCGCGACATTTCTCTGTTTTTCCATAATAAGGAGTGGGGATACTCAGAGTCTCCCGAAGTTGAATCTCACTCCGATGTAAGCCATCGCTCCGTGGATCGGTCCCCATACGGTCGTGGGGTCGAAGGCTGAGCTCCAGGGGTCGGCACTCCATACCACGGGGTTCTTCTGCTTGAAGTTGGTCAGGTTCTCGCCACCCACATATATGGAGAAATGGCGAAACCAGCGAGTCACCTGCAGATTGAGCTGCGGGAAAGCCTTGAATCGGGGTCCCCAGCTCATGGAGCCGTCGGGGAGCTGATAGGGAGCGGGCATCCTTCCCCCTCCATTCATCTGGAATGTCACGTCAAACTGCCAGAGTTCGAGTGGGGTGGAGTAGGAGGCGGTCAAGAGTGCCTTGTAGCGGCTTGTCAGAGGCTTCTCCATCAGCACTCCTCCAAACGTGCTCTTCACATCATTGAGTCGGTAGGCACCCGTCAGCGACAGACCGAACGGACTCTCCCAAGTTATGTCGGCCTGTAAGGTGTGTGAATAAGATTTGCCGTCAAGATTGGCTATAGTCAGCACACCCGGGGCCGAGTCGTAGTCGGCAATGGCCTGCGACTTGAAATCGGTGTAGAAGTACTCGGCGTTAAAGATAAATTTATGTGAGCCTGCATAGAGGGTGTAGTCGGCACTGAAACCGTAGTTCCAGGCTTCTTCCTGCTGCAGTTCCTCCACTACTATTGTGCGTCCCGAAGCCAGAAGATTGTTATATTCAGCCCAGGGATGCACCGTGCGGTAACCTTTTCCGGCCGAAGCGCGCAGGTTAAGCCTCTCTACAGGAGTGTATTTCACGTTCAGACGTGGAGTGACAAACCAATGGTAGCGGCTGCTGTAGTCTCCACGCAGACCGGCCATAAGAATCAGACGGTCGGAGTGGGTGAAAGTATATTGGGCGTAGGCTCCAGCCGTTGCTTCCCTCTCGTTGATGCGCTCCGGACCGACGGTTGCGTCGTGTGTGGTGCGGAGTCGCTGTCCGAGATAGTCATAGTTGAAGCTCAAGCCAGTGGAGAGGTTATGTTTCTCGCCGAGGTCGGTCTCATACATCAGCTGTGCGTAAGCACCCTTCTCATTCACATCATAGAGTTTCCTGCCGTAACCGGCATTTAGCAGGTGCATGTTAAGCGAACCGATGAAGGCAAGGTTGCCGTTTCGTTCAGGATCTGTGATGAAGGCATGCTTCATGTAGCCCTCATAACGTTGGGTGTTAAGCTCGATAAGGAAGGGATCGGCAACATGATGGTTGCCATGGTGTGAGAGTTGTCCCGCCTTGCTTTTCTCATTTATCATGGAGAGCCCTCCATGAAATATATAGCGGCCCGCACGCCATTGCCAGCGGTTGTTGAGGTTTACCTGCCTGATGTCAGGCATATCGGCAAAACCGTCGTCGTTGGAGTCGTGACTCCCGAATCTGTCTTCGAAATGCACGAGCAATTCAGTGGAGAGACCCTCCTTTATATGCAGGTTGGCATCAGCGTTCAATTCGAGTTTGAGGTCGGAATCGAAGTAAGCGTTGGCCGTCACTCCCTGTTCATCCTGCGGCTTGAGATACTCAATGTTGATCTGCCCCGTGATGGATTCATAGCCATTCTTCACTGTGCTGCTTCCCTTTGAGACCGAAATACTCTTCATCCATGGGCCGGGCACATACCTGAATCCGTAGGGGAGGGCAGCCCCGCGGAAGGCGGGCATCGACTCTGTAAGCATCTGCACATAGGTGCCGCTCAGGCCGAGAAGCTTTATCTGGCGCGCACCCGTGGCGGCATCCGAATAACTGACATCCACCGAAGGTGAGGTGGTGAAACTCTCCCCCAGATTGCAGCAGGCAGCCTTGAAGAGTTCCGTCTGATTGATGATATGGCTGTTTTCAGCCCCCCAATCCTTAAGCAGGCCACTCTTCTTCTTGGATATGACAAACTCATCAAGATCATTCCAGGAGGTAGTGTCCGGCTCCTCCTCTTGCGTAATGGACAATGAGGTGGAGGGTGGCGGAGACATGGCTCCGGCTGCCGTCACGTAGCAGGCAGCAAAGGCAATTATAAGGAGGTGGTATGGCGGTTTCATGATGAATTCGGAATTCGGTTATTTCGGTTTTTCTAAGATTACACCTTACTTTTAACGCCACTTTGCCAAATCTTATTGCAGCCGATATTTGGGCGGTTGGAGTCTTATTGTTAATTTTGCAGCTAATATGACTCGGAAACAGACTACGCCGCCCCAGGAAGGGTACATCGGACTCTTCAACGACAGCTTCCCGCCGATAATCGACGGGGTGACGCTCACTGTGCAGAATTATGCGCGGTGGTTGCGTGAGTGGGGCATGACTCCGAGCGTGGTCACCCCCTGGAATCCTGTCTTCGAACCGCCGGGTCATCCCGTGATGCGCTATTTCTCTCTCCCTATTCCATGGCGCAATCCCTACCGGTATGGTTATCCGAAGCTCGACCCTTTCATCTGGCATCGGCTCCGCAAAACTCCTTTCCAGCTCGTCCATGCCCATTGCCCCTTCTCTTCAGGCCGACTTGCCGTCTATGTGAAGAAGAAACAGGGGGTGCCCCTCATCGGCACGTTCCATTCCAAATATCGGTCCGACCTGGAGCACGGTTTCCGCCAGACTCCATGGTGTGTGCCCATCATCATGAAGCGTATCCTAAATTTCTTCAACGCCTGCGATGAAGTCTGGATTCCTCAGGCGCGTGTGGAGGAGACGGTAAGGGAATATGGTTTCAAAGGGAAGCTGACTGTTGTCGAGAATGGCAACGACTATGCCGGACTGTCGGTCTCCGACCTCAGCGGTTTCAAAAGCGAGGCCAGACGTAAGCTCGGACTCGAGAACGACTCCCTCAATCTCCTCTTTGTAGGCCAGCATATCTGGGAGAAAGGAATCGCTACGGTGCTCGATGCCCTCAGCGTACTTGATAAGAATGGAATACCGTTTCATATGAATTTCGTAGGGGAGGGGTATGCCCTGCCGGAGGTACGCAAGAAGATAACCGACGCCGGGCTTCAGGACAAGGTGAAGGTGCACGGCATGATCTCCGACCGCCAGCAGCTTTCGGAGTTCTACGCCGCCTCCGATCTCTTTCTCTTCCCCTCACTTTATGACAACGCCCCGCTCGTGGTGCGCGAAGCAGCCGCCTTCGGTTGCCCTGCCATCCTTGTCGAAGGGTCCACAGCCTCCGAAGTCATCACCGACGGAGTCAACGGTTTCCTCGCCCCCGCCGATGGAGGTGCCTACGCCAATCTCATCCAACGCCTCGACATCGACCGCCCCCGCCTCGAAGCCGCCGGCGAGGCAGCCCGCCACTCCCTCGTCAGAAGCTGGCAGGACGTCGTCGAGGAAGTAGCCGACCGCTACCGCACCCTAATCCGTCTCCACAGCTCCCGACACTGATTGGAGGTAGCCAATAAAATTATTTACGGATAATTTGCACAAATCCCCGCTGAGGATTGTTAAAGATTATGAAGCCCTGCTTCCGAGGGCTTCTGCCTTATTGTAAGTATCTCCGTAGAAACATATTGATGGCGTAACCACTGATGGAAAATCAATCTGACCACGTAATGGATTCCCGCTCTTCGGCGGCTCTCTCCGACACGAAGAGTGTATTTTCGCTCTGGAAGGTCTTCCTTCCGGTGGCGATCGGTTTGACTGTCGTCATCCTGATGTTCTATCATGATGCGAAGAGTGAGAATCTGGGATCTGTGTGGCGCTCCATCGAGTTCACTCCTTATACTATAGGGTGCATAGCCCTTGCTTTCGTCTTTATGTTCGGCAGGGATTTCGGTCTCAGCTGGCGCTTCCGTGCTTTGACCGACCATAAATTGCGCTGGGGACAGGCCTTCAAGGTGGATTTCCTTTGCGAGTTCACTTCCTGTGTGACGCCTTCAGCTGTAGGAGGGAGTTCCCTCGGTATGGTGTTCCTCAACAGTCAGGGTGTGGAGTTCGGAAGGGCCACAACACTGATGATCACCACTCTCTTCCTCGATGAACTATTCTTCGTGCTGGCGTGCCCGATAGTCATTCTCCTCACTCCCGCCAATGAGATATTCGCTTCCGGCGGTTCCGGTTTTTCCCACGGTATCCGCCTCACGTTCTGGCTTGTTTATGCCGGTATCTTCATCTGGACCTTCATCCTCTTCATGGGTATCATCGTCAGGCCCAACTGGATGCGTTTGCTTTTGGTGAAGATATGCAAAATAAAATTCCTGAGAAAATTTGAGGCGAAAGCAGCCGAACTTGGCGACAATATGGTGGCTACATCTGCCGAGCTCCGCAAGAAACCCTTCCGCTTCTGGCTGGAGGTGTTTGGCGGCACGGCCCTCTCCTGGACCTCCCGCTACATGGTGGTCAACGCTCTTTTCCTCGGTTTTCTGCCCCAGGACACACAATACCAATGGTTGATACTCGCCCGTCAGTTTGTGATATGGGTGGTGCTGATGGTGTCGCCCACACCGGGCGGTTCCGGACTGTCGGAATGGCTCTTCTCGGAATATTACGGCGACATAGTCCCGACAGCCGGTATGGCGCTCATCCTGGCAGTGTTCTGGCGCATAATCTCATATTACGTGTATCTCGCAATTGGTTGCGCGATTGTCCCCGGGTGGGTACGCCAGACCGTAAAGCGCATCAAGAATGCACGAAACAGCGAGAAGAACGCACAGGCCGAAGAGCAAGCCTCTTCACTCCCGGATAATAAAACAGAATAAAAATAAAAAGTCATGTCCCGATTCATAGTCATCATCCCCGCTCGCTACGCCTCCTCCCGTTTTCCCGGCAAACCGCTCGCCAAGATTGGAGGGGTGGAGATGATTGTCAGGGTGTGCCAACGAGTGGCCGAGACTGGTTTTGAGTCTGTTGTCGCCACTGACGACACACGGATTGCGGAGGTGGTGGAGAAAGCCGGATTCAAGGCGGTGATGACGTCCCCGGATCATCAGAGCGGCACCGACCGTGTATTTGAAGCCTACTGCAAGGATGCCGGGGAATCAGATACAGAAGGCGATGTCATCATCAATGTGCAGGGAGACGAACCCTTCATTGAACCTTCGCAAATCCTGACGCTCGCCGGTTGCTTCAGCGACCCCTCGGTAAGGATTGCCACCCTTGCACGAAACTTTGAAAAAGGACGTGGCTACGATGCCCTTGCAGACCCCAACCTGGTTAAGCTTGTCAAGGATGAGGAGGGCAACGCCCTTTACTTCTCCCGCAGCGTCGTACCTTATGTGAGAGGTGTGGAGAAAGAAAATTGGCCGGAGAGAGTGAACTTCCTCACCCACATTGGTATTTATGCTTATGGGAGCGACACTCTGCGCCGCATCACCTCCCTCCCACGCTCACCGCTTGAGAAGGCTGAGAGTCTTGAGCAATTGCGATGGCTTGAGAATGGAATTCCGGTAAGAGTGGCCATGACGGATGTCGCTACGGTAGGAATCGACACCCCTGAAGACCTTGCAGAGGCAGAAAAGTTTTGGCAACGTGCGAAAAATTGCTAATTTTGCAGTTGAATTCACACACCCCGGATCGAAAGATTCGCGCACCCCGAATAGAAATTGAATAGAAATAGGTAAAAAAGTTTTAAACAGGTAAATATCAAATGAAAAAAAGTGCACTTCAGCGGGCCAGAGCCGACTATCAGCCCAAGCTGCCCGCAGCCCTTCAGGGGCCGGTGAAGCTCAAGGTGGGAGCTGCCACTGAGTCTGTGGCCGATAGAGAGGAAATCAAGAACCTCTTCCCGCATACTTACGGTATGCCCGTAGTGGAGTTTGAACGCGATGAAAATCCGACTCGTGTGGAGGAACCCTTCAACGTGGGTATCATTCTTTCCGGAGGTCAGGCCCCCGGTGGCCATAACGTTGTGAGCGGTATCTTCGACGGCATCAAGAGCCTTAATAAAGAAAACCGTCTCTACGGCTTCCTCATGGGTCCCTCCGGACTCGTCAACCACCAGTATATGGAGCTGACAGCCGGATATATCAAGGACTACCGCAACACCGGCGGTTTCGACATCATCGGTTCCGGACGTACAAAACTCGAATATCCCGAGCAGTTCGACAAGGGACTCGAGATCATCAAGGAGCTTAACATCAAGGCTCTCGTCATCATCGGAGGTGACGATTCCAACACCAACGCCGCAGTGCTTGCGGAATATTATAAGAATATCGGTGCCGACGTACAGGTTATCGGTGTGCCCAAGACAATCGACGGCGACCTCAAGAATGAATGGATTGAAGCTTCCTTCGGTTTCGACACAGCCTGCAAGGTTTATTCCGAAATGATCGGCAATATCCAGCGCGACTGCAACTCCGCCAAGAAGTATTATCACTTCATCAAACTCATGGGTCGCTCCGCTTCCCACATCGCCCTGGAATGCGCCCTCGAGACACAACCCAACGTCTGCATCATCTCTGAGGAGGTGCAGGCC
>CAZPQD010000081.1:0-13392 GCA_964588625.1 uncultured Sangeribacter sp. | reverse complement strand
AGTCAAGCCCCTCCGGGGCTACCGTACGGCACCCTCCGACACACGCTCCGACGGTATGAAAGCGGGCGGGAGACCATAAACGTTAACTTAAATTTTTATCTAATTTATTATCAAGAAATTCATAAAAACCAGAGGGATTTTATAACTAATTGTTTGACAATCAATTACAAAATATAAGACATAATGAGTTAACATGTATGTTCGGGAGACCGCTTCTCCCGGGATGGGTGGCACTCAGTGACAGATTATCGCGGGCCGGAGAGGGGGACGGGGCTGGGGACGCTTTGGGGGTGCTGTTGCGCTCGCTTCTATTCCTTGAGGAAGATGAGTTTCCCGACTTTTTTGATGGAGGGTAGGAATTGGATGGTGTAGGTGCCGGGGAGTTTGACTTTGACGTATCGGTCGGTGGAGTCGGCTTGAAGGGTATAGGTCGCTCCAGCGTCTTTTATTTTCAGACGTTTTTGCGACCCATATTGCTGTTTGTTGCTATGTTTGCTGATCCGGAATTCTTTTACATCCTCAAGCATGACGTTTTCGGCTACATATACCGCCTCTCCCTCCTTATTGCATCTCAGCATCATAGGATAGGAGCGGAAGTGCTTTCCATTTTTTGTTATAAAGTACCATTCAGCGATATTGTATCCTTTTGTCTGGATCGGTGCGGAATAGGTGAATTTGATGTTCTTATCATTCTTAAAGAATAGATCGTTGGGGATTTTGTAGGCACCGGTTATGGGATCCAGACTCTCAAGCTTAATTGTAGAATAGGTCAGATTACTGAAGGTTTGCAGATATGTGGTGTCATTACCGAAGAGCTGAGGCCAACCTTTTCCCTTACACCAAGTTTCTGGAGCTATGGGAAAGGTCTGGATAAACGTTCTGCCTATATTGTAATAGGGGGATGTGTTGTAACCATCGGTGTACCAGAATATTTTACCATACTCTTTGGGGTTGGCCTCAAACATCTCATTCAAACCAACTATCCTGTAGTCGCGCTGATCGGGAGGCACCGGGTTACCCTCGTCATAATGAATCAACTGTGTCCATGCATAAACCGAGGGCCAAAGAAGAGGAAGTTTTATTGAGTATAGGGGGTGATCGGTATCAGCATTTTTCTTGCGACCCGTCAGCTCATAATCAACAGAATAGTAAGGAATCATGTAGAAGGAGACGGGGGCACCATCCTCTGTCAGGAGGATGTCACACCAATTCCAGTCATTTTTGACGAATGTGACAGTCCACTCAACATCCTCCACATCAACCTTTTCAGGAGGCACAAAATTTGACCATCGGCAAAAGGCAGTCAGGCAAAGAGAGCAAAGGAGCGCACACGAGGTGATTTGTCGTTTCATATAGTATCTTCTGTGTTATGAATTTTAGGTACTTATTCGGTAATCAATGGATTGTGTTTGAATTAAGGAGTAATTATATCGCACAATTTTAAGGAAGTTCTGTTTTCTACTTAAATGTGTATGGGGATAGAGAACCGGCAGAGGCTTCTTCGGAGAATTCTTCGAGGAGGAGGGTTAGTTCTTCGTCGCTGATATCGAGTTTTTGGGCTGGGCCATTTTTGGGGTAAATAGTTAGGAAGGCTACTGTTTCGTTCTGTTGGGAGACGAGGTAGATCAACCGATAGCCATCTTTTTTTGACAGTCGCTGATGTTTGTCAGGTAGACGGAGTTTGATGATCATCGCGGAAGTGGTGATGAGAATCATGTCTCTGTTAGCGCGGATTTGTTCTATACTCTTGTCTTTGAATTCTTTGGCTAACTCTTGTTCAACCCCACTGTATACTCCTTTCCTTATTTTCTTTAAGCGGGTTAGGTCATTGAAAAAGGATGTGAGTGCGAAAAATCTAATCATGGGAGGGAGGGATTAGAGGGTGTTGAGGAGGGAGGCGGCTTTGGTGAGGGAGGCGGTGAGGGGGGCGGGAAGCTGCCGGAGGCGGTAGTTGCGGATGTCGCTGTCAAGTTCGAAGAGGGCGGAGTAGTTGGCTGAGAGTCTCTTGGTTTCGCGTTTCATTGAGACGGAATCGGAGAGGCGTCGATAGGTTTTGTGAAGGTCCTTGATTGTGGTCAGCAGTAGGGATAGCTGGGGTCCGAGCTGGGCATAGTCTTCTTTTCGGATGGTGTTGAACTGATCGTGGAGCAGCTGGTATAGGGAGTCGAGTGAGTTGTTGAGTCGGCTGAGTTTATGCAGACGCAGGGGTTCGCCTGCGAGTGCTTCCACATTCTGGCGATAGCCTCGTGTGCTGACCCGGGCTATATCTTTTGAGATTATTGCTGTCTGACACATGGTTGTCTATTCTTTTTATAAAGGTAAAGGAATATCCATAGGTTTGGTTTGCAAATATAAGAAATTTTTGGGACAATGGCAAGGGGTTGGCACGGGATTGAGAATGTCTTGGGGGGATAGGATGAAGGGAAATATGATAAGGAATGGCGCCAGCCACACTTCTTGCGGCTGGCGCCATATTTTGTAAGTTGGTGATTTCCGAGTACTTCGTACCCGGTTAACGGAAGTCAAGCCCCTCCAGGACTCCCTCATGGCATCCTCCGACACACGTTACCACGGTATGGAAGCGGTCGGGAGACCGCTCCTCCCAGTCCGGGAGGGGGCTTTTCTCGGGTGGGGAGGGCGGGATGGGGATCAGGGGAGGAGGATTCTCTGGCCGGCGCGGATGTAGAGGCCGGCGGGGAGGCTGCGGAGATCGTCGACGGTAGAGTTGTCGAGGATGAGGGTGCCGTTGAGGTCGTAGACGGGTGCGTATTCAGCTTCTGTGTCTATGCCTTCCACGCTGTTGCTGAGGAAGTTGAGGTGGAAGGGTATCTCCATCGGTGAGTTATATTCCGAGGGGAAGCAGTCGCGGAGTTTCCATACTCCTTCGGGCACTATGAGTGTGTATTCGCCATCGGTGGTCACGTTATGGAACGAGAGGGTAACGCTGCCGAAGTCGTCGGCTATCTTGGAGTTCTTGCAGTCATATCGGCGGCTGTCATTCTCGCATCGCAGATAAATCTCTGTCCAGGATGTCTTGCCCTTCTCGATGCCCTGTTCGGGTGCGTTGCTGTTGGGGAAGATGAGGGTGATCTGGTTGAAGTTGTTGATGGTCTCTTCGTTGGAGGGCTCTGTGACAACTTTTGCAAGTGTAACCTCATCGTCGCCAATTTCTCCGATGGTGTATTTTGCTATAATCTCGGAATTATAGACATCGCTGACACCTGTCGGGCTGCTGGGGTCGGGAACGACACAGCGGAAAGTACCTTTCTCGATCTTGAGGGTGTATTCACCCGGTTCCTCTATGGGTGAGAAGAAATAGAAATTGGTGGCATTGACGCTGGGGTCTCCTTCGGTTGCCGGGGGAGTTACGCAGATGTCGCCATCGTCGTCATCCTCATCAGTAGTGGGGGTGCCGATATTGTTTTTCTCCACTGTGGCGGAAGGGATGATGAACTGGTAGTTGTTCCACTGCTCTCCGTCAGGACCGGTGAGGGTAACACCCGTCACCCATGCACGGTGGAATTCCACATCCTCAGTGACGTCGGGGAATACGATGCCGAGGTTTTTGTAGATCTGACCCACTGTGCTTCCGCTGGCGGGAGTGAGTTCAAATTTTTCGAGAGGATTGAAGAGGGGTTCCTGAGCACCGATGATATTGTAGACATATGTAAGCTCGGGATTTACGCCGACAACCTCATCATAATTGTCCTTCAGTTTGATTGTTCCCTCCGGGATGGTAAGCACGTATTTGCCGGCCATATCGAAAGATTCTCCAAAATTGATGGAGACACGTCCGGTGAATACATCCATATCCTCCTGTGTGACGAGACCTTCGCGGGCTTCGCCATTGGGGAGGTCGAGGGTAGCTTCCACGGTTGAGGTTCCGCGGGAGAGGTAGTTCTTTGTGCTTCTTGCCGCAACCTTGAAGGTAGGTCCGATTTCGGTAAGTGTGGTCAGCTCCGGATTCGGGCTAATGTTGCAGTAGCTCTTCCACTCCTCCTCGGTGAGGGTCACGGCGGAGAAGACTGGTGCAACAGCCATGCAAGCGATAGCTGCGATGGTAAAAAGTCTTTTCATTCGTATAGTGGTATTTAGTTGTTGATTGATTTGCGGACAAATGTAGGCAAAAAAATCCAAACAGAGAATTAATATGGCTTAAAAAAGCAGGCAGCCTCCCTTTGGGAAGCTGCCGCATTTTTATGATTGATAATGGAAATATCAGCGGTTGATGAGCACTTTGCGTCCGTTGACGATGTAGAGGCCCGGGGCAAGTCTTGACAGTTCTGCGGGGTCGGCCTCCCTGAGGAGCACGCGTCCGGCAAGGTCGCTGACAGTCACGCTTGTATCCTCCTGACCCTCGACAGCTTCAACGGCCGTGGTGCCCAACACTTCATAACCCCTGATGCAGGCAACCCGCGATTCAGCCGTGAGTTCGCAGTCGAAATAGAGCTGCACCCATTTCTTGTCGGCAAACTTAGCGGGAATCTCGAAGGTAGCCTTCTGGGGGAGTGCCACATTGACGAGAGGCACGGAGCCGATGAGTTCCGGTTCGCAGCCATCGCACTCTGCATAGATGCTGACCGGCGCGATGCCGTAGCAACTCATGGAATTGATGACGAGCTTCACATCCGAGCCACCTCTGAAGCGCGGGATGCCGATTCTGGCCTTTGCGCCCGGCTGACCGTAGGCAATCAGGTAATAGCCCTCCTGAGTGGCGATCGAAGTACTGATCTGCGAGGGGAGCACGAAATTCCATTCGCCCGTATAGGCAGCAGAAGGATAGGCCACTACGTAAGGTTCGAGAGTGACGTCATCATCGGAAGTCATCTCCGCGAAATTCTCACCCATCGGGAGGTTGTAGGGAGTGCCGACAACGGCATAAGCGGGAGTATAATTGCTCGACACGCCGGCCTCGTTGGCGGCGGCGATACCGAACTGGAGATACTCCTGGGCAGCGTTCGGGGGAGCCACATAAGTGTAGGAAGGTTGCTTGAGCGACTGAGCCACCGGTTCCCATACGGCACCGGCATATCCGGCGCGAAGGATATATACATTGTAGGTAATGTTCTCAGGGAGCACATAGCCACCGTCGACACCCGTCGTGACGGGATCCCAGCTGAGGTAAGTGATGTGCATATCCTCGCCATTGCGGGCCTTCACATTGGTGGGACTTACCGGCACAGCCACACCGGCATAAGCCGAAAGTTCCAAGAAGCGTGAGGCATTGCCGCCATACTCCACATTGAGGAGCATAGTGTTCTGACCTTGCACGGCATCCACCTCCAAAGAGAGCTTGCTGCCCGGCTTGCCTTCGGCAGTGGCTACAGTCTCCGCCTCCAGGGCCTGCACCTTGGCAGTAAGCATGGCGTCAGCCGGGAGGTCCTGTCCGGCGATATTCTTGGAAGGGAGAGTCACATCAACCCTGATCTTGAGCACACCATCCTTGGCACCCATGGCGGAAGCCTCCTCCGGCGCCGCGGGAGTATTGAGTGAGGTATCCGACTTCTTGACATCGAAATTACGCACAGCCACACCTGCATTTCCGGCGGGGGATGTGCAATGGATTCCGAAGTAGGTCACGCCGCTTCCGAGATAATAGAAGGCATAGTTGGAGTAAGTCTCAGACGGTTTGAATGGAGACCCGAGAGGCTTCATGCTTGAAGGGTCGGGCGACGTACCGGCATATACACACATTTCCTCATTCGAAAGGAAGCGGGAGAGCAGACGGGCGTCGAAACTGAGTTCAACGATCTTGTCATCCTTTGCAATATCGATAGCCGGCATGAAGAGCCAATCGTTGGAATCGATATTGCCATAGTAGCACTTGAAGGCCTCCTCAGTGCCGAACTCATAGCCGTCGTCATAGATCCATCCACGACCGTCGGCATTGACATCGTTGGTGGTGAAGAGGAGAGCCTGCGCCGGAGTCGGGACAAATTCAGCCGGAAGAGAGAAGGGGAGACCGGCCACAATCGTGTTGCTCCAGGAAGTGGAGGAGAATTCCGTCTCGTCATATTCGGCAGTCACACCGAAGCGATAAGCCTTCATGGCCGCGTCGGCAGGAAGGGTTGTAGACCAGGAATTGGAAGAAGTGACGGCCAGTTCCTTGCCCGCGCCGTCCTGAATATGATAACGCAGGGCCGAGAGATTGACATAGCCGCCGCTGACACCTTCAGTGACGGGTTGCCATGTCAGCTGGCCATCGGCTGAGAGATTGACACCTGCGGGAGCCTTCGGAGTGTCCGGACCAATGAAGATAGCCTGACGTCCACGAAGACCCTCCTTGTCGCCGACAGCGGCACTCATGGCGAAGATATGGCGTCCCAGAGGAAGATCCGTGAAGCTTACCTGCACACTCTCGCCCGGTTTGCCCGAGCCGGTGGAATACTCATTATTGTCGAGCCATGCTATCCATTCGATGGAGGCAGGGAGAGGATCCCCGCCATCGGTCGCGGTAGGCAGACGGAAAGTCACGGAGCCGGAGAGGGCACCCTTTCCGAAGTCGCTTGACTCAAACACAGGAGGGGCCGGCAGAGTCGGGTCGGCCTTTCCGTCGGGAGAGACAAAGAAAGCGAACTCCTCACAATTTAGATAGCGCTCCACCACTTCAAACTCGTAGCTTACAGGATCGATGGTGACGAGAGCCGACGTCTCATCGGCATAGTTGACGTTCCAGTAGAACTTACGTTCCTGAGGGGCGAAGATTATGCCCGTCTGATAGTCGGCCGGAGCCTTGTCGAGTTTGACGGGAGCGAGCACCGTGACTTCGCCGTCGGTGGCGATGGTGACGAAATTGAACTCACGGTTGATGCCATACATCTTGCCATCCTCGATATTATAGGTCAGCGAGAGGAAATTATGGGCATCGTCGGCCTCACAGATGGGGGTGACGATTTCAGGCAGACCGCTGGCGGCCATGGAGAAGGCCCAGCCGCCGTCGGGCTGGGAAGCCACACCATATATCTTGCCATCCTCCTGATTGAGGGTGACGACAGTGAAATAGCTGCCCCCCGGCTTCACGGGCTTGATCTCGAAGAGGTCGCCGGTATAAAGGTCCTGCTGGATGTTATAGGCGGAAGTATTGCCATAATCGTCGGCCATGAGGGCCACAGCGTGGAGCACGCCGTTGCGTGCCCATCCCGTATAGATTTCGGCATAACGCTCAAGCAGGGGATCCTGCCACATCAGTTCGTAGCCTTCACCCTCGAGGGAGTAGAGGCCCTGGATGTCGGCTTCATTGTCGGAATAGCAAAGATAGCCGAAAATGTTGGAGCCGGCGGCAGTGGCGCGTTTTGCCACCCGGAGCGGACGCTTCGCGGGGGCCTGCTCCTCGGCGGCAATGCTCCGGGCATGCCTGCGCGGCAAAGCGGCGGACGAAGGGAGAGCCGAGGCCAATGCCGTGGCAGCAAGCAAGGATAGGGTAAAGATCCTGTTCATCTTAATAGTGGTGTTGATATATTTTTCACAAAAGTAACCATTTTTTGCAAAGTAGCAACTTCGGCTCGCATAAAAAAGATACGCCGGCCACATATGGGCCGGCGTATCGTGAAAGGATATCGCAGCGTAAGATTACGCTTCAGTGATTACTTGCGGAGGAATACCTTCTTGCCATTGATGATGTAGAGACCGGGCTGCAGGCCATTGAGGGAGTCTGCATCGCGCATCACTACACGGCCGGCAGCGTCAACTACAGTGAAGCTTGTCTCGCCGGCGAAGATGGCGGAAACGCTGTTTTCATTACCTACTACGTAAGTAGCGGTGATTTCAGGGTTGAATACGTCAACAGCGATGGTAGATACGATAGTGAAGAGGTTGGCGGGGATTGTGAGTGTGTAAGTGCCGTTCTCAGTGATGGAATCGAATGAGAAGTATACGGCGTTATCCTTACCTTCAACGAAACCAGCGTTCTGGCAAGTGTAGACAGTGCTGCCGTTCTTGAGGGTCACACCGGAGAGATCCTCGGTGCAGGGCTCGATGTCATAGAGGAACTCGAGAGTGATCTCAGAGAGCTCTTCAACCTCCTTGCCAGACTCGGGAGTGAGGGTATAGTCATTGAGAGTGTAGACGATGGTCTCGGCGATTTCGTAGTCAACAACGATAGCTTCGCTTACAACGTTTGTCTTGGCAGAGTTGACGAACATACCGGCGGGAACTGTGAGAGTGTACTTGCCGGCGGGGAGGTTGAGAGTGCCGAAGTTGATGTTGACGCGGTTGACGATAATATCAACGCTCTGAGCAGTAGCTACAGTGACGTCCTCAACGTCGCCAGTCTCTGGATCAGCTTCAGTACCGGCAGTAGTGAGCTTGATGGAGCTTGCAGTGTAGATGTCAGACATCACGATCTCCATGTCCTCATCCATCAGGTCGACAGCGTCAGGGAAAGTGACAGCGACGGTGCTGAGGTCGGCGTTGTTGACAACAGCCTTGTCAGCGGGGATGATAGTGTAGTTGGAGAAGGAAAGAACCTTAGCGTTGGCGTTGATAGTGAATACGTCAGCGAGGTCAGCAGCAGCGGAGATAGAGCCGCCACCGAATGTCACGAGACCTTCGGGGAGTGTGATGGAGTAAGTACCGTCTGCAGAGATAGCATCAGTGAAAGAGAGTTCAACAACTATATATCCCTTGTTATCAAGAGCAGAGGGAACATAGTTATCAGTGCCGTTGCTTACCTTGACATCGCCACTCTTACCATAGTTGATAATATAAGAGAGAGCAAGTTCCTTCCATTCTTCGAATTCCATAGTGGAAGGCTTCTCGATCTTCACCTGAACCTTGTCGGCCTTCTTGATCTCCTTGAGTTCTTCAGTCTCATAAGAATAGATCCACTTGCCGAGTTCAGCATCATGTACAGAGCCGAACACCCAAGCGAGCTGGGAGTTAACCTCGGCAGCCGGAGGAGTGGGAGGATTAGGTTCGTCACCGGCGCCACCCTCGGGCCAAACGAGTTCGGGGTTGTTTACGCCATCAGCAGCAACTGCGTCAGCGTCAACGTAGAGTGTGAATTCACCCTCCTTAAGGTCAGCAACATAATCTTCATCGAAGTAGCCGATGAGCTCATTGTAAGTATTGATCATTGCCATGTAGGGGGTGATCTTCTTACCGTTGGCCATGTAATAGATATGAGAGTAGAGGGTATATTCCTCACATGCCTCAACAAGCTTCACACCAGCGGGAAGGTTGGGGAAGCTGATACGGAGGTCAGAAGCGTCATAGGGATAGCCTTCGAGTTCAACCACGAAGTCTTTCCACCATTCATTCTCAGTCACAGGGTCGTCGCCCGGATCTTCGCCGGGATCTTCACCGGGATCGGGTTCAGTGCCCTCGATTGTGAAGAGGTTCTTCTGCTCGAATTTGGGAGAATAGGAAGTGGTGCCGTTGTCAGTGAAGTAAGCGGCGCCCTCCTTGAGGGTGAGGGTGTAAGTGCCCGGAGTAGTGAACTCAGGGTCAAACTTGATGATGAGGTTCATGCCGGCACCCATTACGGAAGAAGGAGTGGCGACATTTCCCTTTTCACTCTTGATCTCTACATAGGATGCGAGGTTGTCGGAGTAGCCTGAAGGAGTGGAGAACAATCCGAAGAGGACTCCGAGGTCGATCTGCTGCACGTTCGATACGGTGACGTTGCTGGGAGAAGTATACTGTTTTGTGTTACCTCCCACCGTCTCGTAAAGATACTGCACCATGACCCTCTGCGCACTTGCAGAGAAAGAAGCGGCCATCGCAAGGATACTTGCGAAAAGTAGTAGCATTCTTTTCATAGAAAGATGGTTTTTAATTATGTTGATTGTTGTTTTAGATTTCTCTGTTTCTGGAATATATCTGTGGAATATACCTGATGGCACTCCAAGAGGTAGGCTTTGGTTGCAAATTTAGACAAATGTCTCCAAACTCACAAATTCGGCAATCCAAATCTTCGGATAGCCGAATTTATAAGTCATTTTTCAGCAACATTTCAGCTGAAAAACTGAATTTCAGCGCAAGAGCAGAATTTTTTAGCGAAGGATTGTCTTCTTGCCGTCGATGATGTAAAGACCGGCCGGAAGCTTGCTGAGGTCGCCGTCGAGCTGACGTCCCTCCATATCGTAGACCACATGGACCACCGGAGTGCCCTCGATCTGCTCCACACCTACCTGAGGCATTCCGATGGAGAAGCGAGTGACGAACTCGGCGTTGTCGACATTGTCGGTGGTGAAGGCTCCGGCGGGGAAAGTCACGGTATAGTTGCCCTTCTCAGTGATGGGACCTCCGATCTGGAAGAGGAACTGGAAACCATTCTTGCTGTTGCCGGTCAGGAACTCATAGGCACTGCTCCAGAGCAGATCCCAGGTCTTGCCGGTGGATTCATTGCGGAGCTTGCATTCCTTTTTTGGATTGTCGGAGTTATCGCTCACCACCGATGCCTCGGGGAAAGCGATCTTGTACATTCCGGCTTCGAGCTGATTGACGTCGGCACCTTCAGCCGGATCGGAAAGATAGTTCTCGAAGATGGCCTCGGTGGTTTCCTCGGCACATACCGGGGCAACCGCAAGGGCAGCCACAGCCAAAAGAGTAAAGATTTTATTCATATTGCGGATATATTATTATGTGTCGGATTGTGTGTTCACTCCGAGGGGGTAAGATACCGCCCCCGGAGTGATGGTTTTTAATCGCAGTGATGGTTTTCAGGGCTGAATTTTTCAGCGGGCAATCCTGATGGAGAGCGGAGTGCCGTTGTAGGGTACATTAATGCAGAGGTCGGAAGAAGCTTCATCAAACCACCATCCGGCCATTGCCGAAGATGGAAGCGGCATCCTCGGGAGGAGTGTGCCGTTGGAGAGCGTCACATCGGAGGGACGCAGCCCATGGATACGGAAGGAAAGCTCCGTAGTGGCAGGCATTCCTTCGTAGCCGTTGCCTTCGGATGAGATGGAAATCTCAGTGGCATCGGCTGAGGGGGAAGCCTCAAAATGCAGGAGACGGTAGCGTCCATCGGCGATGGAGGTCGGCGAGAGACGATCGTCGTCATAGAGTGTGTAGCTGCTTGCCTCGTCGGAGGGGAAATAGAGGATAGTAAAGCTCGAAGGCTCATACTTCCCCGTATTCTCGATTTTCTTCTCATACTGAGGTATGAAGCTGCCGGCCTTCACGAAGAGAGGGAGCACCTCAAGCGGGGCCTCCACTTCGGCTCTTCCCGGTCCGCTGAAGCGGCGGTCGGGATTCCACCAGTCGATCCACTCCCCTTTCGGGAAGAGGACTTCGCGAGAAACGGCTCCGGCTTCCATGACGGGAGCCACGAGCACTTCGTCACCCCACATATACTCATCGGCCACATTGGCAAACTCACTGCCCGGATTCTCACCGGAGAAATTCAGCGGACGCGCAAGCGGCCAGCCCTTGGTAGCGTTCTCGTAGGCCAGGGTGTAGTTGTAAGGGAGCCAACGATAGCGCATATCGATATATTCATGGGTGATTTTCTCGATCTCCGGATAGTGGTAAGGCTCCGGTTTCAGCTGCGCGTGAGTACGCATGAAGGGAGTGAATGCTCCCATCTCGAGCCAGCGTGCATAGAGTTCGGCATCAGTGGGCGACTCCTGGTTGACGGCGAAACCGCCCAAGTCGGAACTCATATAACCCAGACCCGAAATGCCGGCCGAGAGCATAAGGTTGACCTGTGCCTGCAGGCCTCCCCACGAGCGGGCCACGTCGCCTGTCCAGGGGAAGACGGAGTAACGCTGAAGTCCGGCCGTGCCGCCGCGCATCATCAGCATAGGACGCATATCCGGATATTCACGGCGCAGACCTTCATAGATCATCTCCGACCATTGATTGCCGTAATAGTTATGATACTCACTGGCGGTGCTGCCGTCGGCATGCACCATTGAGAGCGGATGCACCTCCGGCTCGCCAAGGTCGCCCCACCATCCGGCCACACCGTCGGCCGTGAGCTGCGCGAGGCGTTGCCAGAGCCATTGGCGTGTGTCGGGGTTGGCCATATCGAACATGCCGGCGTCGCCCACCCATGTGGTCACATCATTGACTTCGCCCTCCGCATTTTTGACGAGCAGACCCTTCCCGGCGAGAAGGTCATAATTGGCGATAGCACCCTTCTTATTGATATAAGGCTGATGGATGAGCACAGTCTGCACACCCATGGCCTTCAACGAATCGAGCATCCCCTTCGGGTCCGGGAATTGCTCGAGGTTCCATTCGAGGCAACCCATGTCGGTCTCGGTGCCATACCAGTAGAGGTCGAAGACAATGCCGTCGAGCGGATAGCCGCGTGTCTTGAGCGAGTCAACGGCTCCGAGAGCCTCCTGCTGGGTGCGGTAGCCATATTTGGAGGTGACATATCCGAGGGTCCAGAAGGGAGGGAGATCCTGACGGCCGGTAAGGGCAGTGTAGCCCTTGGTCGTACCCTCGAGAGTACCCTCGCCGTCGATGAAGAAATAAGACAGCGGATATTTACCCTGAGAGGCATAGCTGATGGTGTCGGCCATGAGCAAGGTAGCCGGAGAAGGATCATCAAAGAGGATACCATAGCCGGCATCGGATGCTATGAAGGGGATGGAAATACCCGTCTGTGAGATACGGGGGTCGCCGGCGCCATAGCCATAGTTGGGGCGGTTGTAGAAAGAGAGGGAGTCGCCGTTGAGAATCGGGGCGTGACCGCGTTCGCCTGCTCCATACCAGTTTTCCGAAGTACGGTTGGCAAAGCGGGCTATGTGAGCCCCCTCGGTATTATCGAGCGGGGCAGCCTCGGCAGCGATGGTGTCGCCCTCGAGATTGAGGAAAGAGATGCGGCCCGTATTGCGGTCGAGACACACCTTCAGGCGCGATGTGGAGAGCGTGAAGAGGTCGGGGCTCTCAGTGACGCTCACTCGGGTCAGAGTGTCGGAGAGCACCGCCAGACGCGGGTCGCGGAAATTGAGCACCTGCCCGTCGGGAGAGGCGCCGACGCGGATTATGCCGTCGGCCACAGCCTGCAGCGTGACGCGGCGACCGGCAGCCGGCACAGAATATACCCCCGCCTGCTCAATAACCTCATTGCTTACACGGCGCGGCATTGCGCTGCGCTGTACGGGCGCAGCCACAGCCGCAATTGCGGCTGTGGCTGCTGCATAAAGATATATTCGTTTCATGATGATTCTCATGCTTCGAATTCAATGTCGCCGTCAACGATCACATGCCAGGGGAGTCCATCCTTTGCCAGCTGCTCCAGGAAGGGATCGGGATCGAATTCCTCCACATTGTGCACTCCCGGCTTATTCCACTTGCCCTGCAGGAACATCATGGCACCCACCATAGCCGGCACACCGGTTGTGTAGCTCACGGCCTGAGCGCCAGTGTCGCGGTAAGCCTCCTGATGGGAGCAGTTGTTGTAGATGTAATAGGTGGATTCCTTACCCTGCTTGT
>CAZPQD010000080.1:0-13484 GCA_964588625.1 uncultured Sangeribacter sp. | reverse complement strand
AAATGGTGGATGTAGCTCAGTTGGTTAGAGCGACGGATTGTGGTTCCGTAGGTCGTGGGTTCGAGCCCCATCTTCCACCCGAGGTTTTAAGGGTAAGAGGAGCTGTTCCATAAAGGGCAGTTCCTTTTTCATTATATCAAGCTTGCAGATTTCATTATATCAAGCTTGCAGATAATAGCATACAAAAGAGCCTTCCGTTTTTGATTCCGGAAGGCTCTTTTTCAGTTTCGGTGTATTGTTTCGATATTACTTTTTGTCGAAGAAGCGCTTGTAGAGACCGTAGAAACCGCGGCCGTGACGAGCCTCATCCTTAGCCATCTCATGAACAGTGTCGTGGATGGCGTCGAGGTTGGCAGCCTTGGCGTTCTTGGCGATACGCATCTTGTCTTCGTTGGCGCCTGCTTCGGCGTGCATACGCTTCTCGAGGTTGGTCTTGGTGTCCCATACCATGTCGCCGAGAAGTTCGGCAAACTTGGCGGCGTGCTCTGCCTCTTCCCAAGCATAACGCTTGAATGCATCAGCTACCTCGGGATAACCCTCGCGGTCAGCCTGACGAGACATTGCGAGATACATACCTACCTCTGTGCACTCACCCATGAAGTGATTGTTGAGGTCTTTCTTCATCTCATCGTCAACGTCTTTCGCTACGCCGATCTCATGTTCAGTGACAAACTTGAGAAGCTCGTCCTGATTAAGTTCTTTGAATTTGTCTCGGGGTGCACCGCACTGGGGGCACTTCTCGGGAGCTACTTCTCCCTCAGCTACATATCCGCACACGGTGCAGATCCACTGTTTTGCCATAGTTGTGTTTTTATATTTTAGAGTTTGTTTTGCTATCCTCTTAAACAAAACATCTCTCCGAATAGTTCACACCCTCGAGGGCATCTCAACGTCTGTCGATTGGTCGATGCCACAAAAATTAAGTAAATTTGTGGCAAAAATAAGTTACCACATCTCTGCAAGAGCTTATGAATGAATTTGAAAGGAAAGTGGCCGCCATGTGGCGTGCGGCGGAAAAACCCCGACTGCTGATCTGCGTCAGCGGAGGACCTGACAGTGTAGCACTGCTGCTCGCGCTCAAGGAGGCTGTCGTCAATAAACGGGAACTCAAGGCGCTCCATTGCAATTTTCATCTGCGCGGTGAAGAGTCCGATCGCGACCGCGGTTTCGTTGAGTCGTTGTGCGCCCGGCTCGGTGTCTCTCTCGACATCCGGGATTTTGATGTGGAAGCCTACCGGCGGGAGCATCCATGTTCAGTGGAGACAGCCTGCCGCGAACTGCGCTACAGCTGGTTTCGGGAAGTGGCCTCAAGCATAGGAGCTCCGGTAAGAATAGTTACCGGCCATCATGCCGACGACAATGCGGAGACCCTCCTCCTCAATCTATTTCGGGGTGCGGGTGTCAACGGTCTGAAAGGGATGCAGCCTGACACCGGTGAGATCCTGCGTCCGCTCTTGCGCTTCTCCCGTGAGGAAATATTGGAATACCTTAAGGAAAAAGGGGAGAGCTACATCACTGACTCCACTAATCTCGAATCCGACTATCGTCGCAACTTCCTTCGCAATGAAGTGATCCCGCTGCTTGAGACTCGCTGGCCCGGAGTCAGGAAGGCATTGAGCAATTCCCAGAGCGTGCTCCGCGACGAAGCTCGTTTGCTGGAAAGAGTGGCTGAGGAGGCAATCTCCTCTCCGGTGGAATTGAATTTTACACAAGTGCGGAGTGTCGGTGCCCCCTCAGTGGTGCTTCATCGTTTCATTGCACCTCATGGAGGCAATTCCGAACAGGTCCGTTCAATGGTGGAGGCCATGGAGCGTCAACCATTTCAAAGTGGGAAAATATGGAATATGCCCGACGGCACCCGCATCTCTCTCGAACGAGAATCTTTCCAGGTGCTCCCATCCGATAAGGATATTGTCAGGAATCCACCTGTATTCTGCTGGGGAAAGGTGAAGCTCACTGAGGAGATGCGACGCCAGATGCTTACCGACCGCTCCAACACCATGGCCTGGTTGCCACGGCCGCCACATGCCTATTCGCTCCGACGCGTAGCTCCGGCCGACCGTATAAAGCCGCTTGGAATGAAGGGAAGCCGTCTGCTTTCCGACATCATGAAGGATGCGCATATGTCGAGGGCGGAAAAGGAGGAGCAGTGGGTGCTGACTGATGCCGCGACGGGCGAAATCATATGGGCACCTGGTCTGCGACGCTCCCGCCTCGAACTTGTGGCTGAAGATGCGGAGGAGTGCCATATCGTTTCTTTCTCTCGCTGACGATATTCCCGAGGCATATACTGGCTCTTGAATTGTTTTGAGTAACAGAGCCTTATTCCAACATTTATTGAATGAAATCAGTTTATAATCAGTTTATAATGTGGAAAAATAAAGGGGGAATAAAGGTGTTATGGAGTATTTCACGGTATAAATTCGGTATAAATTTTTGCAAAATCCAAGGATTCTTATTAACTTTGCAGTCTGAAACCACCACTCTCTCCCCTGTTTTCTCTCCCGTAATAACGGCAAATGGTATAGATTTCAATTTTTCATTTCAAAGCTCATATCTCATATCATTGTGCCGACTTGCCGGAAGTGGCAGGCGAATTGACGCCTATTGCGTTGGATGCCCCATACACTCCGGCTCATGAAAACCACAAAAAGAATCATTTCCCCCTACACATTCATCCTCTAAGGATCTCTCGCGGTCTCTGCCATCACTGTGCTTTGGCCGGAATCTTGTCCTGGGACAGGATGCCATAAATGTTTCTGAGGCATCTTCAGGCCTAAGGACTTTTATGGAAAGATACATCTGTATGAAAGAAGGGATGCAGTGTGTAGATACCTTATTGATACATAATATGACATATCATCTCACAGATCTCGAATCAATGGAGGATGCCAAAGTGCGTCAGATTGCCGCCTCTATGGGTATAGAAATGGCTGCCTCCGACAGCTTAGGTGATGTAATCTATGCCATTCTCGACACTCAATCGGAAGTGACGGCCAAAGAAGAGGCTCCTCGCGAGGCTGCCCGCAGGGCTCCGAAGGAACGTAAACCCCGGGCAAAGCGCATGACAAAGAAGGAAAAGGAAGCTGCCGAGGCTGCCGCTGCTGAGGCTGCCCAGCCGGTAGAAGCTACCGACACACCCTCCGATGCCGCTGAAGTCACGGCAGAGACTCCCGCGCCCAAGAAACGCGGACGCAAGCCTAAAGCCAAACCTGCGGAAGAACCTCAACCGTCGCTGCTGCCTGACGAAGATCAGGAGGCTCCTGCAGCCACTGCTCCCGCTGAAGTAGTATCTCTGCCCATGGTGATTGAGAGTGGTAAGGCCGACGAGGAAAGCAAGGATGAGCCGAAGGCTCCCGCTAAACAGGAAGGTGCTCAGGAGAATGTCCCTGCACCCCAGCAACCTGCCCGACGCGTTAAAGCTCCTGCTGCCAAGGATAAACCATCACTCGACTCTTTCTTCTCCAATGCCCGCAAACGCACATTCGTGCCTCGTTCGCAGCGTGAGAAGGAGGAGGGGGAAGCTCCAAAACCAACTGTTGAGGATGCCAAGGCTGCCGAACCGGCTCCCGCTTTGACTTCTGCTCCGGAGGTGTTCGCTTCCCAGCTTCCTGAGGAACCGCATGGAAATCACCTTCCTCCGGTTGCTCCCATCCAACCCGCCTCTATGATGCGTATGCAGAAGCAGCTAAACAAGAAACAGCTGCGCCAGCAGCAGCGTCAGCAGCAGTTGCAGCAACGCCGCCAGCAGACTGTGCGTCAGCCGATGTATGACTTCGACGGAATCGTGACAGCCTATGGCGTTCTTGAGATCGGCAACGACGGAGTGGGGCATCTTCGCTCCAGCGATTATAATTATCTCCCTTCTCCCGATGATATCCTTGTCACCCAGCAGCAGATACGCCAGTATGGGCTGAAGGCCGGTGACGTGGTTGAAGCCTCCATCCGTCCCCCTCGGGACAACGAAAGGAATTTCCCGCTCTGCAAGGTGCTTTCCATCAATGGTCTCGAACCGGAGCGCGTGCGCGATAGAGTCGCCTTCGAGCATCTAACACCGCTCTTCCCTGATGAGAAGTTCAATCTCACAAAGGGTCGTTTCGCAAATATATCAACCCGTGTAGTAGATATGTTCGCTCCTATCGGAAAGGGTCAGCGTGCGCTTATAGTCGCTCCTCCGAAGACCGGTAAGACTATTCTCCTGAAGGATATCGCCAATGCCATCTCCGACAATCACCCCGAGACTTATATCATCATGTTGCTCATCGACGAGCGTCCTGAGGAGGTGACCGATATGGCCCGCAGTGTAAACGCTGAGGTGATAGCCTCTACATTCGATGAACCCGCCGAGCACCACGTGCGCATTGCCGGCATTGTGCTCGAGAAGGCCAAACGCCTCGTCGAGTGCGGCCATGATGTGGTCATCATGCTTGATTCCATTACGCGTCTCGCCCGTGCCTACAACACTGTTTCTCCGGCTTCCGGCAAGATTCTTTCGGGTGGTGTCGACGCCAATGCCCTCCAGCGTCCCAAACGTTTCTTCGGAGCTGCCCGAAATATAGAGAATGGCGGTTCGCTGACCATCATCGCCACGGCCCTCACCGAGACTTCCTCAAAGATGGACGAAGTTATCTTCGAGGAGTTCAAGGGCACCGGTAACATGGAGCTGCAGCTCGACCGTAAACTCTCCAACAAGCGTATTTTCCCGGCTGTCGACATCACTGCTTCCTCTACACGTCGCGACGACCTGCTGCTCAGCGACGAGACTCTCAACCGTATGTGGGTGCTCCGCAATTATCTTTCCGACATGAATTCCACTGAGGCCATGGAGTTCATCAAGAAACGCATGGAAATGACGCGCACCAACGAGGAACTGCTCGTCACCATGGATAAATAAGCAGCGAAAGCCTCCGATTTTTGAATGTTTAAAAGAGAGGAATGGCTGCATTCCTCTCCTCACTCTCCTAATGAAGAAAATAGAAAAGACCAATGCCGCACGCCTGCTTGATAAAGCGGGCGTGCCTTATGAGACGGTGGAATATACCGTCGATCCCGACAACCTTGCCGCCGACCATGTGGCCGAGGAGCTCGGCGAACCTATCGAACAGGTGTTCAAGACGCTGGTGCTTCGTGGCGACCGCACGGGACTTATAGTTTGTGTCGTGGCCGGCAACCGTGAGGTTGACCTCAAGAAGGCAGCCCGCGTCTCGGGCAATAAGAAGGTGGAGATGCTTCCGATGAAGGAGTTGCTGCCCAATACGGGCTATATCCGCGGCGGATGTACTGCCATAGGGATGAAGAAGCAATATCCTACATACATTTCTGAGGAAGCTGCCGACTTTGAGTTCATCTATGTCAGCGCCGGCAGGCGAGGCCTGCAATTGCGCCTGTCTCCTCAGGACCTGGCGCGGATGGCCAATGCCGAGTTTGCCGACATTGCTGTCTGATTATCTTGCTATATGAACACTTTCGGAGACTCTCTGCGCCTGACTACTTTCGGTGAAAGCCACGGCCCTGCAATGGGTGGTGTGCTTGACGGTATCCCCTCCGGTCTATCCATTGACCATGACCTTCTTCACGATTGGTTGCAGCGTCGTCGTACCGCGACATCGGCACTTGTCAGCAGTCGTGTAGAGCCTGATGAACCGGAATTCCTATCAGGAATATCACCCGACGGATTGACCCTTGGCACTCCCATAGCCTTCATAGTGCGTAATTCCGGACAGCATTCCTCGGATTATGAGGAGTTGCGCCATCTCTACCGGCCCTGTCATGCCGACTATACTTATGATTGCCGATATGGCCTACGCGACTGGCGTGGGGGAGGGAGGGCAAGTGCCCGTGAGACTGTGAGCCGCGTCATTGCCGGGGCCATTGCCTCGGCTGTGTTGGTGCGTCAGGGCATCTCGGTAAAGGCTGGTGTAATCGCAATCGGAACTTCGGGTGAATTGCCTTTTGTTGAGTCCATGGCCCGGACCGGTGATTTCAATTTCCCCGACCCGCTGCCTGAAAAGATACTTCGGGAAGTGGAAGAGGCACGGAAGGCTTGCGACAGCGTCGGAGGGGTGATAGGATGTGTCGTTACCGGGCTATCAGCCGGAATAGGTAATCCTGTATATGGCAAACTGCAGGCTCGTCTGGCAGAGGCCATCTTCTCCATAAACGCTGTGAAGGGTTTCGATTATGGTTATGGTTTTCAAGCTGCCTCTTCGCGCGGATCGACGGTGGCAGATTCTTTTCTTCCCTCTGAGGAGGGAGGGTTCCCACCGAAGCTTCATACAGCCACAAATTTTTCTGGCGGACTCCAGGGTGGCATTTCCAATGGTATGCCGGTTTATTTCCGAGTAGCCTTCAAGCCTACTCCCTCCATCGCTTCTCCACTTCCCACAGTTGATGACGCAGGCAAGCCTGTGATGCTTCAGACCCACGGACGGCATGACCCTTGCGTGGCGCTCCGTGCGCCGGTGATAGTGGAAGCCATGGCCACCCTTGTCATCGCCGATCTCCTTATTTCATCATGACTTATTCAGAATATCTTTCCCAATTTTTCCCAGGCGAGAAAATTCAGAAAATATCTGTAAATACGGGTGGAAGTTGCCCGAATCGCGATGGCACGATAGGTCGTGGCGGTTGCATCTATTGCGACAATTCCTCGTTCACTCCTGCCTATTGCCTCGGACTTTCTTCCGTGACTGAACAATTGCAGGAGGGGATTCGTTTCTTTTCCCACAAATACCCGAGGATGCGCTATCTGGCTTATTTCCAGAGCTACACCAGCACTCATGGAGTGGATGCCGAAGCATTCGCTTCCCTTTGCCGCGAGGCTTTGGCTGTGGAAGGTGTGGCGGGTCTTGTGGTGGCTTCCCGTCCGGATACTCTTTCCGATGCCATACTTGATTTGCTGCAATCTCTTGAAGTGCCGGTGTTTCTCGAGATCGGTGCGGAATCGGCTTGTGATGAGACTTTGAGGCTTGTCAACCGCGGCCATACATGGGCACAGGTGGAGGATGCGGTGAGAAGGGCATCATCACGCGATATTCGGTGCGGTCTGCATCTGATAGCGGGTCTCCCCGGAGAAAATGAAGAGAGGATTCTGGAGAATGTGCGTCAGGCTTGCTCGCTCCCTATAGATACCCTTAAGCTCCATCAACTCCAGATAATAAAGGGAACACCGCTTCATAGGCGCTGGATGGAAGGAAGTATCGATGTAAAACCCTTTGAACTTCAGGATTATCTCTCCTTATGCCTGAAAATACTTGAAATCGTTCCTTCTCATATAGTAGTGGAACGTTTGCTCGCCCAGGCACCTCCCGAGATGGTGGTAGCTCCTAAATGGGGAATAAAAAACTATCAGTTCATGAATTTGTTGGGGAGGCATTAGGGATCAGGCTTTAGGCTTTAGGAATTAGATTTTAGGCTTTAGGCTTCGGGTATTAGGCATCAGGCTTTAGGCATTAGATTAGGCTTCAGGCATCAGGCATTAGGCATTAGATTTTAGGCTTCAGGCTTTGGATTATGGAGATTAGGTTTCAGCTTATAGGGATTGGATTTGTAGGGGCGCGGAATGCCGTGCCCAATTTCTTTGTGTGCGTCAGCCGGTTTGTCGTAGGTGAAGGTGCAGTCTAAGAAATCCCCCAAGAATCCCCCAAGAATCCCCCAGGAATCGCCCAGGAATCGCCCAAGAATCCCCAAGAATCCCCAATAATCCCCCAGGAATCGCCCAAGAATCCCTCAAGAATCGCCCAAGAATCGCCCAGGAATTCCCAAGAATTCCTAATTCCTAATTTCTGATTAAAACCGAAAGTCTCTGACAAGTGTTACAAAAGAAAAATGGAATAATATGCCCATGCGGGTAAAAATCAATTATTGAAAATGTCAAAGAAAGCAACTCTTCTCGCCCTTGCGGGTATAGCCGGAATCTTTTCGGCCGGAGCGGATGTGAAAGTGAATCTTCCTGCAGGCAATGGTCTGAAGGATGTGAAGGTAAGCCACATGACCATTGCCAAGATGCTCTCCACTCAGCCTAACCAACAGCCTCAGGCTGACGAGGATTCATATTCCGTAAAGGATAATTCTTTTGTAATTGCCCTGTCTCCGGATGGCCCATCCCGTTACAGCATCGACTTTGCAGAAGGTTCTTCCGCAGATTTCTTTGCCCAGCCGGGTGAGGAACTTGTGGTCGATGTGACCTCCCTTGCTCCTCTTACATATACCGTCGCGGGTACTCCCCTAATGGAAGGGATGACACTCATCGATAGCCGGACTGCCCCGATTGTGGCTGAGTTCAATACACTCCGTCAGGGTCAGCAGCCTGATCCCGCTCGTCTGAACGCTTTGGCTGCCGACTATAATCGGGTGCTCAATGACTATATCAAGGAGAATCCCGGGGATCCCGCTTCCGTTTATGCAATGCTGGAACTCGAAGGTGAGGATTTCCTGAACGCAGATAATCTACTTCTGCCCGGAGCTCGGGCCTCAATCCTATATCCAATAGTGGAGATGCGCAAACCCTATATCCAGGAGAGGGTTGAGGCGGAGAACCGGCAGAAAGCCCTTGCCTCCGGCACAGTGGATGCTTTCGACTTCCGTCTCAAGGATCTCCAGGGCAAAGAGGTGAGCCTCAAGGATTACCGTGGTAAATGGGTGATCCTCGATTTCTGGGGTTCATGGTGCTACTGGTGTATCAAGGGATTCCCCCATTTGAAGGAAGTATATGAGGCAAACAAAGACCGTCTCGAGGTGATCGGCATTGACTGTCAGGAATCCGAGCAGGCATGGCGTGATGCCGTGGCGAAATATGACCTCCCCTGGGTCAACCTCTATAACCCGGCTTCAGAAAACGGAGTGGAACGTCAGTATGGTCTTCAGGGCTTCCCCACAAAAGTCATAGTTAGCCCTGAAGGCAAGATCATGGACATCACCACAGGCGACAATCCCGACTTCTACACGAAGCTCGAATCCCTCATGAATGCCACTCAAAAATAAAGCTCGTGGGAAATATTTTCAAAGGAATGATAACCTTTTTTTTCATGATGGAATTGGCATTCTGAAAATTGTGGTCCGATTGAAATGAGGACTTCGAAAGCAAAAGTCTCGTCTTTCTTACTAATAAGTCTCTCATACTAATAATAACTTAAAAAAGGCCGGTTTCGCAGGAAACCGGCCTTAGCCTTGTAGGGCTGAACAAACGTGGAAGCCAGCTTGGGGATGCCTTGTCGCTTCCACGACAAAAAAGATAGATTTGAAGTTCACGGCGAAATTAGAAAAATTCTTGCGTAAGTCCAAATCAAATCTTAAAATTTTTAATCAAACCTGTTAAAATTGTTAAAATAAGAACGGAAAGTCACTGGAATTTCCTATTTGTATCAAAAAATCAACTGCAGGCGTGCCTGAAAGGCATTCAGCGTCATCGGTTGAACTCCTTCGCGATCCCAGGTGTGGGTATAGCTGTAGCGCAGTTTGGCTATCATGAAGCGGTTGATGTAATAGTTGAAACCAACGCTGAGGTCGTTGACGCGTCCGCCGTAGATCCCGCTCTTGCTGTCGGAAAGGGTAGTGTAGTTATAGCTGCACACACCCTCCAACGATCCTTTGGCAGGAGTGGCTATACCTGCTACGGCCATGTTGTAGGTGTAGTCGCGGCCGAGGATTAGTCCGCGGAAAGTGGCATAGGCTCCCGACGCACGGAAAGCGGGAAGCCCCTGCCGCCGGTTTACCTGCTGGAAATAATACTGACTCTCAATTGCCGTCCTTCCATAGCAGAACATGAGTTCAGGAGTGAATTTCCAAAGATTCATGGCATGATCTACGCTTGCGCCTATAGCCTGTCGCTGTGTGATCTTTGTAGGGAAGTAGGCTCCGAATGAGAAAGAATCATGAGTGTCCTCCTTGCCGCTCCCGCCATTATATTGTGGAGTAAGGAATGAACCCGACACACCGGCCTGCACCATCAGGCCCTCTCGATGCAGAGGCCTTGCCACAAGGCGCGTGCGAAAGCCGTAGCCTTCGCGTATCATCTCATCTTTGCCGAGGGTGACGCTGGAGGCTTTCGGTTCGGCGTGTGCCGATAGGGTGGTGTAATACTTGTCTGCATTGTGATACCATGTGACGCCTATCATGTGAGGTTCATTAAAGACGGTATTGCTGATAGGCTCGATCATCGTAACCTTCATGCAGGCCGCCGTGGAGTTCTGATAACCGAAATGCTGCATCTGAAGACCCACGCGAAGTTGGTCGGTTGCAGAGAAATCATACTGCATCCAGATATCCTTCAGCAGCACTTTCCCATACGCATAACTCAACTCAATCTTGGCATTCCATTTACCGATCGAGCCAGCCACTCCCAACCTTACGTCGGGGATGCATACACCATCCGGAAAATCAGATTTCTGAGGGGAGGCAAACAATCCTCCATCCATCACCAGTGTTCCCAACGGTTTAACATTGAAACTCTCACTTTCTGCCGCAAAAGCCGGCATGGCGCAAAGCGGAACTATCGCTCCCAGTGCGCACCTTAACATCGCTTTTTTCATAATGGCCGCAAAGGTAATATTTTTATTTCCGATGAGAAAGCTTCTTTGAAAATTTGACCTACAATAACTCCAACGGGCCAATTATAGGCACCGTTGTTTTAAGGAATGTGCTTTGATATTTGAGGGGAACGGCGCGTTGTCCGGCCGTCGCTTTTATTGCCGAGAAATAAAAAATTACTAAATTTGCAAGGTGATGTCTAAACTATGCGCTCGCAGGCTCCTTCTTCTGAAGGTGACAGCCGTTGTGATGGCAGCGTTGGCTCTCTCTGTAGGAGCCGGGGCGGCCATACCCATGCGCCATAGCGTCGTGACACCTCAGATGCCGGACTCTGCTGATGTTGCACGCGCCTCCGAAAAACATTTCTGGCGAGCAGCCGCGGAAGTCATGGGTTTCAACGTCGGCTTATGGGGCTTCGACCGCTTCGTGCAGCATGGGGATTTCTCCTACATATCTTTCCGCTCCGTAGAGGAAAATCTGGCACATGGCTATAATTGGGACAATGATAAACTGGGCACCAATATGTTCGCCCATCCCTATACAGGAAGCCTCTACTACAACGCCGCCCGCTCCAACGGTTTCAATTTCTGGCAGTCGGAGCTCTTCTCCATCTTCGGGAGTGCCATGTGGGAGACTTTCATGGAGTGCGAATATCCTTCAACCAATGATGTCATCGCCACTCCGATAGGAGGTGCCGTCCTGGGCGAGACTCTATATCGCTCTTCGGACGCGGTGCTCGACGACCGTACCACGGGCTGGGAACGTTTCGGCCGCGAGGCTGCCGCATTCGTGCTCTCTCCAATGAGGGGAATCAACCGAATAGTCACCGGTGAGGCATGGCGCGTGCGGCCTACCACGGGACGCGTCTTCGGCCGTCCGGATGTCTCAGTTCGTGTATCAGCCGGAGTGAAAGCTCTTGAGTTTCAAGGCATGATAAAGGATACTCATGTGGGTTTTGCTACTATGATCGATGTGGAGTATGGCGATCGATTCGCTGTGAAATCGAAGAAGCCTTATGATTATTTCACAGTGCGGGCTGAGCTTCAGGCTATGCGTGAGCAACCGATGCTTACGCAGATAGAGATCCGCGGCCGCCTCCTTGCACGCGAATTTATGGAGTCAAGCGAAGCACATGCCAGTTTCGGTCTCTACCAGCATTTCGATTTCTTCGATTCCGACACCATACATCGTTATGACAAGGTGCCTTACAAGTTGGGTATCCCGGCCTGTGTCGGAGCCGGTGTGATGTTCCGCGACGCCAACAAGCGCCGTTGGGTGTTCGATGCTTATGCCCACGCCAATGTCGTCATGCTCGGCTCGATTCTCTCCGACCATTACCAGACCGACGACCGCAACTATAACTGGGCATCAGGTTTCTCACTTAAGGGTGGTTTCAACGTAGTGCTCGACAGAAACCGACTCTCCTTTTCCCTCAATCATTCCTACTACAGACTATTCTCATGGGTAGGCTATCGCTACGGCACTGACCTCAGCAAAGTTAATTTCCGCACACTCAACGTGATGGGCGACCACTCCTGTGCCTCCTTCAACGTCACCGAAGCCCGCTTTGACTTCCGAATCTTCCATCGCCTCTACGCCACCCTAATGGCCACAAGCCACATCCGCTCCACCCACTACCGCGACTATCCTTCCGTTCTCTCTTCCTCCGGCACCCTCTGCGCCATGCTCACCTATAAACTTTAAACTCTCAGAGTCGGTTAGTCTCGGTTATTTTCATTAATTTTGCAGTCCATTTCATTGACTTACAAAAGATAGAAAAGAATTATGATTCTCCCGATATACGTCTACGGACATCCGGTGCTCCGCGAGGAGACCGACGATATTGAACGCGACTATCCTGAGCTCGAAAAGCTGATAGCCGATATGTATGAGACTATGTACGCCTCCGACGGGGTGGGACTCGCCGCTCCTCAGATAGGGCGCAGCATTTCGCTCATCGTTATCGACGGCACTCCGCTCGCCGACAATTTCCCTGAATGCAAGGATCTTAAGATGACCCTCATTAATCCGGAATTGGAAGTGATTGAGGATGCTCCGGCCGTGACTCGCGAGGAGGGTTGTCTGTCGCTTCCTGGCCTCAGCGAACCGGTGAAGCGTTTCGAGCATGTGCGCCTCAATTGGCTGGATGAGAATTTTGAAGAGCATGAAAAGGAGTTCTCCGGATTCGCAGCCCGCATTATCCAGCATGAGTTCGACCATCTGCTCGGCACAGTCTACACTGATCGTGTAGCTCCCCTCCGCCGTTCTCTCATCCGCACAAAACTAAACAATCTGGCTAAAGGTAAGGTGCGTTGCTCCTATCGCGTAAAGACAGCCGGAAAGTAAAGAAGGCTTCTTTTCAAAAACAGCTTCGTTTCCCAGTATAAAACAGAAAACAATACCATAAAAAATCCATGGCAGACGATAAGAAAATAATCTTCTCGATGGTGGGGGTCAGCAAGATAATCCCTCCCCAGCGTCAGATTCTAAAGAACATCTACCTTTCATTCTTCTACGGAGCCAAGATCGGTATCATCGGTCTGAACGGTTCCGGTAAATCCACACTCCTCAAGATCATTGCCGGTATAGATAAGGATTATCAGGGCGAAGTGGTCTTCTCCCCTGGCTACAGCGTCGGTTATCTGGAGCAGGACCCGAAACTCGATCCGGAAAAGACGGTGAAGGAAGTTGTGCAGGAAGGTATGCAGCACGTGGTAGATCTTCTCGCCGAGTATGACCGTGTCAACGAAGCTTTCGCCGACCCGGAAGTTCTCGAGAACCCCGACAAGATGGATGCACTGATTGCCCGTCAGGCTGAGCTTCAGGACAAACTCGACGCCGCCGACGCCTGGAACATCGACAACAAACTTGAGCGCGCCATGGATGCCCTGCGCTGTCCGCCCGACGATCAGAAGATTGCCACTCTTTCCGGTGGCGAGCGACGCCGAGTGGCTCTC
>CAZPQD010000079.1:0-14242 GCA_964588625.1 uncultured Sangeribacter sp. | reverse complement strand
AGCTCAAGCATGCCATCGGCTTCCTTAAGGAGGGCTCCAAGGTGAAGGCCTACGTATTCTTCCGCGGCCGCAGTATCGTCTTCAAGGAGGAGGGAGAAGTGCTTCTGCTGCGCTTCGCCAACGATCTGGAGGAATATGGCAAGGTAGAGATGATGCCGGTTCTGGAGGGAAAACGCATGATCATCATGCTCTCTCCCCTCAAGCAGGCTCCCAAGAAAGAGAAGCCCGCAGCAGAGAAGCAGCAGCCTGAGGCTCCTGCCGAAACTGAAGAAAAGAAAGACTGAGAATAGAAAAAGAGACCGTAGGCACAACGTGCCGAGGTGAATAACAACAACTAAACTTCATAAACAACCATGCCAAAGGTAAAGACCAATGCCGCATCGAAGAAGCGTTTCGCTCTCACCGGCACAGGGAAGATCAAAAGAAAACATGCTTATCACAGCCACATCCTGACTAAGAAAAGCAAGAAACGCAAACGCAACCTCGATCATACTGCCCTCGTAGCAGGTGCTAACGAGCGTCAGGTGAAGGAGCTCCTCAACCTCCGATAATCACCCAGGCTTGCAAGAGAATCCCTGAAAGAAAAACCTTTTTTTATTAACCGAATGACCAGCACCGCAAGAGCAAACAAAAGATAAAAGAATTGCCGCTGCCATTCAAAAACGACAAAAAAGATGCCAAGATCAGTCAATCACGTTGCTTCACGTGCAAAGAGAAAGAAAATCCTTAAACTGACCCGCGGTTACTATGGAAGCCGCCGCAATGTATGGACCGTAGCCAAGAATACATGGGAAAAAGGTCTGACCTATGCTTACCGCGACCGCAAGCAGAAAAAGCGCAACTTCCGCGCACTCTGGATCCAGCGTATCAACGCTGCCGCGCGTCTGGAGGATCTCTCCTACAGCAAGCTCATGGGCCTCATCCACAAGGCTGGTATCGAGATCAACCGTAAGGTGCTGGCCGACCTGGCCATGAACAATCCCGAGGCTTTCAAGGCTATCGTTGAGAAGGTGAAAAACGCCTGAGACGCAACGTAGAAACCTCAGTTTGCCACCGATTCCTGCTTAAACTGAAGCAACAAGGAAGATGGCAACAGGAAATATCCAAGGACACCAAGGAGCAAGGCTCCTACGGTGTCCTTGATTATTTTTTGCCCGCAAGAAAGGTATTGCCATCGGACTCAAGATTTCATTTGGGAATTTTAAGAAAATCCTTAAAGAAAGCTAAAAAATTAACCGGGGTTAAACTATCCGATTTTACGTCAGTCTTATAGTTGTAGCCGAAAGGAATGAAAGCTAAGATTTCACGAGTTCCTTGAGAGCTATGAAGCAAATAACATTTCAATTTATAACCAAATTTGAACAAGATGAAGAAAATTGCAATAGCACTTTCCGCAGTATTCATGACTGCCACTCTCCTTTCCACTCCCATCAATGCACAGAACGCAACTGACACCAATCCTGAAAAGAGCGCCACAGAGCAGACTGCAGAAGCAGCCACCCGCGTGGAGACTCCCGTAAAAGCCGTAGAAGGCAGAAGCAAGGATGGCAAGAAAATCCGCATGAGAGACGATGCCCGCGGTGCCAGAGATGTGAAGGCAAGAGAAGGCAAGTGCGCCAAAGGTGAAGGCAAGTGCGTGAATGCGGAGGGCAAGTGTCCCAAAGGCGTCAAGACAGACTGCAAGGGTCCCAAAGGTGAAGGAAAGGCTTGTAAGAACGGTAAAGACGGCAAGCCCGGGAAGAAAGCTAAATTCAATCCCTTTGAGGGAATCGAACTGACTCCAGCCCAGCAGGCAAGCCTCGATAATCTCCGCAGCAAGCAGAAAGAGGAGGCTAAAAAGATTGAGGAGAAAGCTTCCAAGCAGAAAGAGAAGAACCGTCAGGACTTCGAGAAGGAGGTAAAGAAGATCCTCACTCCCGAGCAGTGGACCAAATTCGAGGCCAACAAGGCTGATCGCATGAAGGCTAAGGCTGACGGCAAGAAAGGCGACCGCAACGGGAAAGCCGACAAGGGAGGAAAAGGAAAAAAGCACGGTAAAGGAGGCAAAAACGGTAAAGCCACCAAAGGTGAAAAGCCCTCAGTGCAACCCAAGGACAACGGTGAAACAAAGTAATCACAGAAACTTACACTTTTTTCAGTAATTCGATAAACTTTTCTGCGTGTAGATTGTCTTAATAGTATAGGTAATTGTCGCAGACATTGCCGAAAATAATAAAACAATGCTACAGCGACAAAACGGAGCTGAGGTCGAGGCCTCGCTCCGTTTTTCTTTTTTACAAATAGGCCTCTTTTCTTCCAATCGTCATCACCATCTCTATCTTACGTAATCTTTATCTATCATACGTAATCCTTACTACTTTCCAACCGGCACCTTTCTTCATTTTAACCGCATCATTTAGCTGGTTCATTTTTCGTTCAAATCAGCTTGACCAGAAAAAAGTTGGAGAAGAATTTGGTGGAGTCAACAAAAAGGGTTAACTTTGCGTTAGAAAGACAAAGGAAGCAAGAGAGCTGACAAGACGTTTACCACATCAAAGCAGATTGGGAAACTCATCAAATTCTACTGAAATACCGAGACACATCTCACTTCCAATGGCGGGCCCCGCGCCGAAAGGCGTTGCCCCACCTCTCCGGAGGCCGGGCACAAGGCGGATTACAAAGGATTTCGGGATACTCAAAACCTGTCATTCGGAGTTTCATCACATTCCTTTGGTGTGGGCTTTATAGAGAACCGACGTGGCTTACGCCCGTCGGTTCTTCCTTTTTCGATGCTCTCCATACTTCTTTTGATGTTTACATATATTCTCAACACCCCTCTCCCATCATTTTCCTTTTTTTGCTTGACTTCCGGCCAAGCATCCAAAATTGAAACATAACCCGATAATGAAAGACGTAAAGGAAACACTTCTCGAACGCACATCCGTGCGTCGTTACGAAAGAGAGCCGATACCGGCCGAAACACTCGACTTCATCTATGAGGCTGTACGCAACACCCCTACGAGCTACAACGGTCAGCAATTCAGTGTCATTGACATCGACGACCAGGAGCTGAAAGAGAAGCTCTATGCACTCACAAATCAGAAGCAGATCAAGACCTGCAACCACTTCATGGTGTTTTGCTCTGACTACAACAAGATCATAAAGCTGGCAGAAAAGAAAGGATTCGACGTACCAGCCTTCACCGACACTATGGATGGCGTCACAATAGGCATCATCGATGCATCTCTTGCAATGATGAGCGCCGTCACAGCAGCACAGGCCTGCGGCCTCGGCACCAACTGCATCGGGTATCTGCGCACTGTGGATCCGGCAGCTGTGGCCGAACTCCTCAAACTCCCAAAGGGTGTCTTCGTGGTGTGTGGCCTCGCTTTAGGTGTGCCGCGCGAACATCCCGACCTGAAGCCGAAGCAGCCCCGCGACCTCGTCTTCTTCAAGAATGAATACCGTCAGGATACGGATAAGATGGTTGAAGAGCTTGAGGATTATGACAATGTAGTGAAGCAATACAACGCCACACGCTCCGGCGGAACAACCGACAATGACTGGTGTGACCATATCCTCGATTACTACCGCCACGCCATGGGGTATCAGATTCTGGCATATCTCAAGGCCCAGGGCTACGACATCAATCACTGAAGCACCTTCAACCCCAATACCGATACAAGCACCGTATCAATCAGCATATCAAACAATGATATGACACTGAACCTGCCTCAATCATCACCTGAGTGCAGGAGATGGACCTGAGGAAAGAGGCCATTACATCTTGCGTCTGCGACTGCCGGCGGCATAGACCGCATGGAAGTTGCAGACGCAATTTTTTGTATATGTCACAGAGATTTGCTAATTTTGTCAGAAATTCAGAAAATTACATATTGAAAAATCCCTAACGACACCTGACTGATAACATGAATAAACTAAGGGTTGAAATTTCCACCTCCGAATTAGAGGCCATTCTGCATGGAGAAAGCTCCGTCGTGGAATTTCCACTCCAGCCCGACATTTTCCATACTTGCTGCGACATGATGATAGCCGGAAGAAAATTCTACAGTATCGAGGAGGCTATGGAGAATCCGGAATTGAAAGCTTGGCTTGAAGAGAATGAACTTGAGATCTTACCCGTGAGGTTCGAGGCATTGCTTCTGTGTGCCTCCGAAAGCGGTGTATTCTACGAAATGCCCGTTGAGGATATCACCATGGCCTATATCAACGACGAGGATGGCAACCCGCTGTACACACTCGTCAATGGTATAGAATACCGTAAGATTATGATGAAATATCAGCTCAAACCCTCAGCCGGACGAAACGCCATCAAGGTAAGTTTCGACACTGAAGGCACATGTTCACGCCGAATTGATGTTGAGCTGGAGGATGGAGTAGTCATCAATGTCAACTTCGATGGAGGATGCCAGGGCAACCTTCAGGGAATATCATCTCTCGTAAAAGGGATGAAAGCCGAGGAAGCCATCACGCGCCTGAGCGGCATCCGCTGTGGAGAAAAATCCACAAGCTGTCCTGATCAACTTGCACGTGCCCTTGCGCGAGCAATCCAGCAATAAACATTTGAGAAGGAAAGAAAAAAGAGAAGAATCCGTAATAGAAAGAAATATAAGGAAAAAGGATTGACGAAGATGGGAGGTATATTCCTGAAGAATTGGCGTGGCATAATGACCGGCCTCACACTCTCCTGCGCAATGTCAGGGGGGATGCCGGCAGCCTATTCACAGGTCAACGCCGAGCAGGTGCTGGCCATCGGACGCAATGTCCTCTCTATGGAGGACTATATGCTTGCTATCCAGTATTTCAACCAAGCCATCAAAGCCAAGCCTTATCTTGCCGATCCCTACTTCTTCCGTGCGCTTGCCAAACTCTCCCTCGAGGATTACAAAGGAGCTGAGGAGGACTGCACCCTGGCCCTCGAGCGCAATAAATTCAAGACAGAAGCTTATAAGCTCCGAGGGTTTGCCCGCCAGCAGACCGGGCGCGATTCGCTTGCTGTGCTCGATTACAACATCGGTCTGGAGTATGATCCCACCGACCGCTATTTTCTCTTCTACAAGGCTGTGGCTCAGACCGACCTCAAACGTTATGACGAGGCTGATTCCACCTTCAATGCCCTTCTGAGACGCTACCCGCGATTTGAAGAAGGAGTGGCTGCCAGAGCCCGACTCAACGTACAGCGGGGCGACACTATCGCTGCACTTGAAGACCTTGACCGCGCACTCTCCATCTCCAAATCGCTCGTCAACGTCTATCTGATGCGTGCCGAAATAAACGCCCGCAGAAAAGAATGGGAACCGGCAGCTTCCGATATGGACGAAGCCATCCGCCTATATCCGCAGGAACCTGACCTTTACGTCAACCGGGCCTTCATCCGCTATAATCTCGACGACTTCTTCGGTGCGATGTCGGATTACAACACCACGCTCGAACTCGATCCCCACAACGAGGCAGCGCTCTTCAACCGTGCGTTGCTGCGCTATGAAGTAAAGGACTTAGGGCGAGCCGCCGATGACTTCTCGGCGGTACTCGCCATCGATCCAGACAACTTCCATGCCCTATATAACCGAGGACTCGTATATCTCGAGACATCCCATTGGAAGGAAGCTCTGGCCGATTTCAATGCAATTGCCAAGCGTTATCCAAGGTTTTATCCCGTATTTTACGCAATCGCCGAATGCCGCAACCGCATGGGCGACTTGAGGGGAGCCATGCAGAACGCCTATCATGCCGACGAGCTGGTGCGCGGCTACGTAAAGAATCCTGAAAAGAACGCACTCGACCGCCCCACTATCGCGGCGGCCACATCCAACTCTTCAGGCCGCGACCGCAGGGATGAAGATGAATCGGAGACTGACGTAATGGAACGTTTCAACCAGCTCGTCACCATCAGCGAGACTTCAGAGACCCAGCTCAGTTTCAACGACCGCGTCAAAGGGAAAATACAGGATCGCAATGTGAATGTGGAGCCCGAACCGGCCTATGCCCTCTCCTTCTTCCCACTTAAGGAGACTTTGCGCTCACTATCAAATTATTTCAAGGAACTCGACGACCTGAACAGCGCACGCTATCTGCAACGTACGCTCTATCTCTCCCCGGGACTCTCCAACATATCCACCGAACAGCAGGCAGCAACCCTCTTCGACATGGCTGCCAGAGTGGAGAAGATGAAAGAGGCGGGCACTGTCCGCCCTGTCGACCGGCTTGCGCGAGGAGTGGCACTGACTTCGCTTAAAAACTTCCCCGAGGCCCTCATGGAGCTCGATGCAGTCCTTGAGGAAGATCCCAAATTTGTCGTGGCTCGCATGGCACGCGGATATGCGCGATATGCCGATGCACTCTCCCATCTATCAAAAAATGATGGAGATGCAGCTGCCGACAAAGTGCTTGCACGCCGCATGGCAATGGCGAGCCTTAATGAAGCTATTGAAGATTATGATGAAGCACTCGCACTGAATCCACGTCTTGTCTTTGCATGGTTTAACAAAGGTATCATCTTCTATCTGCTTCAAGACTATTCCATGGCCTCCACATGCTTCTCCAAAGCGATTGAGAATGATCCGGAATTCGGGGAGGCTTACTTCAACCGAGGACTCTCCCTGCTCAAGACCGGACATAAGAATGATGCATTCTCCGACCTCTCAAAAGCCGGTGAACTGGGGGTTCTACCCTCCTACAATCTTCTGAAGAGAATGAAATAGTATTATCTGAGGAGAATGGAATAATATATCTTTAGATCATGAAATAATGCCCTGGGTCATACAAAAATCCGGAAGCATGCTTTGCTTCCGGATTTTTGTTATTCAACCTTTAAGTTCGTTTGATAAAGCTTTAAGTTCGTTTGATAAAGCTTTCATTTCGTTTTGATAAAGCTTTCAAAGGGATTGCCAGGATTGATCTGTGGGAAATGATCAAGCTTTCTTGAGTTCCTTCTCGCCTTCATGGAAGTCGCGGAGGGCTTTTCTGAGATGGCAAACCTTGTGAAGGATCTTTGCAGTCATTACGAGAGTTGCAACCGAGATGGCGCAATGCACGATGTGGGGAGCGATTTCACGTATACGTTCGCATTCTTTGTGTGACATAGTATTACTGGTTTTAATAATGAAAATTCCTAACTGATAAACGTCTTAAGAACCATTAGGGTTGAGCGACTGAAGAAAAAACATAAGCATCCCATTCATTTCTTTATAAAAGAGATCCTATTCATTTCTTTATAAAGGATAGGATGAGCAGAGATTCTTAGACTTTGATCCAAAAGATAAGCTCAATACATATGATCGAGGAATTTCAGGATTTCGGAGGGAGAGCTTACCACATGGTCGGCATAGGCCTTGCGGAGCTCGCTCACAGGCCGGAAACCCCACGTCACCCCGACTGACTCCACACAGGCGCGGCGTGCCGTCTCGATATCTACGGCCGAATCGCCGACGTGGAGCACCTCCGCCTTACGCGTGGGATGCCCGGAGAGAATGGCGAAATCTATGGAGGGATCAGGTTTCACGGGGCGGTCGTCAACCTGTCCGAAGACGGCCACAAAGGGGATGTCGGGAAAGAAATGAGAAATAATCTTGCGAGCGGCCGCCTCATACTTGTTGGTGGCTACGGCCATGGCTATGCCCCGTTCCTTGAGTGTGTTGAGCAGTTCAGGGATTCCGGGATAGGGTTTGGTGGTATCTGTGCAATGCTCATCGTAATGCTCACGGAAATACACGAGCAATTTGTCGATGGTAGGCTGGTCGGCATCCGGTTGCGCGCGCTCGAGGAGTTTGCGCACTCCATTTCCAACCATAAAATGATAGGCTGAAATGGGATGCTGAGCGAATCCCATCTGCCCGAGGGCATAGTTACAGGAGGCTCCGAGGTCGGAGATAGTGTTGAGCAGAGTGCCGTCAAGGTCGAATATTACGAGTTTCTTCATAATTGTCAGAAAGGAAAAGACAATTGGTCAGAAGGGGTAACCAATTGAGAAATGAAACGAATGATCGCGTCCCCAGCGGGGATGCAGCAGCGGCCAGGGTTCGGCTCCCAGGGCAGGGTTATGGGCTTTCATTCCCATATCGAGACGCAGTAGGAAATATGAGAAATCCAGACGCAACCCGAGGCCGTAGGCAGCTGCCAACTGTTTATAGAACGTATTGAAATGAAACATTCCTCCCGGCTGGTTGGAATAATTATGGATTGTCCAGATATTTCCGGCATCCACGAAGACTCCGAGCTCTATCACCCAGAACAGACGAGCCCTGTATTCAGCTGAAAGGTCGAGGCGTATGTCGCCACACTGATTGATGAAATCGGTCACACTGTTGGAACCCGGGAAGCTTCCTGGGCCGAGGGTACGGACATCCCAGCCACGCACACCATTGGCACCGCCTCCATAAAAGCGCTTCTCGAAAGGAAGGATAGTGCTGTTGCCATAGGGCACACCGATTCCGAAACCGGCGTGAAGGGCCACACTGTTGCGATGGTCGAAAGTATAATGCCAGGCGAAATCAGCGTCTGCCTTCACATATTGCGAATAGCGGATGCCGAATACCCGGTAAGGGTCAGTATGAAAATTACTGCGATGGTCGAAAATCGAACTGAGTGCGAAGAGGAAATTGCCGGCAGTCTCGGCATTTACACGGATTGTATAGACGGAACGCTGGGCATCACGCGTCCAGGGACGGTCAGGCCGTTTGTCGGTGTGATAGAAGCTATAACCCATCCGCATGATGAAATGGTCTTCATAGCTGTAGCGGAGCAGAGGATTGTCAGGAGCGATAAGGTCGATGAATCCATTGGTGCTTTCCGGCAGATATACATAGTTTATGTCAATTGGCGTGTACGTATGACGGTTGCGTGTGAGTCGCTCCGTCCACTTGTAGCTCCAGCCGAGAGTTGAAATGATTCGTGTATATTCCGGACGTTCCTGATAATTAAGGCTCATATGAAATTCCGTGACAGCATTCACCTTCCTTTTGAAACTTTCACGCAAGGCTGGAGCCTTGAATTTTGGGAAAGTGAGCCCGACATCGAGCGAATATTCCATATACCGGTCGTGGAGCAGACCCTCAAGATTGCCACTGAGGGATTCATATGCACCACGCAGACGTACATTAAGCGTCTCGCTGCCACGTCCGAGATTCCTGTGGGTGTAGCCAACGGCAGCCGCGACACCCAGATCGCCCTCCGAGTTAGTGCCCTCCAGTTCCACGCTTGCCGTCTGGCTCTTTCCCGGGGTAAGGAGAATGTAGGCATCTATCAGTCCCGTGTCGGCCACGTTGCCCACCGGGAGGAAACGGATATTGATGAAACGAAGGATATCAAGACGAGAGAGAGCTTGATACGTCCTGTCGACGAGTCTCTGTTTGAAGGGTTCGCCGCTCCTGATGAAGCAGTTGTCGGCTATGACGGAAGGGCGCAGATAACGCTTATCTCCATAAAGGATCTCCAGACCCTTGTAATGCACTGAGTCAGAGGCTACCCACTCAGAGAGGGGGCGTGGATCAGCCGGGTCATAGTCAGTGATGACTCGAATATTACGAACGAAATATTCCCTGTGGGTCTGGAGCGAGATCCTACCCTCCTGTGCCGGATAGGGAGGATTGACAGTCATTGTTAGGTCGACATCACAACTTCCCTCAGTGGTATCGGCATTGAAAGTGATGAATTCCTTTGCGAAGGCATAGTAACCATGATTGCGGAGATATGAAGTGACGACTTCACGTTGGCTTTCGAGAAGCTCGCGGTCGAGGGCATCTCCGGGACGCACCGGGAAATGTGAGGAGTCTGCAAGCACTAGCCGGGCAATGGAATCATCGGCAAAAACGTAATCAATATTGCGGATACGGTGAGGTTTCCCGGGGGAGAGTGTGTAAGTGACCGCCACCTTACGCTTCTGAAGGTTGGTATCCACCTTCACGTCAACTTCCGACCCGAGGAAACCCTTATTGACCAGACCTCGCTTCAGTCGGCTGACAGAAGCGGCCGTCAGCGCAGAGTCATAGACGACTGGCGGCTCGCCAAGTTTACGTACGAAACGGTTCCACCAGCGGGTGGTGTCTTTGCCGCTGAGGTTATAGACTCCCAGACGCGCCTTGATGCTCCAGAGCATCTTCTGGTTGGGTTGCTGCCTCAGATATGTGAGCATTTCCGTAGTGGAGACATCGCCGTCATGATCTTCCACACGCAAATCCACCTTGTCGAGAAGGAACTTCCCCTGCGGCACATGACGCGAACTGACACACCCGCCAAGGAGTGCGCCGATCAGCACGGGAAGGATAAGATGAATGAGTCGTCTCACAGTGGGAATCGCGTCCGCGAAGGTATTCGCACCCCCGCATTCCGACTGCAAAGTTACTAAAAACTTAGCGAGCCGACAAAAAGGTCAGTTTCTTTCGGAAAGGATGATACGGGCGTAGAGCACCGGGGCGGAGTCTTCAGAATCGACGATGGAAAAACTTGTCACCACGCGTCCCTCCTCTCCATCTTCCTCCGGAAAATCACGGCGACGGATCTCAGCTTTCATGCCATAGGTTGCCTCTCGGAGGAATGAGAGTTCAAAACGGCTCACAGCCTCGCGGTCGAATTCCTCAAGAGTGAACTGATTGAGAAGCAGTTCAACGTAGCGCACCGTGTTGACATGCCGGTAGAAGTCAAGGTCGCAATAGCGGAAGGTATATTCCCTTGAAGGACGGTCGGCCGCCACTCCTCCCTGAGTGATCTCTTCCGGAGATGCATCATAAGGGAAGATGAGCTGATGACGCTTCTGTTTGCTGATGGGCACTCTATCACCTCTAATCATATCGTCGGGAAGGGCAAGATGGCCAAGGCCAACATTCTCATGAGTATCCACACCCATCACCATCCAGACGCTTCTTGCGTAACCTATTATTTCTCCCGCCTCATCTTCAAACGCGAATGCCCTTTCGGAGAAATGACGGTTGAAAGTCTCTATCCATGTGGAAAGGGAATATGTCTCGTTGACTTTTGGCCATCGATTCATCTCAACTGTGAGACGCGAGAGCACCCATCCGGCATGAAGAGAAGACATGGCGGGGTTTCCAATTCCGAGAGAGTTGGCATGTGCTGTGGCGACATCAATGATTTTCGACACCAACACCGGCACCGACATCTCCTGCTCCGGATTAGCCTCACCGGCGGAGAGGAAAAAAGATTGAGTGAAAGTATTCTCCATAGAAAATTGCAGAGCTTTAGGATCACAAAAGTAATACAAAATCCTGAATACACCTCTCTTTTTAAGAGATATATAGGATAAGGGTTATCTGTCAGGAAGCGAATTGTCGAGGTAGGAGGTATAGGGAGTTGTGAGGGGAATATAGGTGCCATAATCCGGGTTGGCGTAGAGGGAGAAAGCACAGGCGTCGGCTATTCGGCGCTGACGTTGCTCCTCGTTGTCACCCATAGTGAAGTGCATGGGGAAGAAATGGTCGATCTTAAGGCGCCTCACAATCAATTCGGCCCCAAGATACCAATGTGTGCCGATACGGGAATCCACGGGGAAAAGACAGAAACCGATACGATCAGTAGACCGGGCTATGCTTTCAAGCACAGATTCATAAGCCGCAGTGGCTTCCGCCACTTCCTGCGGCGTGGATTCATCGATCCAGACCCAGGCATTGAGATCGCCTGCGTGGAAAATGCTATGCCTCTTCATCTGTTCGGCATCCATTCCCCGGGGAGAGACGAGCCATGAGACACCGGTGTCAGTGGAGCCGAATGCCTCCACGCGGATTCCGGAGTCCTCACGCATGTCGCCCGGCGACATCACCCATACTTTTTCAGGGTCAGGTTTCGCCCCCCTGTATCGCGATTCAGGGTTGAGGTAATGACGGGCGAAACGAGCCGTGTCATAGCTCAATACGTATCGCACGTCAGGATGAAGCCGGCTCCATCCAAAGATGGCAGGAGAGAAATGATCCTTATGATGATGACTTACAAATATGTAAAGAGGGAGCTCCGGAGAGACAAGCGACAGAAGCTTCGGCGACCCAGGAGATTCTCTGGAGGGATCAGCCCAATAATCAAACACAGCTGAGTATCCGGCTGTCCGCACGAGGAATCCGGAATGGAATATATACGTGATCTGCATACTCTTTCAACCAGCGCATCCCCGCTATTGTTGCAGCGGTGAAAGATTTTTTGTAATTTTGCAGATTGAGACTCCGTTTCAAAAAAACTTACAGGCTTATGATCACAGCTTCAGCTAAAAAAAGAGAGAATATCGCCGAGTATCTCCTCTATATGTGGCAGATAGAGGACATGATCCGCGCCTACGGGCTTGACATCGACAAGATTCAGGAGGGGATCATCGACCGCTATCAAGGTCTCGACGACGAGAAGAAGAAAGAGATGCGCGATTGGTATGAATCGCTCATCGACATGATGCGCCTTGAAAATGTGGCTGATAAAGGACACCTTCAGCTCAACAAGAATGTCATAATCGCCCTCGATGACCTTCACCGCCGTCTGCTGGCTGACCCTAAATTCGCCGATTATGCCGCGGAGTATTACAAGACCCTTCCACTCATTGTGGAGCTGAGGGCCAAGGCCGGCGAGGAGAAATCGGATGAGATCGAGACTTGTTTCAATGCACTCTACGGTGTGCTCATGCTCCGCCTCAAAGGGCAGGAAGTGTCGGCCGAGACCGCAGCTGCCGTGAAGCAGATCTCACGGTTTCTCGCCACTCTTTCCAAATACTACAAAATGGATTATAACAACGAATTGTTTGCCGACGAATAAGGCTCCGACCAATCACTGTCTAATCAATGAATATACTCATCACCGGGGCTTACGGCCAGCTTGGCCGCAGCCTGAAGAAGATACTTAACGACAAACCGGGTATCACTGCCGTCTTCACTGATGCCGACACGCTCGACATCACCGACAGGGAGTCGATCCGGCGTGTCTGCAGCGAGACACCTTTTGACGTGATCGTAAACTGCGCGGCATATACAGCCGTGGATAAAGCGGAATCCGACGACCTTATGGCGGCCCGCCTCAACACCCAGGCCGTGGGGTTGCTCGCTGAGGAGGCGGCACGCATCGGTGCCAAGATGATCCATATCTCCACCGACTATGTTTTCTCGGGCGACAACTCTCGTCCTTATGTGGAAAACGACGAACCGTATCCCCACAGCATCTATGGACGCACAAAACTCGAGGGTGAGGGCATCCTGAAGTCCATTTGTCCAGATGCGATCATCATCCGCACCGCCTGGCTATACTCCGAATATGGCAAGAATTTCGTGAAGACCATGCGACGCATGGGACGCGAACAGAAGAAGGTGACAGTGGTAGACGATCAGATAGGCACTCCCACCTATGCCGGCGACCTGGCGGAGGCTATCCTGGCAATCATAAGCCATGAGGAATGGAAACCCGGTATCTATCATTTCACTGATGAGGGCGTAGCCTCCTGGTATGATTTCGCCATGGCAATCTTCGAGCTTTCCGGGATGAACGACACTCAGGTGACTCCTATCGACACTGTCAACTTCCCTACTCCGGCACGCCGTCCGAAATACAGTGTGCTCAGCAAACGCAAGATAAAGAATACGTTCGGAATCTCGATCCCCTACTGGCGTGACTCCCTGAAGAAGTGCCTCGAAGGTATAGAGGAATAACGACTGAGTCAGGCCTCAAACACCAAAATTTTCAACACCATATCTCCCACAAGCTATCATTCACGCCATCATGAGTGAAGAAATAAACAAAGAAATAGCGCGCCGTCGCACTTTTGCGATCATCTCTCACCCTGACGCCGGTAAGACAACGCTTACTGAGAAACTGCTTCTTTTCGGCGGTGCCATCCACGTGGCAGGTGCCGTGAAGAGTAATAAAATCAAGAAGACCGCCACTTCCGACTGGATGGAAATCGAGAAGCAGCGCGGCATTTCCGTAGCCACCTCCGTCATGGGATTCAACTATGGCGACTATAAGATAAATATCCTTGACACACCGGGCCACCAGGACTTTGCAGAGGATACGTTCCGTACGCTTACGGCGGTGGATTCCGTAATCATAGTTGTCGATGTGGCCAAAGGTGTTGAGACACAGACTCGGCGCCTGATGGAGGTGTGCCGCATGCGCAACACTCCCGTCATCATTTTCGTCAATAAGCTCGACCGCGAAGGCCGCGACCCCTTCGATATCCTCGACGAACTGGAGCAGGAACTGAAAATCTCCGTGCGTCCCCTCTCATGGCCTATAAACATAGGAGCTAAATTCAAGGGTGTCTACA
>CAZPQD010000078.1:0-14306 GCA_964588625.1 uncultured Sangeribacter sp. | reverse complement strand
TACGTTCGGGACGTAGAGGTCGGGCGTTCGAGTCGCCTCACCCCGACAGAAAAGGCTTCTGATTCTTTTGAATCGAAGCCTTTTTTCGTTTATCTTTTTTCGTTTGTATGGCGATGCCTGTATGGGAGGGAGACTCTGCTTGATACTCCTCCGTCGTCTGATTCCCTATTAATATAACGTTAATTACATTGTGGAGTAGAGCTGCATGCTTCCCAACACGCGGTATAGGCCGTAGATACTGCTCGTGGGGATCTTGATGGGAGGATAATTGCGGTTGTAGCTTCGCGCCTCCACATACTGCTCCGAATCAGAACCGCCGGCCGCATAGTCATCATCGTCATCCCTCTCGTGCCGACTCCGGCAGGGATACACAACCTTCACCAATACTCCATTCTCGGTGTCGATAACCATGGGATGCCCCCACGGGATGAAAGCCCGGTCGTTGATGCGCTTTATCAGCAGCGTGCTCCCATCCTGGAAGTTGGGTTCCATGCTGTCGCCCGATATGCGGATGGCAAAATCGACGCCCGGCAACGGACTCATCACCATCTGGCATTGACGCAACGCCACAGATGTCGACCAATCCTGCAACCTGCCCGCAGCCGCCTCCACCGGCAACAGCGGCACCTCATACATCCCCTTCACATCATTATCCTCTTCCTCATTGCCTGTGCCAATAAGCATTTCTCCTTCGCCGTAGAGAAGCCAATCGCGGTTGAGGTCGGGGAAGAGACTGATGATCTTCATTACTTTTTCCTCCGGTATCGACTTGCGCATAGCCCCGATATAGGTGGGAGTTACCCCCAGGCGGCGTGCAAATTCACTCTGGCTGATGCGAGAGTGGCGCAGATAAGCCAGCAGACGTCCCTTTACGGTGGAGAGGTCGGGTGTTTTTGATGTAGTCATATGGTTCATTTGATTGGGCCGGATATGGTTTTGGGCCGGATATGTTGATTTAAATTTGCTTTCGTTTTGTTTTGCGATGCAATTTAATAAGAAAAGTCTTAAAAGCAAAATTAAAACGATGCTTTTATGAAACTTTAAGGAAATTTTAACTAAAAGGAACCACAAGGAATGATTATGGATAAGAAAATCATGCAGATTGGGCTCACTTCTTCCGGTAGTATTGAGGTGACTTTTGAGGAGGTGATGCCAAGAGTTGCGGAGACTGTGGCCTACTGTCTGGCCGACGATGAGAAACTGGCCTCGCGGGTGATGGTGGCTCCGGACGATATGTCGGATTGCACAATGATGGCCGTTCTGTGGGACGCGGCGGCTGCGTGGCTCGGTGGCCTGCTCAGTGAAAAGGGGGAGGCCGAATGTGGAATGTCGGAGAAACTATTCTATTTCACTCCTAAGAACGCTTGCGCTGACGGAAGGATGAGATTATTGAAATCCACAGCGGTCACGGCATTGGTAAGCCATATTGCTTCCGCTTGGCTTCGCAATGTCAATCATCTGCCCGACCTCAATCTCTCCGGTGCCGCCGCAACGGCTGCCGTCTCCCTCCAGTCGCAGCTGATGCTGACTGCCGTCACGCCCGCCGATGATACCGACGGCCAACCGGCACAGAGGGCACGCCTGCGCCTCTCTCCGTTTTGAGGTCTGACACTGCGTCGCCGGGGTGCCGGTTTTTACATCGGGTACCCACCGGCCGCTCTTTGCCGACGCGCGAAATTTTTGTAATTTTGCAGCCATGACAGCTTTCTATACTATTCTACTGTTGGTGATCTCCAACGTTTTCATGACTTTGGCGTGGTATGGACATCTCAAGATGCAGGACCTGAAATGGATAGATCATACCACTCCACTTGTGGTCGTGGTGCTTATATCATGGGGCATCGCCCTTCTTGAGTATTTCTGTCAGGTGCCGGCCAACCGCATGGGCTTCACAGGCAACGGCGGCCCTTTCACGCTGATGCAGCTGAAGGTGATTCAGGAGGCCATAACTCTGGTGATATTCACAGTCTTCACGGTTGTCTTCTTCCGTGGCGAATCATTGCATTGGAATCATTTCGCAGCTTTCGTCTGCCTGATATTGGCTGTGTGGCTCGTTTTCCTCAAGAACTGAACAAACCCGCAAATATGAAATCAAGATATTTTTCCCTGATAGCGGCCTTGACCGTGGCTTTGTCATCTCTGGCAAACACTCCGGCGCGCTATGTGTTCTATTTCATCGGCGACGGCATGGGTATGGCGCATGCCATGGCTGCCCAGGCGTATGAGCGCACCGTCCGCGGTTCGGAAGAGCCCTTGCTGATGATGTCGTTTCCTGTGGCCTCAGCCTCTACCACGCATTCCGCTTCTTCACCCGTCACTGACTCGGCGGCTGCCGGCACTGCACTTGCCACAGGTGTGAAGACACGCAACAGCATGTTGGGTATGTCGGCGGATACTGTCCCTGTGCAATCCATTGCCAAGGAGTTCGCCGACAAGGGATTTGGAGTGGCGCTGCTCACTTCCGTGCCGCCGGATGATGCAACTCCGGGAGCGTTCTATGCCCATGTTCCCAACCGCGGAATGTATTATGAGATAGGTTGTCAGCTTGCCGGCTCAGGCTACGATTTCATCGGGGGTGCCCGCCTTAGGGGACTTAAGGATAAGGAAGGTAATCCCACCGACCTGCTCGAACGACTGGCCGACAACGATGTGGCCATAGCCTACGGAATCGATGAACTCGCAGCCCTCCCCGCAGGAAAAGTTCTTCTCCTTAATCCACGCGACATCGATTATCATCAGATACATTTCACCATCGACTCTGTGGCGGGGGCCATGACTCTCCCCGACATGACCGAGGCTGCCATCCGCAGGATGAAGGATAGCGGCCGCGACCGCTTCTTCATGATGGTGGAGGGTGGCAATATCGACTATGCCGGCCATGCCAACGACGGCGCAACTGCCATCAAGGAAGTGCTTAATTTCAATCAGGCTCTGCGCCACGCCTATGATTTCTATCTTGAGTATCCCGACGAGACGCTTATCGTCGTGACTGCCGACCATGAGACGGGAGGCATGGGACTAGGCAACAATAACATACACTATGACCTGCATCTCCACTTCATCGACCATCAGAAAATCTCCAAAGACCGCTTCGCTGAATATTGCCGTGAGATAGGGCAGGGCGGTGACAACTACACTTGGGATGACATGCGTGCCTTCCTCGCCGACAATTTCGGATTCTGGGGACCGGTGCCCGTCACTGAAGAACAGGAAGCGCGCCTCCGAGGCGAATTTGAAAAATCCTTCCTGTCGCATACCGGAAAGGAGAACAAGACGCTCTATAACTCATTCAATAGCTTTACGGAGGAAGTGTTCCGCGTGATGGATTATGTGACCGGCCTCGGCTGGACCACCAACAATCACTCCGGCGGACTGGTTCCCGTCTACGCAATCGGAGCCGGAGCCGAACTTTTCGCCCCGCTCAACGACAACACCGACATCCCGAACCGTATCCGCAAGGCCGCCGGCCTCGACGAATAATCTTTTCAAAACGAATAATCTTTTTTCATTGGAATTTGCATAGCAGCCAATTTTTTACTAACTTTGCGTCCGCAATCCGGAATGGGCGCAGTCCCTTTACGGACAGGTGGAAAAATTTGGCTGCTTGCAACCACTGAAAAAAATGCTAAAACTGCTCTTCCGTAAGCCCCCGCATGTGGCCTTGCGCGAAGATAATCCGGAGTAAAGCATTTGTGGCTGCATAAGCCATGAATGTTTTTTTTGTAATTGAATTTAAACACGACATAAAAATTTAAACACGACATAAAATGAGTTATCTATTCACCTCGGAATCCGTTTCCGAAGGCCATCCCGACAAGGTGGCCGACCAGATCAGCGATGCGCTCCTCGACGAGTTCCTCGCCCGCGATCCGGAGTCACATGTGGCTATTGAATCCCTCTGCACCACCGGCCAGGTGGTGGTTGCCGGAGAAGTCACAAGCAATGCTTACGTCGATATTCCCGTTGTAGCCAGAAAACTCATCAACGAGATAGGCTACAACCGCGGTGCCTACCGTTTCGACGGCGACTCCTGCGGCATCTTCTCCGCCATACATGAGCAGAGTCCCGATATCAACATGGGTGTGAAGCGCGAATCAGAGGAGCTTCAGGGAGCCGGCGACCAGGGTATGATGTTCGGCTATGCCACCAACGAGACAGAGAACTACATGCCCCTTACACTCGACCTTTCCCACCGTCTGCTCAAGGAGCTTTCCACCATCCGTCGCGATGGAAGCGCCATGAACTATTACCGCAAGGGACGTCTCACTACCTATCTTCGTCCTGACGCCAAGAGCCAGGTGACTGTGGAGTATGACGACAACGGCAAGCCGCTGCGCATACACACCATCGTCATCTCCACGCAGCATGACGAGTTCATCGCCCCTCTCGAACCTACAAAAGAGGCGGAGAAAGCAGCCGAAAGAGAGATGCTCGCTCAGATCCGCAAGGATGTGGAGGAGGTGCTGATTCCGCGTGTGAAGGCCTCCCTGCCGGAAGATATCCAGGCCCTGTTTGACGATAAGATGATACTTCACGTCAATCCTACCGGCAAATTCGTACTCGGCGGTCCTCACGCCGACACCGGCCTCACAGGCCGCAAGATCATTGTCGACACCTACGGCGGACGCGGTGCCCACGGCGGTGGTGCCTTCTCTGGCAAGGATCCCTCCAAGGTAGACCGCAGCGCTGCCTACGCCTGCCGTCATATCGCCAAGAATATGGTGGCTGCCGGAGTGGCCGACGAGGTGCTCCTGCAGGTGGCTTATGCCATCGGGGTTGCAGAACCCGTCAGCGTGATGGTCAATACTTACGGCACATCAAAGGTAGACATGTCCGACGCCCAGATAGCCGACGTCATCCGCCGCACAGTATCGCTCACTCCCAAGGCCATCGAGAAGCGTCTGCAACTCCGCAATCCCATCTATCTGGAGACAGCTGCCTACGGGCACATGGGCCGCAAACCCGAACGTGTCACCAAGACATTCCGCGATCCCGGACTGCGCGGCGGCGAGTTCACTCGCGAGGTAAAACTCTTCCCGTGGGAGGAACTTGACCTTGTCGACGACCTTAAAAAGGCCTTTTCTCTCGCCTGATTGTGAATTTTATTTAAGAAAAAGGCACGAAAATTGTCGGATTGAGCCAAAAGTGTTATCTTTGCGTGTTCTTTCCGTGTCGCCCTGCGATACGCCTTTTTCGAATATAAATCTACATTATACCCTACAGAATGGCAACTTTAGAGAAAATCAGAAGTAAGTCAGGGCTGCTCATCATCGTGATCGGCCTGGCGTTGCTGGCGTTTATCGTAGGCGATGCCCTCACTAACAGCCGTAATCTCTTCGGCGACCACACTACTGTCGCAAAAATCGGCGGTGAGAAAATCGACTACACCGAATACCAGCGCAAACGCGAGGAACTCAACAGCCAGCTTGAGGCCGCACGCAAGCAGAATCCGGCTCAATATGCCAATTTCGACACTCAGCTTCTCGCCCAGATGGCGGTGGAGCAGCTCGTAGGCGAGCATCTGCTCGACCGAGCCGTGAAACGCGCCGGCATCCGCACAGGCTCCGAACTCCTCCGCTTCTATGTGCTCGATAACCCTGTGAATACACAGCGTCTCTCCGAAATCATCCAGCAACTCAACTCCCGCAACCTTAACGTCTCCACTCCCCAGCAGGCTTATGAAGTGATCTTCAACCCCAAACAGCATGGCCTTACCGATGCCGACATGGCTCCCTTCCAGAGAGCCTGGATCGCCATGGAGCAGGAGACTTCCACAATGGTGGCCCGCCAGACATATCAGCGCCTCCTTTACGGAACTGTCAAGGCCAACGACCTCGACAAGAAGGCCCTCTTCAACGACTATGTCAACACAGCCACTGTCGACCTCGCAGTGCTTCCCTACGGTGCGCTCGATGAGAAGAAATATCCCGTCAGCGACTCCGAGGCCAACGCAATGTACGATCAGGAGAAGAACAAATTCAAAGTGCAGGAGCCTACCAAAGACGTAAGCTTCATCGCAGTAAACATTGCTCCTTCTGAGGCAGACCGTTCCGAGGCCAAGCGTCTCGCTCAGCAGACACTCAAGAGCCTTTCTGACTCCACAGGCGGTGCTGTTGATAAGGACGCCCGTAAGGCCGGTGTCGTGGTTGAACGCCGCTCGCTGCGTGCTTCCGACCTGCAGGCCGGTCCTGTGAAGGATTTCGTGCTCGGTGCCTCTGACAATCAGGTAAGCCTCATTTCCGAAAATCTCCGTGGATTCACAATCGTAAAGATGGGTAACCGCCGCACTGAGGTGGACTCAATCCAGCTGAACCTCGTGCAGGTGGTAGGCAAAAACCTCCCCGGACGTGTGCTCGCCGCCCTCAATGGCGGTCTGGCAGTTGACTCCGTGGCCTCACGTTTCTCTGCCGACTCCGTAATGGTGCAGGCTGAACAGTGGATTCCCCTCTTCACTGCCCAGGGCAAGACTGGTGCCCTCACAGATGCTCAGCTTGACTCGCTCGGCAATGCCGGTTCTTCCTACATCACTCTCATGAGCGCTGAGGAAGGTGCCGTGCTCGCCAAGGTGACAAAGCGCAATGCACCTGTGGCTGTATATGAGTTCGATGAGGTGACTTATGACCTCAAGCCTTCCACAAAGACTGTTGACGACGCACGCGTGAAACTCGAGAAATTCGTGGCTGCCAATAAGACAGCTGCCGACTTCAGCAAGAATGCCGCCAAGGAAGGCTACAATGTGCAGAAATACAGCCTGACTCAATCCACTCCCGCTGTGCCCCGAATGATGGGTATGCAGAGCTATTATCCTGATAGCCGCCAGGTGGTGCGTTGGGTTATGATCGATGGCAAGCCCGGTGAGGTAAGCCATATCTACGAGTCGAAGGATTCAGACAATCCCGCCCTCTATGCAGTGGCAGTTGATTCTGAATATGACGAATATATCCCCGTCTCCAATGCCGACGTTAAGAAATACGTCACTGAGAAAGTGCGCCGCTCCAAAGCCGGCGATGATCTGGTGAAGAAGTACAAGCCTAATGCCAAGACAGTCGCTTCCGCAGCTCAGGCAATGGGTGTGGAGGCTGCCCAGCCTAAGATTAGGATGGCCCGCACAGGAGCTGTGCGCGATCCCAAGGTGCTTGGCCGTATGCTCGGCTCCAAGCCCGGAGCTGCCGCTGTCATCGTGAAGGGCGACGACGGAGTCTACGTCTACCGTGTACTCAATACCGAGACTGAGAAATTCCCCTTCAACGACAGCCAGTACGAACAGCAGTACTTCCAGATGGTCAACCCTCAGCTTCAGGATATGCTCCGTGGTGCCGAGAAGGTTGTCAACAATACCTATAAATTCGAGGCTGGCGACTGATAGTACCGCCTTCTGATTCGGAGCCGGCAGCTTATAAGAGAGCCTTCAAATTCGAAGGGTGCATCTCATAATCCTGTCATCTCCGGATAAAAGAATAAGAACGAACGCGCGGGAGTCGCCACGGATGCGACTCCCGCCTTTATATATCATCCCCTCCCTCATTGTGGCCCGATTGAAATGAGGGCTTCAATTTAAATCAAATACAAAAACTATGGATAATGAGCGACTGCCACTAATCGGAATGAATCTTGAGGAATTGCGCAATGTGGCCCGCGAAGGCGGTATGCCCGCATTCGTCGGCAAGCAGCTGGCCGAATGGATTTATGGCAAGAAAGTGACTTCTTTCGATCAGATGGTCAATATCTCCAAGAAAAATCGGGCTTGGCTCGAGGAAAATTATGTCATTGGCCGCGTAAATCCCGTAAAGCATTCCGTATCTTCCGATGGCACCATAAAATATCTCTTCGCCACTAAGCGTGGACCCGGTGTAGAGGCCGTATATATCCCCGACCGAGACCGTGCCACCCTATGTGTCTCCTCGCAGGTAGGGTGCAAGATGAATTGCTATTTCTGCGCTACCGGCAAACTCGGCTTCAAGGCCAATCTCTCTGCTGCTGAAATAGTAAACCAGTTTTTGTCCGTGCCCCCTGCTCCGGAAATCGGACATAAGGCCCTGCAACCTCTCACCAACATTGTCTTCATGGGAATGGGAGAGCCTCTCGATAATTTTTCGGCTGTGCAACGTGCAATCGAGATTCTGACCGCACCTTGGGGTCTGGCATGGAGTCCCAAGAGAATAACTGTCTCCACCGTAGGCAAGATGCCCGAACTTAAGGACTTGCTTGAGAAGACTCAGGTGCACGTGGCTGTCAGTCTGCATACTGCCGACACTGCCGACCGACAGGCTATGATGCCCGCCCAGAAGGCCTTCCCCATCACGAGCGTCATCAAGCTTCTGCGCGGGTATGATTTCTCTCATCAGCGCCGTCTCAGCTTCGAGTATATAATGTGGCGCGGGGTCAACGATGACATCCGCCATGCCGAAATGCTCGTCAAGATGATTGAGGGACTCGACTGCCGTGTCAATCTTATCCGCTTTCATGCCATTCCTGGCGTAGACCTTCACCCCTGCAGCGAGGAGAGGATGCTGATGTTCCGCAATTACCTCAATTCCAAAGGTATCACGGCCACAATCCGCGCCTCAAGAGGTGAAGATATAGAGGGAGCTTGCGGAATGCTGGCTGCCAAATCTTGAAAAGAGCGGATTTCTCGGTTTTTTTTTGTAATTTTGGGCGCACTTTCTTCCTTTAGAGAGTGCGCCCGTTTTATTATCAGCAGTTCTGCCTGTACTCTTCAGTAGAATTAGAGTGCACCTCTTCAATCAACAACCGCGAAAGCTGTTTGGAATTGCCGGCTGCGGATTCTTATGATTATGGAAAGATTAGTAAGGGTGGGAATCACCCATGGAGATATCAACGGCATCGGCTATGAGGTTATACTCAAGGCCCTGGCCGACGAACGAGTCACGGAGCTTTTCACTCCCGTCATTTTCGGTTCCGCTCCCCTTGTGGAGAAATGCCGTGCCGACCTCGGTATAGAGGATTTTTCTTTTGAGTGTGTAGAAAATGCCGAAAATGCTGCCGAGGGACAAATCAATCTTGTGGATATCGGATGCGACGGTGTGAAGCTCACCCCGGGCGTATCCTCTCCTGAAGCCGGAAAGGCGGCTGTGGCTGCCCTTGAGGCTGCATGCTCAGCCCTTGAGGAGGGAAAAGTCGATGTGATCGTGACTGCCCCCATATGTAAGGCCACAGCCAACAGCGCAGAATTTAATTTCCCCGGACATACTGAATATCTTCAGCAGCGCATAGGAAAAGGTGTGAAATCGCTCATGATACTTTTCGATGACAATATCCGCGTCGCTTTGGTGACAACCCATCTGCCTCTGTCGGAAATTGCCCCTGCCATCACGGCCGAAGCCGTGGAAGAGACTGTGAGGGCGCTTGACGCCTCCCTGCGTCGCGACTTCTCGACCTCGCGTCCCAAGATTGCAGTCCTGTCGCTCAACCCGCATTGCGGCGACAATGGTCTGCTCGGTTCGGATGAGAAGACACAGATTATCCCCGGTATCGAAAAATGCTGTCAGGAGGGTATTCTGGCCTTCGGACCATTTGCTGCCGACGGGTTCTTCTCCACCGGCGCCTACCGGAATTTCGATGGTGTCGTGGCTATGTATCATGATCAGGGCCTTGCCCCTTTCAAGGCCCTCGCCGCAGAACACGGCGTCAATTTTACGGCTGGATTACCCTATGTCCGAACCTCTCCAGATCATGGCACAGCCTTCGATATAGCCTGGAAAGGGGTGGCCGACGAGTCCTCCATGCGTGAGGCCATCTATAAGGCTGTGGATATCTTCCGTTCGCGTAAGCGTGCCGACGAGGCTTCTGCCAATCCTTTGGGAAATGTGGCTCCCGAAGGTCAGGGCCGCGATCGTCAGCAACGTAAGGAGCGACAGCCACGGGTTGCGGAAGAGGAGAAGCAGCCGGCGGGCGAGCACTCCGGTGAGGCGGCTCCCGTTCAACCCGACTCCGAGTCTACCGAGTCTAATGTTAATACCCAAAACCCCTGATTATGAATTTCGGTATCATTGCCGCCGGCGAAGGCTCGCGGCTCCAGCAGGAGGGCGTAAGTCTCCCTAAGCCGCTGGTCAGAATAAACGGTGTGCCCATGATCCGCCGCCTCATCGACATATTCTGCGATTGCGGCGCGGGCTCCGTGGCCGTCATCGTCAATGAGCAGATGACGGAGGTGGCAGATTATCTGCGCAAGGTAAAGGAGGAGATCCTCCCGGTGAAGCTTGATATGATCGTGCGCACCACTCCCTCTTCCATGCATAGCTTCTGGCATCTCTCGAGTCTTCTTAAGGGAAAGGGGCGATTCATCGTCACCACTGTAGATACAATCTTCCGTGAGGAGGAGTTTCGCGCGTATGTCGATGCCTATGAAAAGGCTCCCGCCGGTGTGGACGGCATGATGGCCGTCACTCCCTTCATCGATGATGAGAAACCACTGTATGTGGAAGTGGCTGCCGACGACAGGATCGTGGCCTTCCGCGATGCACCGTGGGAGGGAGTGAGATTTGTAAGCGGTGGTATCTATGGACTCTCTGACCCGGCAGTGAAGGTGCTGGAGGAGTGTGTCGAGAGGGGTGTGAGCCGAATGCGCAATTATCAACGTGCTCTCGTGGAGGCCGGACTCGATATCCGCGCCTTCTCGATTCCCAAGATTGTGGATGTAGACCATGCCGGCGACATCGCCACAGCCGAGAAATTCCTTAAAGATTCATTATAATCAGAAGAAATGGCAGATATCAGAATAGCCGGAATCATGAGAGCCGGCGCATATTCCCCGAACCATATAGGCAACGACGCGGCTATCTTCAACGCCGCTGCCGACCAACTGCGGAAGCGAGGATGCGAAGTCAATATATACAGTGAGGATCAATTCAATACGCAGGACATCACGGAAGACATCATACTCAATATGTGCCGTGAGCAGGCTTCGATTGAGCGCCTCCAACGCATGGAGGATGCCGGACGCCTTGTCATCAATTCAGGCTATGGCATCGAGAACTGTACGCGCGAGCGTATGACACGCCTGTTGCTCGGCAACCATGTGCCCTATCCCGACAGCCTTATCGTCAATACCAATGAGAATGTCACCGAGGAACTCCTCAAGGCCGGTTTCAGCTCCTGCTGGATAAAGCGCGGCGATTTCCATGCCATGCATAAGGAGGACGTTAGCTATTGCCGGCATCCGGAAGAGGCACAGGGCATGCTCCACGAATATTTCTACAGAGGAATCAAGCGCGCCGTCATCAACCGCCATCTCGTAGGCGATCTCATCAAATTCTATGGCATCCAGGGCCAGCCTTTCTTCTTCTGGTTCTATCCCTTCGACGAGGGTCACAGCAAGTATGGCTATGAGGCCGTCAACGGCAAATCACAGGGCATCAGCTTCGATGAAGACTATCTGAAGCAGATTTGCCAGAGGGCATCGGAAGTGACGGAAGTCAAGATATATGGCGGCGACTGCATCGTCGATCCCGACGGCTCCATCCGTATCATAGATTTCAACGACTGGCCGAGTTTCGCCCCCTGCCGCAAGGAGGCGGCCCCCTACATCGCCAAGTGTGTGCTCGCAGCTATCCGTGAATGGAAAAATAAATGACAAGGACCATGAGTGAAAAGAAAAAAGGATTCTGGGACGATTACCGTTCCACCCTCAAGTCGGAGGATACTGAGGAGACCTTCGACCTCATGTTCTATCGCCCCATAGGTTATGTATGGGCACGTCTGGCTGCCCGACTTGGCGTCACTCCCAACGCCATCACAATAGCCTCCATCTTCCTCGGCGTGGGCGCGGGTGTGCTTTTCTATTTCAATGATTTCTGGCTGAACCTGCTCGGAGTCCTGCTGCTCGTATGGGCTGACTCCTTCGACTCCGCCGATGGTCAGCTGGCCCGCATGACCAAGCAATATTCACGCATCGGACGCATACTCGATGGCCTCAGCGGCGATTTCTGGTTTGCAGCAATTTACATCGCCATATGTCTGCGTGAGAATGTCACTTCCGATTTCTTCTCAGCCCACCATTGGGTCATATGGGTTATGGCTGTCCTTACGGGTATATGCCATGGTGTCCAGGCCGCAATGGCCGACTATTACCGCCAGTTCCACCTCTATTTTGTCAAGGGGAAGGATGGCAGCGAACTTGAGGATGCGCAGGAGGTGTGGGCCAAATTTCATTCCCTCTCATGGAAACATAACTTCTGGCAGAAGATCACCCTCATGTTCTATGCCAACTATACGTCCGGACAGGAGAAACGAACTCCTTGGATGCAGAAACTCAGAGCGATCCTTCGCCAGCGTTACGGTGACAGTGTGCCCGACTCATTCCGCCAGAAATTCCGGGCGCTCAGCAAGCCTCTGATGAAATATACCAACATCCTCTCTTTCAATACCCGCACTTTCGCCCTCTTCGCAGCCATCCTTATCTTCCAGATGCCATGGCTCTATTTCGCCTTTGAACTTGTGGTGCTCAACATCCTGCTTATCTATATGATGGCGCGCCATGAGAGCATCTGCCGCAAATGTGTTCGCGAACTCGAAAGCGGCCAGCCGGTCTGATGCTGTTTTGAACCCTCATCCCCCGGAAGGACGTTATATCCATATATAATGTATGTCAAACCTTATAGAAATTATTGATGATGGATGCAAGCTCCCTTAAGAATATAAAAGGAATAATCTTCGACTATGGCGGCACCCTCGACTCGGGTGGCGACCATTGGAGCGGAGTGATATATGACGCTTGGCAGAAAGCAGGCATAGCTGTCGGTGTGCCTCAATTCCGCGAGGCCTACGTCTATGCCGAACGCGAACTCGCCAAAGTGCGTCACATCCTTCCAGAACATGATTTCCACGACCTGCTGCTCGTGAAGATGCGCCTCGAACTCCAGCACGTCTCTGAGGAAGGTCTCTTCCCGCCCGCTCTCGTCGAGCAGAAGGCTGCCGAGGCTGCCAAAATCTGCTACGAATCGGCCGCAGCCCATGTGAAGGCTGCCCAGCCTGTGCTCCAGCTCCTCTCGAAGCATTACCCCATGGTTCTCGTCTCCAATTTCTATGGCAATGTGGAGACTGTGCTCAAGGATTTCGGCATCGACCAATATTTCAAGAAAATCGTGGAGAGCGCAGTCGTGGGTGTACGCAAACCTGATCCGGAGATTTTCCGCATCGGTGTGCGCGACCTCGGTCTGCCTGCCGATGAAGTGCTCGTGGTCGGCGACTCCTACAAGAAGGATATCCTTCCCGCTCGTGAGGCCGGCTGCCATACCTTATGGCTAAAGGGAAAGGGATGGACAGCCGAAGAGGATGCCCAGACCGACCCCTGCATCATCAAGTCGCTCGATGAGATCCCCGCTTTGCTCGGAATCTCATGAAAAAAGCCCAAATCCGTCTTTTTGGCGAATTTGCCTCATTTGAATTTATTAACGGAATTGGTCTTGTTTGAAGTAAATTTAACCTCTATTTAGTTAAATGACTACTTATTAACAAAAATTAAGGAAACGCCATTGCAATTTTTAGTGTAAATTCTTTGCCAATTCCGAAAATGGTGATAATTTTGACCCGCAATTCCACTCTCAGAGGAAATTGTGGGTCTTCTTTTCTGCAATTTTGCAGTGTTGAGGATTCCCTGGCGAAAGGAGGATTTCTTCCTGAAGCCCCCTCTCTTAAATTTAATATCAACTAAACAACAGGACATAACAGAAACAATTATGGCAACTAAAGCAGTTAAGCCTAACGGCAAACTGGGTGTGATGGTAGTAGGCCTCGGCGCCGTGACTTCCACATTCATGACTGGTGTGCTCATGACACGCAAAGGTCTCGCAAAGCCTGTAGGCTCGATGACTCAGTATGACAAAATCCGTGTTGGCCGCGGTGCTGACAAGAAATATCTCCACTATAAGGACATCGTGCCTCTGGCCGATCTCAACGACATCGAATTCGCAGCTTGGGACGTTTATCCCGCAAATGCCTACGAGTCCGCCCTCAACGCTGAAGTGCTCAAGGAGAAGGATATCGAACCCGTAAAGGATGAACTCATCAAGATCAAACCCCTCAAGGCAGCTTTCGACAAGAACTATGCAAAGCGTCTTGACGGCGACAACGTGAAGGACTGCAAGGACCGCTGGGACATGGTGGAGCAGATCCGCGAGGATATCCGCAACTTCAAGAAGGAGACTGGCGTGGAACGCGTGGTAGTGCTCTGGGCTGCTTCCACTGAAGTCTACGTGCCCGTTGATGAGAAGATCCACGGCTCTCTCGAGGCTCTCGAGGCTGCCATGAAGGCCGACGACAAGGAGCATATCGCACCCTCCATGTGC
>CAZPQD010000077.1:9436-14378 GCA_964588625.1 uncultured Sangeribacter sp. | reverse complement strand
ACGGGAGGCAGCAGTGAGGAATATTGGTCAATGGGCGGAAGCCTGAACCAGCCAACCTGTCTATTTCAATCGGTATGGTGGTCGATGACGCCATTGTGGTGCTTGAAAATGTGACGACCCACATCGAACGTGGTGCCGACCCGAAGCAGGCTGCCGTACATGCCACTAATGAGGTGGCTATCTCCGTAATCGCCTCCACTCTTACGCTCATCGCTGTGTTCTTCCCGCTCACACTCGTGACGGGTATGACGGGTGTGCTCTTCCGCCAGTTGGGATGGATGGTGACCATCATGATGATCATCTCCACTACTTGCGCCCTCTCGCTCACCCCGATGCTCTGCTCCCAGTGGTTGCGTCTCAACAACAAGCATTCCAAACTCTACGACCGCCTCTACGGCCCGATTGCACGTGCCCTCGACCGCTTCGACGACGGCTACGCCTCGCTGCTGCGTCGTATCGTGAATCATCGCGCCGTGACCATCATCGTCTGTCTCGCCATCTTTGTCGGTTCGATTTTCCTCATGCGCTTCGTCGGCACCGAGTTCTTCCCGACGCAGGACGACGGCCGACTCGGCGTAAGTCTGGAACTTCCCATCGGCAGCCGCGTGGAGACGGCTCAGGAAGTGACCCACAGCCTTGACTCTCTCTGGCGTGCCAAGTATCCGGAGATTCTCGTGTCAAGTTACACTGTCGGTCCGGCTTCTTCCGACAACACGTATGCTTCCCTTTCCGACAATGGCGCACATATCATCTCTATGAATATCCGACTCTCCGACCCCGGCGATCGTAAGCGTGGCATCAAGGAGATTGCCGACGGCATGCGTCGCGACCTCCGCGAGAGGTATCCGGAGTTCCGCAAGGCTCAGGTAAACATCGGTGGCGGTCGAGGTCAGGGAATGGGAGGACAGAGCACTCTCGACTTCGAGATCTATGGCTATGACTTCGATGCCACTGACTCCGTGGCCCGCACGCTCCAGAAGATTCTCGAGGGAATACCTGGAACAGCCGACGTAACTCTCTCACGTTCGGAATATCAGCCGGAATATCAGGTGGATTTCGACCGCGACAAGCTCGCGCTCTATGGTCTCAGCCTCCAGACTGCCGCCTATTATCTCCGCAACCGTATCAACGGCGCCACTGCTTCTCGCTTCCGCGAGGATGGCGAGGAATATGACATCAAGGTGATGTATGAGCCGGAGAGTCGTGTCTCGATCGAGGATATTGAGAATATCCTCGTCTATACCCCCACGGGCGGTTCGGTGCGTATCAAGGATTTGGGAAAGGTCGTGGAGCGTTTCACGCCTCCTACTATCGAACGTAAGGACCGCGAACGCCTCATCACGGTGTCGGCTGTCGTTGACGGTGCCCCGATGTCGGAGGTCGTCATGGAAGCCCAGCTTAAGATTGATGAGCTGCATCTTCCTGCCGGAATTACCATCGGACTCGCCGGCAGTTATGAGGACCAGCAGGACTCCTTCTCTGACCTCCTAATGCTCGGTGTGCTTATCATCATCCTCGTTTACATCGTGATGGCCGCACAGTTTGAGTCGCTCACTTACCCGGGCATCATCATGACGTCGCTTCTGTTTGCCTTCTCCGGCGTGTTCATCATCCTCTGGCTCACGGGCCATACGCTCAATGTGATGAGTATGATCGGTGCCATTATGCTCATCGGCATCGTGGTTAAGAATGGTATCGTGCTCATTGACTATATCACTCTCAACCGCGAACGCGGCATGAGCATCCGCCGCGCTGTGATCGATGGTGGCCGCTCGCGTCTGCGTCCGGTGGTGATGACCACTCTGACCACCATCCTCGGTATGGTGCCTATGGCTGTGGGTTCGGGCCAAGGAGCTGAGATGTGGCGCCCGATGGGCACAGCCGTCATCGGCGGTCTTACCTTCTCAACTGTGCTTACACTGCTCTTCGTGCCTGTGCTCTATTGCGTATTCGCCGGCAATGGCGTGCGCAAGCGCCGCAAGGCTCACCGCAAGGCACTCGCGGCTTCCGCTGCGGGAGGCAACAACAATAATGGTGGAATAAAACTGAAAAAATCCTGATGAAAGCAATATTCATAGCCTTCGACCAGGCTCATTATGAAGCTGTGCTCGAAGCACTCGACAAATCTTCCTGCCGTGGCTTCACATCCTTCGGCACTGTGCATGGACGCGGCTCTGCCACAGGCCAGGCTCATTACGGATCCCACGCCTGGCCCGCCGAGAATTCCTCAATCCTTACCTTCGTGGCTGATGATAGGGTGGAGCCTCTGCTCGGACGCCTCAAGGTGCTGGATGAGGAGAAGCCGTTGCTCGGCCTGCGTGCGTTCGTCTGGGACGTGGAGCGCACTCTCTGATAAGGCTCCGTGTGGGATAGCCTTTACGCTGAGCAGCCTGAGCCGCTGAATGATCCTGAGATTCAAAATCCGATGCCTTCCTGAGGTGTCGGATTTTTTCATTTGGAGGAAATCATGCTGCTTTTTAACTAATTTAACCAATGAGAAAGCATATAATCTCATTTTTTTCGTTAATTTTGCGTACAACTATACCTATTACAACATTTCAACAACTTTTATAATCCGCTTATCAATATGAAATTACACTACATAGCTCCTCTGGCGCTGGCAGCCTTGGCTGCCCTCTGGCCGTCAGCAGCCTCCGCTGCCCCGGTGTCGCCGGAGAAAGCCCTCGGCATCGCTGCCGAGGCCCGCAAGGGTACTCCGGCAGGAAGGAAAGCTCCGGGTGCCGTGGCTCCCTCAATCGTATTGACCCGTAGTGCCGAAGGTCTCTCTACTGCACTCTATGGCGTAGACTTCGGTCAGGACCAAGGCTTTGCCATCGTGGCCGGCGACGATTCCGCTCCACTCATCCTCGGCTATGCTGACTCCGGCTCGCTCGATCCTTCCAACCTTCCACCCGCTCTCGAGGCCATGCTTGCCGACTATGCTGCAAGTGTGGCACGTCTCGCTGCCTCCGCATCCTATCGTGCGCCGGAAGCACTTGCCGGACGTAAGGAGATTGAGCCGCTCGTGACTTCTACCTGGAACCAGACAGCCCCCTATAACGCTTACTGTCCTAAGAATGGCTACGACCGCTGTCCGGTAGGTTGTGTGGCTCTCTCCACCGGTCAGGTGATGCGAACCCACCAGTGGCCTCCCAAGTCACGTGGCACTGTCATATATGAGGCCGGCAAGTTCCGTCTGAACACTGAATATGACTGGGCGTCCATGCCTGATTCCGGTCTCGGACTCCCTTCCGAGCAGACCGACAATATGGCGAAGATGCTCTACGAATTGGCTCGCTCACTCTTCATGACATTCACCGGCACTTCCGCCGGCACCTACTCCTATTATACTCCCGATGCCTTGGTCACAAATTTTGCTTATGACCCCATTGTGGAGCATCTAAGCCGCAATTTCTATACCGATGATCAGTGGGAACAGATCATCTATAGCCAGCTCGCTGCCGGGCAGGCCATGCCTTATGACGGCCAGGCCATCAGTGAGGGCCACTCCTTCGTATGCGATGGTTATCGCGACGGCTATTTCCATATCAACTGGGGATGGGAGGGGAAAAGCGACGGTTATTTCTTGCTTTCCAACCTTGACCCGGAGGAGCAAGGAGTAGGTGGTGCCAATTCCGGTTTCTTCCGTCGTCATGGTGCTGTGGTCAATATACGCGCACCCAAGGGTGGTCTCCAGCCGATGCGCCTCTCCATGACGGGCTCTCTCGCCCAGGGTGAGATTCCCAATACTTTCCGCGTTGACGATTATGATTTCGACGGATGGGACATCAAGGAAGGTATCTTCAATCTTACAGGGCGTGACTTTACGTCTGCAATCGGACTGCGTGCCGTGAATGTGGCTGACCCCTCTAAAGTGGAATATTTCTTTGAGCAGGAGCCGCGCGAGTGGGTGCGCTGGTTCACCCGAGCTCCCTATATTCAGGTCGACATCACTTCACTTCCCGACGGACGCTATTATCTCTATCCCGTAAGCCGCGATGAGTTCGGTCGTATCGCCGATATCGAGTGTCCCGCTTCTCGCACCAACATTCTCGAAGCCACTATCAGCGGCGGAAGCTACACATGTTCCAATGTGAAGAAAGAGGGTGGGGCAGCCAAGGGTGTTGTAGCCCTCGACAACCAAGGTCGTGCACTCGATGAAAATAAGGATCTCACCACTCCCGACCTCACTCTCCAGCCCGGTGAGTTTGGATTCCTCCATCCCTATCTCCAGCCTCTCGATGCCGACGCTGAGTTCGAATGGAGCACTGCCGACCCTGAGATTGCAGTTGTTATCGACGGCATGGTTATTGCCGGAGGCAAGACGGGCAATGTCATTGTCTCTGCCACCGTGAAAGGTAACCCTTCTCTTGGACGTGACTTCCTCGTGGAAATTGAGCATCCCTCTATCATCACATCGCTTACTCTGGCGCATGAGAGCCTTAATCTCGGTTACGGAGAAGAATATACCCTTGAGGCTGTAGTTTCACCAGAGAAGGTCAGCAATCCTCATTTGAAATTCACATCCTCCGATGAAGAGATCGCCGTAGTCTCTGCCGACGGCGTTGTGACAGCCAAAGATAAGGATGGCACAGCTGAGATCAAGGTTGTGACGCTCGACGGCTCCGAGCTCGAAGCCCTCTGCACAGTCAATGTCAGCAAAGAGGGCAGTGTAGACATCATCGGCGGAGAAGCCACCGACAACGAGTCAGCTCCCGTCTACACCACCACCGGCATACGTGTCGGCGAAGCCCGCACCGCCTCCGACCTCCACACCCTCCCCGCCGGCCTCTACCTCTGGAAAGGCCGTAAAATCCTCCTCTCCAACTAATCCCCAATCCTGCAACTCGCCCCGCGAGCGGATTAAAACTTCAGTTAACTGCGACTATTCGCCCCGGAGGGGCTATACTTCAGTTAACCGGGGGTGATTCGCCCCGGAGGA
>CAZPQD010000077.1:0-9336 GCA_964588625.1 uncultured Sangeribacter sp. | reverse complement strand
ATACTTCAGTTAACCGGTAGTGATTCGCCCCGGAGGGGCTATACTTCAGTTAACCGGGGGTGATTCGCCCCGGAGGGGCTATACTTCAGTTAACCGGGGGTGAAACCCCCGGACAGATGAATATCAATAAAATAACCGCGTCATAAGCGCATCGCGCTTATGACGCGGTTACTCATTTTCTTTTTGCTTGGCGCGCGAAATATTTGTAACTTTGCAGTTATGATTGCTCCCAGCCGATTCTTACCGCTGATGTTGTTGCTCGCTCTGCTGGGCAACGCCATCAATATGTCCGCTCAGCAAACTGCCGATAAGGAAGAGTCTGCCTCACCCAAACGGCCGCTGCCGAAGAGCAGCGCCTGGACACTCTCTTATCCTCTGGGCGAGCATATCCCCTCCACTTTCGATACCCTAACTTATAACTATCAGCGCAACGCCATACCCTCGATGACCACCGACGCCTATGCCACAACAGGCAACATGGGCGCCGAAGGTATCGACATGATTTATTTCAACCGACGCCCGGAGACTCCATTCATGTTTGAACGCTCTCTCTCCCGCTGGCTCTCGGAGTTCGACAAGCAGAAGTTCTACAATGTCTATACGCCGATGACCATCGTATCCTATAACTTCGGTGGCAACCGAGAGAACCATCTCGACCGACTCCAGGCAACCTTTGCCGGTAACGTCAACCGCCGAATCGGAATCGGTGCGAACCTCGACTATCTCTACTCGAAGGGAATGTATGACGCTCAGGCTACTAAGGATTTTTCATTTGGATTCTCGGGTTATTACACCGGCGACCGCTATGAGATGCAGGCCTTCTTCCAGCATTACAACCTACTGAATAAGGAGAACGGCGGTATCACCGACGACCTCTACATCACCGACCCGGCGGAACTTCAGGGCGGCTACGATCATATTCAGTCGAAATCTATCCCGGTGCGTCTCTCTGCAGCACACACGCGTCTTGTCGGTGCGGAGTTCTTCATGACCCATGCCCTCAAACTCGGTTTCTGGCGTCAGGAGCAGGTCAATGACACGCTGACTCGTGATGTCTACGTCCCCGTCACCCGTATTGTCTATACCTTCGATTTCCAAAACAGCCACCACCTCTTCCTCAACACCAACTCAGCACAAGGACAGGAGTTCTGGTCTTCCCATTATCTCAACCCTGACGCCACCCGCGATGACACATATTACCGTGCAATTGTCAACTCGTTAGGTGTCGAGATGATCGAGGGTTTCAACAAATGGGCAAAATTCGGATTGAGTGCATACGCCTCGTTCGCAGTGCGTCGCTACCGTCAGGTGACTGACTCTTATGCACCTGAGCTCACCGAGGAGCAGATCGAACAACTTACGCCGCTTCCGGAGTTTCTGGATGTGCGTCCGAAAGTCAACCAAGGACTATTCTGGGTGGGCGGAAGACTAAAGAAGGAGCAGGGTAGTATCCTGCGCTATTACGCTGACGCCCGCTTCGGATTGGCTGGTGATGTGGCGGGCGATATAGAGGCTGCCGGAAGAATCGAGACCCGCTTCCGTATGCTCGGCGACACTGTCTCCATCGCTGCCGACGCCCACTTCAGCAATCTGCGCCCCTCATGGTTGCTACGAAAATATATTTCCAACCATTTCGCCTGGGACAACGACTTCGGCCAGACCCGCCGCTTCAAGGTGGGAGGCACGTTGCTCATTCCCTGGACCCGCACCACGCTCTCGGCCGGTGTGGAAAACATCCAGAATCTCGTCTATTTCAACTCTGCTTCCCTCCCGCAGCAGCATGGTGGAAATGTCCAGGTGTTCGCCGCTTCCATCGACCAGCGTCTCCGCTTCGGCATATGGAACTGGGATAATACCATCACCTACCAGACTTCCTCACGACAGGATGTGCTCCCGCTTCCTGCCCTGACCGTCTACTCCAACATGTACCTTCAATTCAAGGCCTTCCGGGTGCTTGATCTCCAGATAGGCCTTGACTGCGACTACTATACTTCCTACAAAGGTTATAAATATCAGCCGGCCACCATGGCTTTCTGCGTGCAAGGTGACGATGCAGTCAGCATCGGCAACTTCCCCTTTGCCAATCTTTACGTGACGGCAAAACTCTATAAAGTACGCTTCTACGTCATGTGGAGCCACTTCAACCAGGGCTTCCTGACCAAAAGCTACTTCTCAATGCCTCATTACCCGGTCAACCCCCGTAATCTTCAGTTCGGCCTCTCCGTAGATTTCGCCAACTGAAAATGCCCTCCCTCCCCGTCCTCCATCCTCTCTCCTCCCTCCTGTCCCTCTTTCCTCCTATTTTCTCCCTCAAAAGTAAAATTTTAATTTTTGGAAAAGTCCCAGGCTTTAGTGCAGGGGGATTCTTTCCCTAAAATCTCTCTCATTTTCCTCATGCAAGATAATCAAACCCCTGATATCCTCTCCCTCTCCGAGCGTCGCGAAGCCATCTCTCTGCTCCGTGAACTCCAATCCCTTGCCGGTCAGCAGTTCTCTGCTGAGGATACGGTCGATATGCTACGGCTGGCTAAGCAGGCGATGCGCTCACGGGCGGCTGCCCACGACGCAAAAGGGCTCCCCATAGCCATCATGACACTCCGCACTGCCGTAGCTTTCGCCTCGGGTGTAGATCCCGACCGCAATATAATCCTTGCCATCTGCCTGCAGCCGCTCGTGCATCTCGGCCTTACAGACATCATGGATGTGCGACGCCGCTGGGGTGCTGACGTGGCTTCCCTTATCGTGGATGCAGAATCGGTGGCTCGTTTCAGCGCGCTCAACAATATGGCGAATAAGGAGAACTTCCGCGGGCTCATGCTCTCGCTGGCCGAAGACATACGCGTCATCATCATGATGATTGTCCGTAACCTTGTGCTTATGCGTGCCATCAATCTGCATCCCGATGAAGATTGGGTGCGCAATGTGGCTTTCGAGGCCAACTATCTCTATGCCCAGCTTGCACATCGCCTCGGTCTCTACAAGATAAAGGGTGAGCTCGAGGATCTCGCCCTCAAATACACCAACCGCGAGATCTACACCCAGATAGCCCACAAGCTTAACGAGACGAAGCGCTCGCGCGATAAGTATATCGAACGTTTCATTACACCTCTGCGTGCCAAACTGCAGGATGCCGGTCTGCGCTTCGAGATCAAGGGGCGCACAAAATCCATATCCTCCATATGGGGCAAGATGCAGAAGCAGAAGGTAGATATCAACGGTATCTACGACCTCTTCGCCATCCGTGTCATCATCGATACTCCTCTTGAAAGGGAGAAGGGCGACTGCTGGCTTGCATATTCCATCCTTGCTGATATGTATACGGCCAATCCTGCACGTATGCGCGATTGGATAACCATCCCGAAAAGCAACGGCTACGAGAGCCTTCATGCTACTGTCATGGGTCCTGAAAACAAGTGGGTGGAGGTGCAGTTCCGAACTCGCCGAATGGATCTCGTAGCGGAGAAGGGACTCGCCGCCCATTGGCGCTACAAGGGCGTGAAGGGTGACTCCACTGACCAGTGGATGAACAATATACGCGATATTCTCGAGACGGCTGATGCCGGTCCGATGCAATTGATGCGTGATATGAAGATGGATGTCTATGACCGGGAGGTATTCGTATTTACCCCCAAGGGTGATCTGTTCCGTCTTCCCGCAGGAGCTACGGTTCTCGACTTCGCTTTCCTCATACATTCGGAAGTGGGTGCCCACTGCACCGGTGCTGTTGTCAATTCCAGACATAGAAAGATAACCCACCGTCTGCAGAGCGGCGACACTGTCGAGATCCTCACTTCCGCAACCCAGTCGCCGAAGTCGGAATGGCTCAACATCGTGGTCAGCACGAAAGCAAAGAATAAGATTCGCCAGAAACTCAATGAGGAGCTTCAGAAGCAGGCTGAGATTGGCAAGGAGACTCTGATGAGGCGTGCCAAGAACCGTAAACTCGAAATTGATGAGGCGGAACTCATGCGCCTTATCAAGAAGGAAGGATACAAGCACGCCAACGATTTCTTCGCCGACATAGCCCTCGAGAAACTTGATCCGGCCAAGGTGCTCGCCAAGTATGTAGAGCTTACGATGCCTGAGGAGGATCCTGAGGCCAACCATGTGAGCGCGGGTGAGTTCAAGCTGCAGCCGCAGGAACCGGCTCGCTCCGACATGTTGCTCATCGGTGGCGAATCCATCGGCGGATTGAAGTACAAGCTGTCGAAATGCTGTGCTCCTGTATATGGCGACAAGGTGTTCGGTTTCATCAGTTCTGACGGTGTGGTGAAGGTGCATCGTGACGATTGTCCCAATGCGGCCAACATCCGTTCACGTTATCCATATCGCCTCATCCGTGTCGACTGGAGCGGTCGCACAGGCGGCGAACTGCCGGCCACTCTGCGCATCGTCGGCAACGACGATATCGGTATCGTGGCCAATATGACCTCACTCATCACCAAAGAACCCGGCGTTGTGCTCCGCAATATCTCCATAGATTCCAATGACGGTATGTTCCAGGGTATACTTGTTGTGGGCGTCTCGGGCGAACGCGAACTCAATGCCCTTGTAAAAAAATTGAAGGGCATCAAGGGTGTGAAGAATGTGACGCGTTGATCGTAGCCCGTTTGACTTACATATCCCGTAGCCGAATAGTTAACTTTACCCTCAAGATCAAAATAAAACCTCTATGAATGCAAAATTCACAAAGGCCTTGACTGCACTTTCGATAGCTGCCATACTCGGTATGTCGGGTGCGTGCGTACGCCGCGTCGACCGCACTGAAAAGGCGGAGGAACATGAGCGCTGGATTGAATCGCTCAACGACTCTGTGGCTGCCTTGAGTCAGGAAGTGTCGCAGTCGGAGATGCGTCTCGACGTGCTTACCGCCGCTGTCGACTCGATGCTCCGAAGTTTCTCTCACGTCAATAATCCCCGTGAAGTGGAGGGATATATCATCCTGAGTTCCTGGCGCGGTCGTTATCCGCTTGCTTCCACTGGTATAGTGGCTCGTATCACGGAGAGTGAGGGCCTCGAGCTTATCGCAGCCCTTTCCGGCGGCTCCTTTACACATATATCCGTGGCGAGTGGGGGAGGGTCGGTGGAATCGAACACTGTCCCTCATGATCAGGCTCTCAACTATCGTGCGGGAGGCCTCAACACGGTTGCTTTCTTCGGCGCCCAGGCTGACTCGGTGGCGCAGTTTATCGCCTCCCATGCCGCTCAGGAAGTGGAACTTTCATATCTGGAAAATGGTGTGAGCGGTCGCCTCCGAATACCTTCTGACGCAAAGTCGATGATCGCGGAGACGTGGCAGCTCTATTCCTCCCGCCGTGAGATGGAGCAGCTCGAACGCACACTTCCGCTGCTCAATGCCCGAATCGCCACTCTCCGACGCCTCAAGGACCGCAATCAGCAATCCGCACAGCAATCCGACTCTTTGTGATTGTTTCTTTAGTTTCGTTTAAATTATTATTTTTGGTCATTATTTTTGGGGGACGGCATCAATGTCGTCCCTAAACTTTTTTAGCTGTTCCTCAACTTTTTATCCCTCAGTGTGGTTACAATTGTAATAACCTTCTATTCAAACATCCCTAAATTGTTATTTAATGGAACTTTTAGATATCGACAAGACCACGCTTGAAAACCGAGGTATTGATGAGGTGACACTCAACGAACAGCTTGAAATGCTCCGCGAGGGCTTCCCTTTCCTCAAGATTGAGGCTCCCGCCACAGTTGGAAATGGTATTTTCCGTCTCTCCGATGAGATGCAGGCCACAAGCCTGTCGCTCTGGGAGGAATTTCTCTCAAGCGGAGGAAAGGCCGTGAAGATGGTGCCGGCAAGTGGTGCAGCCTCGCGTATGTTCAAGGATCTCTTTGCTTTCCTCAATGGCAAGCACGACAAGCCCGACAATGACTTCATCAAGAAATTCTTCGCCGAGATCGAAAAGTTTGCATTCTTCCCCTTGCTCAATGCCACCTGCATGCGCCTTTACGATAAATCGGTGTCCTCTCTCGTAGCCGAGAAGCGCTACAAGGATGTGGTGGCTGCTCTGCTGCTCGAGACGGGTCTCGACTATGGACGACTGCCGAAGGCTCTCCTTGAGTTCCATAAGATTGTGGGCTCGTCGCGCACTCCTCTGGAAGAACATCTCGCCGAAGGCGCTGAATATGCCGTTGGCAAGGATGGAAAGGTGCGTGTGCATTTCACGGTCAGCTCCGATCATATGCCGCTCGTGGAGCGCAAGCTTGAGGAGGCCGTCGCTGTGCTCGAACATAAGTATGGCGTGAAGTTTGATGTCTCGCTCAGTGTGCAGAAACCCTCCACGGATACGGTTGCCGCCAATATGGATGGCACTCCCTACCGTGAGAATGGCGAACTCTTCTTCCGTCCCGGCGGTCATGGTGCCCTTATCGAGAACCTCAACGACCTTGATGCCGACGTGGTGTTTATAAAGAATATTGACAATGTGGTGCCTGATTCTCTCCGCACTGTCACTCTTCACTACAAGCGCATCCTCGGCGGAGTGCTCGTCGGCATCGTCAACAAGCGCGACCGCTATTGCCGTATCCTCTCCGAAGGAACTCCGGCTCCGGAGATGATTGAAGAGATGTTGGGATTCCTTCACAATGTGCTCTGCATCAGTCATGACTCTCTCGAGGGACTATCCGATGACGTGAAGGCTGAATATATCTTCGAGAAACTCAACCGTCCTGTTCGTGTCTGCGGTATGGTGAAGAATGAAGGCGAACCGGGTGGTGGCCCGTTCCTCGCCTATAATGCCGACGGTACTGTCAGCCCGCAGATTCTCGAATCCACTCAGATCGACCCCGATGTGAAGGAATACAAGAAGATGCTTAAGGAAGCCACCCACTTCAATCCCGTCGATCTCGTCGTGGCCCTCAAAAACTGGAAAGGGGAGAAGTTCAACCTTCCCGACTACGTCGACAAGACCACAGGCTTCATCTCCATCAAGAGCCGCGACGGCGTTGAGATCAAGGCTCTCGAGCTTCCCGGCCTCTGGAACGGAGCCATGAGCGACTGGAATACAGTCCTCGTTGAGGTGCCCCTCCCCACCTTCAATCCCGTCAAGACCGTCAACGACCTGCTCCGCGACGCCCACCAGTAAAGACCCTCCTCATCAAGGAATACCTTCCCAGATAAAGGACAAAGGATATCCTTAACGAAAGCACTCCCCTCAAAGGAAGGTAATCCTCTCAAAAATTATTAAGTAATCTTATATTTTTTGGATAAGGCCCCGGCATTCATGTCGGGGCTTTTCTGCGCCCCAAAATCCCTCCAAAATTCCTCCTACCCTCCCTAAATTATCCCTTTTCCCCCTTGCAATTCAATCAAAAATGCAAAATACTGAAAAATTTCTTTAATTGTTTTGTAGTCTCAGAATAAAGGTCTAACTTTGCTGCAAATCTAATATCTGACATTTTTGAGGGTGTCGTAGGCCATTCCGCCGCCGGCTCCCCTCCATGAAAAACTTGACATCATATGGAACTTAAGAACTCGCATGCCGGCACTCTCGAGTCGGGCGATATCCTCATCGAGATATTCCCCTCCGACGCCGAAGGCCTCGACATCACGCTCGATAGCACTGTCGCTTATCAGTTTGGCGACCAGATCAAGAACGTGATCCGCACCACTGCCGAGGAACTCGGTCTCAAGTCGGCCAAAATCAACGCCGTCGACAAAGGTGCCCTCGACTGCACCGTGAAGGCTCGCACCACCGCCGCCGTCGTACGTGCCACCGGCAAGGATGTGTGGAAAGACTGATTTTCCCCGAAAAGACAGTCTGTCACATCTTTTTATTCCCAATAACCTGAAAAATTCAATACCACACATCTTCTGCTATGCAAAGACTTAGAAGAACAATGATGTTCGTGCCGGGCAATAACCCCGGCATGATGGCCGATGCACATATCTACGGTCCGGACTCCATTATGCTCGACCTGGAAGACTCCGTCTCAATGGCTGAGAAGGATACGGCCCGTCTGCTCGTATATAACGCTCTCAAGAGCATCGATTATGGCGACACTGAAATGGTGGTCCGCATCAACCCCCTCAACACTCCCTACGGTAAGAAGGATATCGAAGCCATGGTGAAGGCCGGTGTACACGTTATCCGTATGCCGAAGACCGAGACTGCCGAGGAAGTGCGCGAAGTGGAACGCGAAATCGAAAAGGTGGAGACCGAACTCGGTTGCGTGGGACGTACCAAAATCATGGCAGCCATCGAAAGCGCTCTCGGTGTGGTCAACGCCTATGATATTGCTACCGCTTCCCCCCGCATGATGGGTATCGCCCTCGGTGCGGAAGACTATTGCGCCAACCTCAAGACTCAGCGCTCGAAAGGAGGCGACGAACTGCGCCTCGCCCGCGAGACTATCGTTGTGGCTGCCCGTGCCGCCGGCATCGACGCCCTTGACACTGTCTACTCCAACCTCAACGATATGGAGACTTTCCGCAATGAGGTGGAATTCATCAAGACTCTCGGTTTTGACGGCAAATCCATCATCAATCCCCGTCAGATTGAGGTGGTCAACGAAGTGTTCGCCCCCACTGAGAAGGAGATCGAGAAGGCGCGCGCCATCGTGGCTGCCATCAAGGAGGCCGAAAAGAAGGGCTCCGGCGTAATCGCCCTCAATGGCAAGATGATCGACAAACCCGTCGTGATACGCGCGCAGCGCACCATCGACCTCGCCAAAGCCTCCGGCATAATCAAGGAGGAAGACCTCTAAGTTTAACTGCCCCCTTTGAATTAATATCATGAGCACTATCAAAGAAAGAGAATCCCTCGTGGCTGCCGAAGCTGCCAAGATGGGTAAACCTGCATATACCGACAATTTCGTCAAGAATGGCTCCCAGCGTCTCCCCATGCAGAAGGAGAGCCCCAAACTCACTACTCTCGAGGAGGCTATCCGCCGCTCCGGACTCAAGGACGGCATGACCATCTCCTTCCATCACCACTTCCGTGGTGGCGACAAGGTGGTAAATATGGTGGTCGACAAGCTCGCTGAGATGGGCTTCAAGAACCTTCATCTCGCCGCTTCCTCCCTCCAGGATGTCCATTCTCCTCTCATTGAGCATGTTAAGAATGGCGTCATTACCAAGATTTCCACTTCGGGCCTGCGTGGCGAACTCGCCAATGAAATATCCCGTGGCTTGATGGATGAGCCTGTTGTGTTCCGTTCTCACGGCGGTCGTGGCTCTGCCATCGCCAACGGCGACCTCCATATCGATGTGGCCTTCATCGGAGCTTCCTCTTCCGACCCTCTGGGCAACGCTTGCGGCTATTCCCGCTCTGAGAATGCCAAGTCTATCTGCGGATCTCTCGGCTATGC
>CAZPQD010000076.1:0-14397 GCA_964588625.1 uncultured Sangeribacter sp. | reverse complement strand
AAGGACTTTAAGGACTTTAAGGACTTTAAGGACTTTAAGGACTTTAAGGACTTTAGGGACTTTAGGGACTTTAAGGACTTTAGGGACTCTAAGGACTTTAAGGACTTTAAGGACTTTAAGGACTTTAGGGACTCTAAGGACTTTATTAGGGTTTGCAGAGGTAGGTGCGGTAGTTGTAGATGGCGTAGAGGGGGATGATGTTGATGATGGAAGGAGGGTTTAGGGAAGGGGCGGAGGTGAAGAAGAGTTGGCCGAAGTTTTCAAGAGATGTGCGGATGGCGGTGTTGAGGGATTTGCTTTCCATGAATTGACGAAGACTTTTCATTTTACCGCTTGTTCCGGATTTTACTTCAATGGGGAGGACTGCCATGTTGTACGCCGTTACATAGTCTACTTCGGCGGAGCTTCCACGACTTAGGTTCTCCCAATAGAAGAGGTTTTCGGGCATTCGCAGATTTCCGACCTTGATAAGTTCCAACCCGACGAACATTTCGGCAATCGAACCTTTGTTGACAAGCTCGGTTGCAGATGAAGTTATGATGAAATCCTCAAGCATACCGTTGCTTCCCATGTTGAGGGATTGGATTTTCAGCATCAGTCCTGTGTCAATGAAAATATATTTCTTAAATTTAGGGTTAATCTCAGCTCCGAGAGGTAGACCATTGGCCGATGTCATGCTGACTTCGTGGATCAACCCGGCCCTATTCAACATCTGCAGAGCCTCCTTAACTTCAGCAATCTTGTAGGACTCGAGACCGCGGGTGAAGATAAATTTGCCACCATTTTGAGAAATGACACTTTGGAGAGTAGCCCGCAATAGTTCCGGACTCACCTTGGAGGAGTATTTTGAAAAGTCGTCGAAATAGGTCTGTTGGATATCTTCCTGAATCTCTGCGCATTTCAAATAATTGCGGCCATCGACCCAAGCGGCCACGCTTGCGGGCATTCCTCCTACAAGAAGGAATGATCTGAGGCACTCTACCAATTCCGCATGTAGGGCATCGAAAAGAGGTTTTTCAGGGCCAGCCTTCTCAATGGCCTCCACCCACATTTCCTTTCCCAAGGCTTGAAGAAACTCCTTGAAAGAGAAGGGATACATGAAGAGTGAGGTTATACGGCCCACGCCGAATGACGTTAGATTTGCAAGAGCAAACTCCAGAAGCGAACCTGCAGCGACGACATGTAATTCTGGGAAATCCTCCTTGAAATAGCGAAGCATCCGAATGGCATCCGGGGAAATCTGTATTTCATCAATGAAGAGCAAAGTTTCCCCCGGGACTACCGGCACACCAGTAAGCAGGGAGAGACGTTCAGCAATCTCCCGCACATCTGAAAGAGACTCAAAAACACCTCGGATGTCAGGGCGTTTTTCAAGGTTAATCTCAAGGAAGTACTTGAAAGAAGTGGCCAAATGCCTTACAGAAGAAGACTTACCCACTTGTCGTGCGCCACGGAGAAGAAGCGGTTTTCGGTATTTGTCCTCCTTCCAGTCAAGGAGAAAACGATCGATATTTCGGGGGATATAATTCATAGAGTGCAAAATTAGTCTTTCTCAACTGATAATCAAAATATTTTGCAAAGAATCTGAAAAAAGTCAGAGGAATAAAAGTGGATATTTTGAAAAAAGTCAGGGGAATAAATGGGTTATTCCAAAAAAAAGTCAGGGGAATAGGACGAATGGGTTGCGGGAATCAAAAAGAAAATGTATTTTTACAGAGCAAAATTTGGTAAAGGAATGGCAAGTATGAGCTTCAGGGATAAAAGATTTTTGGGAATGGTGTCGGGATTGGCGTTGACGGTTTCGCTTTTGATGGCGGTGCCGACTCAGGATACGTTATCAGCCCTCCCGGATCAGGACCAAAGATACATAGCAGCCGAATCAGATTCATCCGAACAAGGACAATTGACCAAGGCAGACGAATCAGATTCATTCGAACGGAATGCCCTTCCGGGGGTGGAAAGGAGTCTGGCGCAAGAGCGCAGGAAATCCATATCTGATGTGAGTTATGACCTCTGTTTCACTGTGCCTGAGGAGAAAGAAAGACCTTTGACTGTGGATGCCGTCATCAGTTTTGAGTATGATGATACGAAAAGAGCTGCTAACAGGGATCTTATTCTGGATTTTGAGGGAAAAGTGACTTCGGCACGCATCAACGGTATGCAGTGGACACCCACTATCAAGGACGAACATATCATTATTCCGGAGAAATTATTGAAGCACGGAAAGAACACGTTGCAGTTTGTAGATTGTGTAAGTCTTGACAAGGCTCTTAACCGCCGTACAGACCATATGTACACTCTTTTTGTGCCCGCAAACGCTCGGAGTGCATTTCCATGTTTCGACCAACCCGACATGAAGGCCCGCTATGACCTTACGCTCAGATTGCCCGATGGATGGACAGCGGTGACTACCGGTTCGATGATTTCTGAGGAGCATACTCCGGGAGGAAAAGTTTTAAAATTCAATACGTCAGCTCCTCTCCCGACATATCTATTCTCCTTCAGTGCAGGAAAATTCCAACAGGCCGATACAGTTATTGACGGGCGACACCTGGAGTTCTTCCATATGGAGACCGATCCTCAGAAGAGAGCCCAGATACCAGAGATCTTCCGTCTGGCAGCCAAAGCTTTGAGCTGGATGGAAGAGTATACCGGAGTGGAATATCCATTCGAAAAATTTGCATTTGTGGCACTTCCCGACTATCAGGTCGGAGGGATGGAACATCCCGGAGCAATTCAATATAAAGACAAGGTGCTCTTCCTCTCCCCTACTCCCACGCCGGCAGAGATACAGCAACGTGCTCAGGTGATAGCACATGAGACGGCACATATGTGGTTTGGCGATCTTGTCACCATGGAATGGTTTAATGATGTATGGACCAAGGAAGTGTTCGCCAACCTCATGGCCACAAAGGCTACCGCCGATATGTTTCCGGACAACGATGAAGACCTGACATTCCTGCGGACTATTCAGACAAAAGCTCTCGACACCGATGTCACTCCCGGCACCCACGCTATTGAGCAGGAGCTGGACAATATGAACGCAGCCGGGTTGCTCTATGGCAACATCATCTATCAGAAGGCACCCGTGATGATGCGCAAGCTTGAGCAGATAATGGGAAGCGAACGTTTCCGTGAGGGTCTGGGAGAATATCTTCAGCGATTCAGCTACGGCAACGCCACTTGGGACGACCTCATAGAGATACTCTCCCGGCACGCTCCCGAAGCCAATCTCCAGGACTTCAGCAGAGCATGGGTGAAGGAAGCCGGACTCCCCAACATCACATGCTCGATTGAAGATGGTAAACTTGTTGTGGAACAGAGCGATCCATTAGGCCGAGGGCTCGTATGGCAACAGAGTTTCTCGGTAGGAGTTATTCCGGATAATGGCTGCTCAATTATCGAGATACCGGTTAACGTGACCACAGAACGACTTGAAACAACTTTGCCTGCCACGGTGGAAGCCGTCATACCGAATATCAATGGTGATGGTTATGGCCGATTCATCCTTCAGGACGAACAACTTGAGGCTATCAATAAGAATTGGACTCAGTTTACACCCCTCAACCGTCAGGCAATGCTCATGCTACTTTATGATGCCACACTTCAGGGACAGATAAGCTATGAGAGATTGGCTAATAAACTCCTTAATTGTATAACTGAGGAAACAGACGAGTATGACTTAGAGGAAACTAACGAGCAGATCCTCGCCACGCTTTGTGACCGGCTGTCGATAGTTCTTCAAAGAATACCACCTGAGAACCGCAGGGAAATAGAACAGGGAATCCGCGAGAGAGCAGACCAAACAAACTCGCCTGCCACACATATTGCCCTGACAAGGACTTTGTCGAAATATGGGCAGCACCAGGATTATATGGATGTCTGGAAGAACAGGAGTGATTCATTGTTGACGCCCGAAGACCACATCAATATGGCCTATCATCTTGCAGTGAGGCACCCCAATGAAGCTCATGCCATTTTGGAAGAGCAACGCAGGCGGTTGGAGGCTGAAAAACCCTTACTGTTGGAAGAATTTGATTTCGTAAGCAGAGGGGCACTCCCAGGCGAAGAAAATGCCATGCAACTGTTTGAATCCCTCAATGATGTGGAAAACCGCCGGACAGAAAACTGGGTGCTTGCCTTGCTCGCCCTGATAGCCGATGAATCCAGGGGCGACTACACCCTCAGATTCATTATGCCTGCATTGTCGGCAACGGAAGAGATACGGCAGACAGGATCCATTTTCTTCCCGGCTAACTGGGCAAAAACCCTCCTTAACGGCTACTATTCGGATAAGGCTTCGCGCATACTTAACGAATGGATTGCCAATAACCCTGACTACCGCCCGGCATTGCTCAGAAAGATAAAGGAATCCGGATCGCACCTTTTAATGCGATAACATTTCACAAATTCTCATGGATATTTGGTCATGTGAAAAATAAGGCGTAATTTTGCTTCAAATACCCAACCTGAACTAATACACAATCATGAATTCAAACATCAAACTCAATCCCAACAAGCTGGTGCAGTTCCTGCAGAAGGAGCCTTCCGAGTTCCGCAAGGAAGATATCATCCGCTTTGTTACGGAGAACGGCATCCGCATGATCAACTTCATGTATCCTGCCGACGACAACCGTCTGAAGACCCTCAATTTCGTAATCAATTCCGAAGAATATCTTGATTCGATCCTGACATACGGCGAACGTGTTGACGGTTCGAGCCTCTTCCCCTTCATCGAGGCCGGCAACAGCGACCTCTACGTTATTCCGCGCTACAGCACAGCTTTCGTGGATCCCTTCGCTGAGATTCCCACCCTCACCCTTCTCGCTTCCTTCTTCGACAAGGAGGGCAAGCCCCTGCATTCTTCTCCGGAATATACCCTGACCAAGGCATGCGAAGCTTTCAAGGCTTCAACCGGCATGGAGTTCTACGCTATGGGCGAGCTGGAATATTATGTAGTGGCGGAAGACACCGGTCTTTTCCCTGCCTCCGACCAGAAAGGTTACCATGAGTCAGCACCCTACGCCAAATTCAATGATTTCCGCACAGAGTGCATGAGCCTCATCGCCCAGGCCGGCGGCCAGATCAAGTATGGCCACAACGAGGTGGGCAACTTCACGCTCGACGGCAAGATCTACGAGCAGAATGAGATCGAGTTCCTTCCAATCCCTGCACGTCAGGCAGCCGACGACCTTATGGTGGCTAAATGGATCATCCGCACCAACGCCATGCGCAAGGGTTATGACGTGACCTTCGCTCCGAAGATCACAGCCGGAAAGGCAGGCAGCGGCCTCCATATACACTTCAAGATCATGAAGGATGGCCAGAACATGATGACAGAGAACGGACATCTGAGCGACATTGCCAAGAAGGCCATCGCCGGAATCCTCGACCATGCAGCAGCCATCACAGCGATGGGCAACAAGGTGCCTACAAGCTACTTCCGTCTCGTACCTCATCAGGAAGCTCCCACCTCCATCTGCTGGGGCGACCGCAACCGTTCGGTGCTCGTTCGCGTTCCGCTCGGCTGGACTGGAGAAAACGATATGTGCTCACAGGCCAATCCACTTGAGGCCGGAGCTGAGAACATCCCGCCGCAGAAGCAGACAGCCGAGCTCCGCAGCGCCGACTGCTCCGCCGACGTATATCAGCTCATCGCCGGCATGGTGGTGGCAGCCCGTCTGGGTCTGGAGGCTGAGGACTCTCTCAAGAGAGCCGAGGATATGTACGTCAGCGTCAACATCCACAACGACGAGAACAAAGAGAAGCTCGCTTCCCTCGAGTCGCTTCCCGACAGCTGCATGACATCCGCCGATGCCCTCGAGCGTCAGCGTGCTGACTTCGAGAAGATGGACGTCTTCTCCCCGCAACTCATCGACGGCATCATGCGCAAGCTCCGTGGCTTCAATGACAACGACCTGCGTCAGGAAGTTAAAGATGATCAGAAGAAGATGCTTAAGCTCGTGAAACGCTTCTGGCACTGCGGTTAATTTCCCCCGCCACTATACCACCATCATATTTTCCATCAAAACTTGGGAGGCTGCCTGTACTCAGGCAGTCTCCCAATCGTATTTAGACTCCGGTCCCCAAAAATAACACAGCTGCGAGCCTTGCATTAACATGTTGGGGGAATGGAGCTTCAGACCTATGGGGCAAACAATTAAAGGTTGCTTTCCTGAATCGGAAGCAACCTTTTCAAAAAAATTTTTACTAATAATTATCTTAGGCTACGCATTTTATGCCGAGCCATACCATGAGCAGGCCGAGGGCAACCGATGGCACAATATAGCAGATGAATTTCAGCCATTCTCCCTTCTGGATCATGGCGAAACTGTCATGGCTGAAGGAGGAGAAAGTGGTGAAGCCTCCGCAAAAACCAGTGATCCAAAGAAGGTTCTGTGTCTTGGTCAGTTTGCCTGTCTTGTTGAGATAACCGTAAAGCAAACCGATAATAATTCATCCCACCATATTGGCCATGAAAGTGCCTAAGGGAAAAGAGAGATGACAAATCGCCGCCCCCAACTTATCAGAGAGGAAACGAAGACAGGTGCCTAAAAATCCGCCGGCACCGGCGATCATTGTTGATTTGAACATAATGTGTGTGTTTTCAATAAATGTGTTAGACATAGCAGAAGATTCCTATTTGAAACCTTCTATATTATAAACGCATCCCGTAGAGGGATGGTTTGATGCAATAAAAGGTTAAGCTTTGATTTTCCAGATATATCCGATAGATTGAAGGAACTCATAAAAAAGATTGAAGGAACTCATAAAACCGATAGTAAACAATAAAAAATCAAGAGGGTTTTGCTTTTAGCGCAATACCCTCTTGACAATCCCTGATGTGGTGAGATTTTACTTCTTGATGGTGTTGGAGTTCTGGTTGTAGGCCTTTGCCACGCACTTCCATTCGCCATTGAGTTTGAGGAGAAGAAGGAAATCAGTGAAATCAATACGTCCGCCCCAGCCTTCCTCAAGAACACGGACAACCGCCACAGTCTCCTCCACGGCGAGCACATCGATACGTGCCTTGAAATTGTCGCCTGCTCCTACCGAGTCGACATTCTTATAGAACTGCTCGATGGAGCCATGTTCCAAAACACCATCGAGCATACCGAAGAGAACGGCATCCTCCGTGAAGAGGGTCTTGGCATATTCACTGTTGCCCTCGGCAACGCTTTTCACGAATTTCTCAGCGGCCTTTGCCACTGCATCGTATTCCTTGATTTGATCTCTCATTGCAGTAGAGTTTGTTGATTTTTCTGGCGGCAAAATTAGTTATGTATCGACATAAATGCAAGTACCGAAAAATTTTTCATGTACCGAAAAATTTTTCGGTATGCTGATTATCAGATATTTTTAACTAACTTCGCAGAGTAAAAGAAAGAAAAATATGGCCTATCAGAAGAAAATACCAGTAGACCTCGATTGCCCTCTCCGGCTGACGATGAGTCTTATTGAATCTAAATGGAAGTCGTGCATACTCGATGAGTTAAGATCGGGGAATCCCATGCGTCCGAGCGGGCTACATAAGTGTCTGCCAGAAGCGGCTCCCCGCGTTCTTGACATACAGCTTAAGGAGCTTGTGGAGGATGGGCTTGTAAGCAAGACCATATTTCCGGAACTTCCACCTCGATCGGAATACGCCATCACAGAGCTTGGCAAAACCCTACTTCCGATCATCGACATGATGCTCCGCTGGGGAGAAGAGCATTTCGATATCTTTGAAAGGAAATACGGAAAGAAATGAATTGAATATGGAGTTATTTTGAGGGAGTTACTGATTGGTCGAGATGTACATCGAGCTGAGGGAAGGGGAAAGAGAAACCACGTTCGGGTAGCTCGGTGTAGAAACGTCGGTTCATCTCAAAGAACAGTGGCCAATAGTTGACAGAGTTTGTCCATACCCTTACAGCGATATTGATGCTGCTGTCGGCGAGTTCGATGAGTCCGACGAATGGAGGACGGGGATCATCGGTATGAATGCCCGAGTTGATCTTTCGCTCGAAAGCTTCCTCGGAGAGCACACGTTCCTCGCGGCGATGGTGCAGCCAGCGCTTCCACCAGACAAGCTTCTTGACCGGAGCGGCAATCTTGGGAGCGTCTGCCTCCTCACCATCCTGATTTGTCTCAGGATGAAGCATTGCTTCCTTCTTTTCCTGAAGGAGGCGTGCGCTTTCTGCATCACGCTTTTTCATATCGTCATCAATGGTGGTCAGCACCACCCTATCGTCGGAGCTGACAATCTCAAGGATTGCTTCGCGGGCCTTGAGATAGTCAGTGCCATAGGCGAGTGCTATGGTCCAGTCGACTCGACGGTAAGACTCAAGGGAATAGTTGTTGATTGATGATGTTGAGAGGCCACCATTAGGAATTATGATTGCCTTATTATCGGTGGTATTGATGATGGTGTGGAAGATCTGAATCTCCTTTACGGTGCCGGCATAGCCCTGAGCTTCGATATAATCGCCGACTTTATACGGCTTCAGGAGAAGGATGAGGACTCCGCCTGCAAAATTCTGGAGAGTGCCGCTGAGAGCCATACCTATGGCGACACCAGCGGAAGCAAAGAGGGCGAGGAAACTGCCGGTCTCAATTCCTAAAATGCCCACTATAGTGATGATCAAGATGAAATACAGCACCATCTTGATGAGAGAGAGAACGAAAGTAGTGAGTGAAGGATCAACCTTACGGTTGAGCATCACGGAATATACACCGTGATAAATCTTCCGGATAATGAATCTGCCGACATAGAAGACGAGTATGGCAATCATCAGCTTGAAACCGAAACTTACGAGTCCATTGGCAATTTTGGAGATGGCATCGTCAATGGAAAGACCCTTAAGGGTGTCGAAAGCCTTTTGTCCGGTAGGGATTGAATCCGGATTAATCTCCGGCATAGGGAAAGCCAGATTTTCTGTCTGTAACATAACGATATTTTTTAGACTTTTGAGTCGAAGGAAAATTTTGCTAATTTTGCATTAAAATCAGAAAAGAGAGGAGAGATGCTGAGATTTTTAAAAATGAAGTGGCTCGAGCCGATGCGATTTATGCTCTTCCTGACAGTGGCGACTGTTTGGGGAGCCTGCGGACAGATTTCCACGCGGTCAACCTCCGGCGAGGAGGACAGGCTTTATTCCGAGAGCACGCAGCTGATAAAGCGCTACACCGACAGCCTTGCTAATACGTATGACTCCACCACGATCCATAATCTGATGGTGCATTTTCAGGACCGTCTTGACAAAATCAACAATGGAGTGCCCCCTGAGACTGACCTGCGACTCAGCGAAGGACAGAACGACACGCTTGCCATGCTTATAGAAAAGCTCCTGCGCACCCGTGATGAGAGTCTTCGAGGTCCGAAAGAACCTGCTGACAGCCTTGCTACAGACTCGCTGAAGAACGACAGCATCAAATAAAGGCAATCTTTATTCTGACATCTTGACATCCTGACATCCTAACATCCTGACATCTTGACATAATGACATTTTGACATGATGACATTTTGACATGATGACAAAAATGACAAAATGACATCTTGACAAAAAAAATTAATCATGAAGTCAGAAGATGCATCTCGCAGCGGTCGCAATCGAAATCAAGAATAAACTCAGAGTTGCCGGAGGAGAGCCGGAGAGGCAGGGCTGGTTTTCCTCCCTTTCTGAGACACATACCCATTTCTCGAAGGATGCAATGACGGGTGGTCATCACAGAACGTCCGGAAGGTGCCTTTCCTTTCTCCACTTCCATGGCAGGGGCTATCTCCCTTACGCCATGTGAGCGAAAGAACTTCTCAGCCAGGACATTTGCCACATTATCCTGATAATCAAGTTTTTTCACTGGATATTCGGCAGTGGTATCCTCTACCCTTCGGCGATCGAAAGAATAGACCGCCTGAGCATTGGTATCCAAAGCTTCCACAATGCGCTGTCGCAACTGAGAGAGGGAGGAAGCCGGGATGAAGACTTCCGGCGGAAGATTATTTTCGAGAGAGTCAAGAGTATAGATGGTATTACCAAGCTTTGAAAGCACCGGATAGGGATCGAAAGGTCGGCGGGCAATATCCGTCACCACATCAAGAGGAATACGGACCCGACAGCCGCGTTCATCGGAGGCAGAGACACCCTTTAAGTCAATAGCCATCGACATGCGTATTTTTCGTACAGCCGTAGGTCGAGCCATAGCCTTCTGCCACTGCTGATCGAAAGTGCGGTGAAGTTGTGCTCCCCTGGGTATCTTCACATTCTTGAGAGTGAAGATCCTTCCATTCTCCACTTTATTTACCTTAGCTCCAACATATTCCTCCTTATCATTGAAGAAACTGATGCCGTCGCCATTATGGAGATCGGCCGCAGAGACATTCTCCCCAAGAGATTTCGGAGTGAGAGGAGAAGAGATTGCCGAGGGGCGACGTGACTCAAGGAAATAGGTTGTGAAGCCCCTGTTGAAACTCTTATCAAGTTTTGGAGTGAAAGATACCGATGACTGCCCCCGGGAGCTGCGCCTGTATTTATCAGGGTTAGCCTCAATGATACGGTCGATCTGCAGGCGATAGAAGGCAGTGACATTTTTTACGTAAGCTGCATCCTTAAGCCGGCCCTCAATCTTGAAGGAAGAGACACCGGCCTCCACCAGTTGATCAAGATGCATGGAAAGGTTGAAATCCTTAAGGGAAAGCAGATGCCGGTTGTTTGCAAGCGTCTTTCCATTGGCATCAGTGAGATTGAAAGCCTGTCTGCAGATCTGGGCGCACTCCCCGCGATTGGCACTGCGTCCGCAGACACTCTGACTCGCATGGCATCTGCCGGAATAGCTTACGCAAAGGGCTCCATGGATAAAGCACTCCACCGCCACGTCGACAGACTCACAGACCTCACGGATCTCCTTAAGGGTGAGCTCACGGGCAAGCACAATCTGAGAAAATCCCACCTTCTCAAGAAATTTGGCCTTAGCCACTGTGCGGGTATCGCACTGAGTGCTTGCATGGAGAGCTATGGGAGGGAGATCCATACGGAGCAAAGCCATATCCTGCACAATGATTGCATCCACCCCAATCCGGTAAAGATCGATGATGAGCCGGCGCACATCCTCGAGTTCATGGTCATATACAATGGTATTGACAGTCACATAAACCTTTGCGCGGAACGGGTGGGCAAATTCCACAAGCCGGGCAATCTCCTCCACTGAATTGGAGGCTGCCTTCCGGGCTCCATGGCTTGATGCCCCTATATAGACTGCATCGGCTCCATGAAGAATAGCCTCACGGGCAATTTCAATATTGGCAGCCGGAGCAAGGAGTTCGAGTTCCCTCATCGCTTCATGATCCTATCGAGCGAACGCTTATCCTCCCGTTCGCGGATTGACTGGCGCTTATCATACTGCTTCTTGCCACGTCCTACTCCGATGACAAGTTTGGCATATCCCCGCTCATTGATGAAGATACGGAGAGGCACCACGGTATAGCCCGGGTCTTCGGCTGCTTTCTGCAATTTTGCAATCTCCTTTTTATTCAAAAGCAACTTACGGTCGCGTTTTGCCACATGATTATTGTATGATCCGTAGAAATATTCAGAGATGTTCATTCCCTTGACCCATACCTCGCCATTGTCGAAGACACAATAGCTGTCAACGAGGGAAGCCTTTCCACCTCTGATGGATTTTATTTCTGTGCCGGTAAGCACCAATCCGGCGGTATACGTGTCTCCAATCTCATAATCGAAGGAGGCACGACGGTTTTTTATTACTATATTCTTTGAATCCATATTTAGTCCATTTAATTAGTCCCCATTCTTATCCACTTTCTAACCTCCGAAAGATGGAAAGACGAAGGAGAAGACCCACCCCACTGCGATAGGCATACCGACAATGAGAAGACATATAAGGCAGGTAGAGACAGTCTCCGAACCTTGCGGCAGGCGCAGAAACCTTACTCCCCGGCAAACGGCATATATCGTCCAGAGCGGAAGGAAGACCAATACCGGCTCGAGCATCGGAAGGCAATTCAGCAGAGTGTAGAAGAGGGCGAGCGAAGCAAGGGAATTCATTACGAAAATCTTGCCGAATGAAGAGTCAAACACTTTCCTGCCTCCCTTGATGAGGATACGTCCTGAAAGCAGCACAAGGAAATAGGCAAGGAAGAAAGAGATGAAAATCTTCAGTGCACCGATGATAAGATTCTGCAAAGGGACGGAAGCTCCGTACAGGAGGACTGCAAATTCACTGACAGAAGCGAGAGCCACCAGAGGGTAGAAACACTCGGAGGCAAATTTTTCCGGCAAGATATGCGCCCGCTTTATAGCCTTCCAACCATCAATTGGGGTGAGAAGGGTGCGGCACATAAGCAGCAGTGAGTGAGGATGTGTTGGTTCTTCTTCCTCACCTTCCTCTTCATTTTGCTCATCTTCATCATCTTCCTCATCTTCGTCATCCTCATCTTCCTCTCCTTCCTCCTCACCGGGATGATCAGCAGCATAATCCTCCGAAATGGAATAGGAGGAAGGATCTGAAGATTGTGTGGATGAAGAATCCTCGGAGGCATCGTCGGTTTCCTCTTCTTCCGGAAGCACATAGCTATCGGCAGACGGTTCAGACTCCGTATCCGGCAACTCGTAATAGAGCGGGTCCTCTTCCTTGAAAGCGTCTCTATTATCTTGATTATCTGGCATCACAGCTTTCCCTTATAATTTATGACATTGGCTCGTCCGGAACGCGGCAAGACTGTTTATTACGGCGCTTTGGATTGGCAGGAAACCATCCCTTACGCACTCTTTCCACCTGCTCCTTGACTTCGAGGATACTCCAGAAGCAACTGAATGACGTCACACCAAGCAATGTCTGCCCTACGAAATCCGTGACACAAAGTGATAGGATCAGGAAGACTATGCCGGCCGCAAGGAACCACCAGCGACAGACACCTCCGAAATAATACTCTCCCTTGATGACAAGCGGATGAAACACTCCTATGATGAGGAATGTGCAGAGACCTACAAAGAGTCCCTGTAGATTATGGTCTGAAAGAAATTCTATCATGCTGCAAAATTACTAAAAAAATTTGGGTGCAATATTGCAGACCACTCCTTCAATACGTGAAATATTCTTAATTTTGCCAATGTAATCAAAAAGCTTCAGATATGGACAATACAACATCCAACCATTCCCGTCTCGCTCCGGGCAAAGAGTATGAGTATGGAGGACTCTGCATCAATGGTTTCGCCATGATCTTCTTCACCTTCATCCTTCTGCCGGCCATCATAGTCACTGCCCTTGTGCTTTGGGTTGATTCGCAACCTGTGCTTGCAGGCATCATTGCCGGCGTTGCGTTCATCCTCTTCATCCTTGGATGTGTGGGTTATTTCATCCAGGAACCCAACCAGGCACGCGTGATGGTGTTCTTCGGCAAATATAAAGGTACTTGCCGACGTGTGGGATACTATTGGGCGAATCCTTTCATGTCGAGGGTAAAGCTTTCCCTACGTATCCGCAATATGGATATCGACCCTATAAAAGTGAACGACAAGATAGGCAATCCAGTGCTTATCGGCATGGTGCTCGTATGGCGCATAAAGGATACTTATAAAGTGGTCTTTGACCTTGACAGCCAATCACTTGGTGCGCAGGGAAACATCAACAATGCAGCACTTGACAAATTCGTAAGGATCCAGAGTGACGCCGCGCTGCGCGAGGTGACGAGCCAGTTCGCCTATGACCAGACCGAGGCCACAGGAGATGAACTCACATTGCGCGACAGTGCGGAGGCAATCAACGACCTTCTCGAACACAAGATCAACGAACGACTTGCGATGGCCGGCATGGAGGTTGTGGAAGCACGCATCAACTACCTTGCATATGCTCCGGAGATTGCAGCCGTCATGCTGCGCCGTCAGCAGGCATCAGCCATCATCACAGCCCGCGAGAAGATCGTGGAGGGAGCTGTCAGCATGGTGAAGATGGCCCTCGACCGCCTTGAAGGCGACGGTGTTGTGGATCTCGACAACGACCGTAAGGCAGCTATGGTAAGCAATCTGCTCGTGGTGCTCTGCGGCGACGAACCCGTGGTGCCCACCGTGAATGCCTCCGGCAAAAACTAATAATTCAGTCACATAAGAGTAGACTCGAAAGTCTACATCACCTAATACACACCCGACTGGCATTCTCTGCCAGTCGGTTTTTTCTTTCTATCCAGGAATGCTCCCAATATAAAGCCCCCGACATCACTGCCGAGAGCTTCCATCCTTGCATGAATTTATTTGTTTTCAAAATCTGTCCTTTTCGGAATTTGCGGCACCACAACCTTTGAATCGAGAGCGAGCATTATTGAAGTTGTACCGTATTGTAATTGACAGATCGCGGGTATCGTAAATTTTATTGACACTCATAGTACTTAGGGCGTCGTATGAG
>CAZPQD010000075.1:0-14826 GCA_964588625.1 uncultured Sangeribacter sp. | reverse complement strand
GAAGGTGAAGCTCATCGAGATCGACAAGAAGACCGGCAAATACCGTCTGTCGATGCGCGTGCTCACCCCGAAGCCTGAAGGCTACGTAGAGCGTGAGGCACGTCCCCGCCGCGAAGGAGGCGACAGAGGTGGCGATCGCGGTCCCCGCCGTGAAGGAGGAGAGAGAGGACCCCGCCGCGAAGGTGGCGACCGTGGTCCGCGTCGCGAAGGCGGTGACAGAGGTCCGCGCCGCGACGGAGGCGACCGCGGCCCGCGTCAGCCCCGCGAACGCCGCGACTGATCCCCGACTGGGAGCAGCGGTCTCCCGACCGCTTCACTACCCGCGCTCCTACCCGTTCTCAGAGAACTCTGAGTTCTCAGAGCACTCAGAGAACTCAGAGGGTGCCTTCCCCGACTGGGAGGAGCGGTCTCCGGACCGCTTCAAAACCTTCGGCACCTACTCGCTTAAACCCCAGCGATTTACAGCCCCGGAGGGGCTAAACATCCGTTAACCCGGGGCAACGCCCCGGGCCAGAAAGATGAAAATAAAAACCCTCGCCATGCTTGCGCAACGCGCAGCATGGCGAGGGTAACTTTTTACATTGATTCCCAGCCACGGACTTCGTCCGCGGTTAACCGAAGTCAAGTCCCTCCGGGACATCGTCCCAGCCTGGGAGGCGCGGTCTCCCGACTCGCGTCAAAACCGTCCCAATGACTGCAAAAATTCCCCTTGCAATATTGCACCCGCGTCAACCCCCATAACCCCACACACAGATTGAAACATTGCGAAAAAAGGGTCGACGGGGCCCCACCATATTATTTTTGCACCGTCGAAAGCGACAAACCCACCCTTTTCGCCGCCTCCGACCACCGCCAAAACAAAACATCAACGCATTCATCAACCAAAGTTCCACCCCTCAAACTCCACCCGTTATGAAGACCGTTCGCACTTCCACTCCCGCCACCACCCTCGCAGTCTCAACCTCCGCCATCCTCAAAGCTGAGGAAATAGCCTACGCTGGCAAGACATTCCTGCTCAGCGGCGCTGCCGGCACCGGCAAAAGCACCCTAATCCGCAAGATAGCCCGCAAGCTTGGTGAGAAGTGCGTCGTTCTCTCCACCACTGCCGCCTCAGCCCTTAACGTCGGCGGAGTCACCGTACACAGCTTCTTCTGCCTCCCCTTCATCCCCTGGACCGTCAACGCCAAAATCCCACTGACCGACAGGAAAATCAAAGCCATCGAAGCCGTAGAGACTATCATCATCGACGAAGTATCCATGCTCCGATGCGACACCGTCGACGCCATCGACCATATCCTGCGTAAAGTCATGGGAAACAAGATGCCATTCGGCGGCAAGCAGATCATCTTCTGCGGCGATCTCCTCCAACTTCCCCCTATCGTCAGCACATCACAGATGAAGAACTTCTTCGCCCAGGAATACAAGACCGCCACTCCCTTTTTCTTCAAGGCCCATGTCTTTGAGAATGCGCCCCTCTATTCCGTGAAACTCGATAAGAACTTCCGTCAGCGCAACGACCTTTTCCGCACCATCCTCAACGACATCAGAACAGGTAAGGCCAACTACGGGCGTCTCGGTCTCCTCAACCGCCGAGTGGCCGAAGCCGAGGCAGAGACTGTGGTGCTCACTCCCGACAACCGCACCGCCACAGAAACCAACCACCGTCGTCTCGACGCCATCAACAAACCCATCGTAAGCTATAACGCCTCCATCACCGGCAACTTCACCCGCTCCGCCGCCCCCGTAGACATCGAGTTGAAGCTCAAAGTGGGAGCCCAGGTCATGTTCTGCAGCAACGGCAGCAGCATAGACGACAACTGGAGAAACGGCGAGGTAGGCACCGTCACCGCCCTTAGCGACGACATCATCACAGTGCGCAAAGAAAACGGCGATCACGTAAACGTGATGCGCCACCAGTGGACACAGTATGACTTTGAATACAAGAAAGTGGCCGAGATCAAAGACGGCGTACCCACCGGCAAGATGATCGGCGTGATAGAGAAAGTAGAGAGAGGCACCTTCTCCCAGTTCCCCCTCCGCCTCGGCTGGGCCATCACCATCCACAAAAGCATGGGACTCACCCTGAAGAAAGCCCACCTCAGCTTCACCAACTACTTCATGACCGGCCAGCTCTACGTAGCCCTCAGCCGCGTAAGAAACCTCGACGACCTGACCCTCGAGCGCCCCCTCTACGCTCGTCTCATCCAGCCCCATCCCGCCGTCTCCGAATACGATAACAGCCGAGTCCTCAAGGCCGTCTCCACCGAAGCAGCCTCCACCCGCAAGCCCGCCGAAGCCGCCGCCTGAAAACCTCAGGTGCCGCGCAGACCGGGAGGAGCAGTCTCCCGACCTCTTTAAGAGTCGTACCCCGTAGGGACATGGCGTGCCATGTCCGTCCCACCATAATTGGAATTGCGCACTCTCAGATCGCATACAAATCTATGTAAAACTCATACAACCATATCCACCCCATTGCCTAAATGATAATGTAAACGATAATGGTAATGGTAATGTAAATGTTAATGGGAATATAATTATAAGTTATTATCTGCTGCCTACCCTAACGCGCACACGCACGCGAAGGGGGCAGTCGGTTGGTGGAAGGTTGAGTGATATAATTCACCGTAGGAAAAAAGCCGTCTAGGACCGGGAGACCGCTCCGCCTGGACTGGGTAGAAGTCCCGGAGGGACGTGACTTCGGTAAACCGCGGACGAAGTCCGTGGTCGGGAATCAATGGTAAAAATTACCCTCGCCATGCTTGCGCACCGCGCAAGCATGGCGAGGGGGTTTATATACATCTTTCTGGCCCGGGGCGATGCCCCGGGTTAACGGAAGTTTAGCCCCTCCGGGGCTGCTAAGTCGCTGGTTTAGACGAGATTTATTGCTGATGATGAAGCGGCCGGGAGACCGCTCCTCCCGGGCTGAGACGGCACCTGAAACCTAACGCCTAAAATCTAACGCCTACAACCTCCCACCTAAAACCTAACGCCTAAAACCTAACACCTAACACCTAACGCCTAATCAAAATCGTTTGCCGATGCTGAGGGCGCCGGTCTCGACGGAGCTGAAGAGGGAGTAGCCGCCGGAGTTGTACCAGTTGCCGTCGATGTTGGCGGAGAGGCAGAGGAAGTAGTTGCCCATGTTGTAGGTGAAGGAGGCTTTGCCGTTGACCCCTAACGAGAGCATGGTGCCTTTGGAGTAGAAGGAGTCTTCGTAGCATCGGGCCATGCCGATGCGGGGCATGACCGTGACGTTGAAGAGGCAATGTTTTCCCGCCACGAAGTTATGGCCGTAGCCGCCTATGATGCAGTAGTTCTTGTAGTGGAAGGTGAAGTGTTCGTGGGTGAGGTTGAAGTAGGGTCGAAGATTGTCGGGCAATGTGCCGAAGTCAAGCACGTTCTTCACGCTTGTGAAGGCAAATCCCACTATGGCTGATCCCTGGCTCTTCTTCTGAATCTTGGAGAAATTGTAGGCCGCTCCCTGGCTGTAGCGACGGTTGTTGAAGAAGTAGTAGGCTTCGATGCCGGCCGTGGAGAAGGAGAGTCCGGGGAAGGCTTCCTTGAAGAGGGTGTTGTTCTTGTAGCCTGTCATTTTGTGGAGGTAGCTGCCGCCGGTGTTCTGCTGCCAGTAGAATTCGGCGCTGAAGCGTGCGCAGGTAAAGCCGAATCCCATCTTCTTGTGGTTGGTGGGGGCGTTGCCAATGATGTTGGTCATATCGAGCGAATAACCGACGCTTACTGCCATATATTGGAGATAGCCGCCGAGGGTGCTCGTCACGTTGCTCATGAAGCGCATCGACTGTTTGCGGCGAAAGTCGAAGGCGTGGGTGTCCACCCAGTTCTCGCTCGTCAGCCTGACTTTCCAGCGGGTGCCGGTGCCCTCTACGTAATCTTCATCATATGAGTTGAATGTGCGGTCGCCCCAGTTGTAGACCTTGACACAGAAACCAAGGAATCCGGGCCATTCCACTGTCGTGTCGTTCATCTGCAGACGTCCCTCTTTCAGCAGGTGCCACCAGTTGCGGTTGGTGTCTTCTTCATTGGCTGGCTTGACCTCCACCTTCGGCTCAGCCTTAGGCTTGGGAAATCCATCCCCGACAAAGCCGGGACGGTTGATGATGACCCGTCGGTTGTTGCGCGGGGCGGATGGAATGGTGTCGCTTCCTGAAGGCACAGGGATTGAATCAGGAACTGAATCAGCGCCGGACACGAAGGAAGGGACGAGCAGTAAAACTGCCGCCAACAGGCATAATCTGAGGAAGATATGATTCTTGTCGAAAACGTTCATCATATTTGCCTTATTCTTTAGTTTATCCCCCGTGAGTCAAGGGCATGCTGATAGCGCAATGCATTCTGCATATGTTCGCCGTAGGTGGTGGCGAAGTTATGATAGCCCGAGAAATCCTCACGGGCACACATGTAAAGGTCGTCGGAGGGTTGACTGTCGAGGATAAGGTCGATGGTCTCCACGCTTGTTGTGCGTATGGGGCCCGGGGGAAGTCCCTCGTGGCGGTAGGTGTTGTAGGGGGATTCAACATTAAGATGCTCCCCGCGCACACGCTTTATGGTGAAGTCGCCTACGGCAAACCGCACAGTCGGATCAGCCTGCAGGCGCATTCCCTCCTTAAGACGGTTGATGTAAAGACGGCCGATACGTCCTTTTTCCTCTTTTTTTGTGGTCTCTTCATCAGTGATGGATGCTATGGTGGCCACTTCAGCCGGTGTCAGCCCGAGAGCCTCCGCTTTCTTGCGGCGCTCCTCATTCCAGACATGAAGATAGTTGTCGCCGATCTTCTTCATGAGTTCCTCGGGCGTGGTGGTCCAGTACACTTCATAAGTGTCGTCAAGAAAGAGTGCCGGGGCTTGTGCCGGCGTGAGTCCGTAAGGCTCAAGGTTCTTTTTATCGGTGAAGGCCTTCAGGAGTGCTTCCTTGCTGCAATCCAGACGGGCTGCGATACGCTCCCCCATAGTGTCAAGAGTGCGGAAGCCATTGATGGTAAGGCGGATAGGTTGCTGCACACCGCGTCCGAGTTTTCGCATGGCCCGGAAGGGGCTGGTGCCCTTCGGTATGAGATATGCGCCATGACGCTCCGCAAGATTGATCTTGCGCATGCGCACGAGTTTCATCACTTTCTTTGAATAGTCTTCACCCAGGTATCGGGTGAGTGAGTCGGCAAGGTTGGTTTCGGTGGCATTTTCGGGGATGCGGATCAGGACCTCGCGGTCGGCACCGCCAATCATCATAGGAAGCATGCTGACGCCTCCAAGCACGATGACGGCAGCCACGACCCAAAGGGCCACGGTGCGGAATCGGCGTCCGGCAAGTGAATCGTCAGTATCTCTGTTGTTGAGTGTCATATCAAGGGGAAGATGATTGTATTTTGCAGATAAGGAGGTAAAAAGGGGTGGAATGCTGCCGGTCGGTATTCTCACATCCGGTTGATGACATCGGCCACATAACTGGCCTTTTCCTCATCCATCCCGGCTATCGGCAGACTGACGACAGTTGAGGCCAGTTCTTCCGTGACGGGATACGGCCCACCGAGTTTCCCTTCATAACAGGGTTGAAGGTGGGGAGGAACGGCGTAATGCACATCCGTGGCGATGCCGGCGTCGGCAAGTCTGCTTCGGAAGGAGTCGCGGAAAGGAGTGCGCACCACGTATTGATGCCACACCTGCCGGCCGGAAGTCACGATTTCAGGCAGGATAACGTCAGGGCTCTTAATGAGGGAGTCATAAAGTTTGGCCGTAGTCTGACGCCGCTCAGTGATTTCCGGCAGTCGGGCAAGCTGCACACGCACCATCGCTGCCTGTATCTCGTCGATGCGGCAGTTGAATCCGCACGTGATGTTATGGTAGCGGGTGTCGCTTCCGTAGTTGGCGAGTGCACGGACGCGTGCTGCGAGTTCCGGATCGGGGGTGGCTACGGCGCCTGCGTCGCCTAAGGCACCGATATTTTTTGTGGGATAGAAACTGAAGGCTGCCGCGTCTGCGAGGGCTCCGGTCAGGGGAGTGCCGTTGAGTCCTGGCTCGGAGGCAGCGGCTCCGATGGCCTGGGCATTGTCTTCAATTATAAGTATCCCTCTTTCGCGGCATTCTCTGGCAAAATCAGCATCCCAGCAGGGTGTGCCGTAGAGATGCACCAGCATGACAGCTTTTGTCCGGCCTGAAATGAGACGGCGTGCGGATTGGAAGTCAAGATTCATGGTGGAGGAATCCGGTTCGCAGAGCACAGGCACAAGCCCGAACTCCGTAACGGGAAGCACCGATGCAATGTAAGTGTTGGCCGGCACTATAACCTCATCTCCGGGGCGGAGCCTGCCGAGGTCGATGTATCCACGCAGGATAAGGCGGATGGCATCCAGACCGTTACTGCAACCTATCACCTGCACTGCCCCTCCCAAAGTTTCGGCCAATTCCTGCTCGAAAAGACGGGTCTGCTCGCCGCGCAGGTATTGGCCTGACTCTATGACGCCAATGGCCGCCTCGCATAAGGCAGCCTGCACCTCACTGTTGCTTTCCTTGAGATTCAGAAAATCAATCTTCATCAGAGAGTCTTGACATATTCCAGATATTCCTCCAGATCGCGGATATAATCCTCCTCCTCATAATGATGGGAACAGAGGGCGAGGCATACTGTCCCGGTGGTGAAATTATGCATCGAATCCCAGACCCCGGGAGGGATGAGCACACCCTTGTTGGAGCGGTTGAGGGTGATCTTCATTTCTTCGCGTCCGTCGGTGAGATGAAGGTCGAACGAACCGCTGACGGCTATCAGCACCGTGGAGTTGGTCTTGTGGGCGTGGCCTCCGCGTGTCTCTCCTCCTGGCACATCGTAAATATAGAAGACGCGGCGTATGGGAAACGGCACATGGCAACCTTCCTCTATGAAGGAAAGGTTGCCACGCGGATCGCATACTTTCGAGAATTCGTAGATCTTGACTTTGTCAAGCGGACTCATCGGTTCTTATTTCTTATCCTTGTTCTTTTCAAGCTGCTTTTCGAGGGCGTCGAGGCAGAGGTCTACAGCCTCCTCGAAAGTGTCGGCTGTCTTCGAGGCAAACAGTTCGTTGCCGGGCACCTGAAGCTGGATACCGGCCTCCTTGTTCATCGCAGTCTCGGGCTTCACCACGCGGAGATTCACCTCCACGCCTGTGATGGCCTCATAGCGGCGTGCGAGTTTTTCGATTTTCTTCTCTACGAAGGCAGTCAGTTTCTCGGTGATGTCGAAGTGGATTGCTTTGATATTGATGTCCATGTTGTTTCGTGTTAGAGGGTTTACATAGGCTTAACAAATCTTCAGGCTCTTTTGCTTACTGTCTCATCCGTTTTTTTGTGGGTGCGGACTCTAATGGAGAGCTTCTCCATCCGATGCTTCCTCCGGTGTGGCAGCCTGCGTGTCGGCACAGGAGGCAATTTCCCGAGGATGGGCTTTCCTGTAATCCTGAAGCAGCTGGGAGTAGGAGAGGTGGGTGTAGATCTGAGTGGTGGCAAGGGATTCATGCCCGAGAAACTCCTTCACAGTGTCGAGGGCGGCCCCTCCGTTGAGCATGGCCGTGGCGAAAGTATGGCGCAGTGTGTGCGCCCCTTTGTGAGTGGCGGAAGTAGAGGAGAGATGGGCGCGCACTATCCTGTAGAGAGTGGATTTGGAGAGGCGCGAGCCGGAAGGTCCCACGAAGAGCGGACGCGGGGAGGAGAGCTCGGGAAAATGCTGGTTGCGTACAGATTGCCAATCCTTGATTTCCTCCATGAGGTCTGGGGCGATGGGTACAACCCGTTGCTTGTTCCGTTTGCCGGTGATGACAGCCTCGCAGGCAGTGACCCGGAGGTCGGTGTCGGTCAGGGCGAGCAGTTCAGCCTGCCGGATACCGGTGGTATATAGCAGCAGCATTATTACCCTTGCCATTTTCAGCATGGGGAGTTCCTTTTCATTGCTCCCCGGGGGTGTGAGCATCGGTTCGATCTCTTCAGGCCGGGCAAACTCCGGAAGGGGTTTGTCGGTCTTTGCCAAGGCCACATCGGCCGCCGGATTTTCCGAAGCCTCACCGCGCTTCATCAGGTAACGCCAATAGGCACGCAGGCTCTGGGTCTTGCGCCGCAGCGAGCGGGGAGTGTCTCCTTTGCGCGCAAGGGCAGTAAGCCACGCACGGATGTCGGTGGCGGTTACGCTTCCCGGTGCGAATCCCGCTTCAGGATCGGCGGAAATCCATTCGGCAAACTGCCGCAGGTCGCGGCAATAGGCTTCGGCCGTCAGCCGGCTTCTGTTGAGTTCGAGCAGCAGATAAGCCTCGAAAGCCCTGATGCTCCTTACGGGAAGTTGCTCCATTGGCGTGCAGAAGTGTCTGTAAAGAAAAGAGGAGGCAATGGGAAGGAACATGGAGAATAAGATAAGGAAAAGACAGGGGCGACACCGTGGAAAAATTCGGTGTCGCCCGCATACAGTATCTTTAGGCAACGTTCCAACGTAAAAGCCGACGTTTACCCGGAAATTCTTACTGCTCTGCCTGACGGAGCTGCTGAACGTAGACAGCCTTGATCATTTTCTTGCGGTTGGTGACAGAGGGCTTCTCGAAGGCCTGGCGTCTGCGGAGTTCCTTCACGATGCCGGTTCTTTCGAATTTACGTTTGAATTTCTTGAGGGCTTTCTCGATGTTCTCGCCTTCTTTTACTTGTACGATGATCATGTTTCTTTGGTCTTTATTTTTTTTGTTTTTATTTGCTTGGTTGCGACGAGACCGCGGGGCGGGATTATTCGTCGGCTTACCCCGCGCGGGCAGTCCGCGCGGGGTAATTGCGTCGCAAAATTAGACAATATTGTTTTTATGACAAAATTTTTGAGGAAAATTTGCGTCTGTGTGACGCTTTTTTTACAAAACCTACGTTTTATCTTCTCAAAAATGTGTCGCAGGATGGTGTTGCAGCCATTGATGAAGGCCTTATTCCTCGCTGATTATGGGGTCTACGGCCCCGGCTTCCGGTTCGCCGTACCAGCGAGAGTACATTAGATAGTTGTGGGCTATCTTGACATTCATCTCCTTTGCCTTCTCCGGCTCCACCATCTTGACGAATTTGGCAGGGCATCCGGCCCAGAGTTCATGTGCGCCAATCTTGGTGCGGCTGAGCACTACGGAGCCGGCGGCGACGAGTGCGCCTTCCCCCACTTCGGCGTCATCCATGACGATAGCTCCCATGCCGATGAGGGCATAATCGCGGATCTTGGCGCCGTGGATCACGACGTTGTGGCCGATGGAGACATCGTTGCCGATCTCGATTGTGGATTTCTGGTAGAGGGTATGGAGCACGCTGCCATCCTGGATGTTGACGCGGTCGCCGATGCGGATGGAATTGACGTCGCCACGCAGCACCGTGTTGTACCAGATGCTGCACTCGTTGCCCATTATGACGTCGCCGACGACGACGGCTGTGGAGGCCAGGAAGCAATCCTTGCCGATGCGGGGTGTGAAGCCCCTTACTGATTCTATGGTTGCCATAGTTTGGAATCTCTGTTTTTGGGATTATCTCTTGAGTTCGCGGGTCTTCTCGGCCATCCAGGCAGCCTCTTCAGGCTGAAGGAAGGGGGTGAGGCGTTCGCGCACTTTCTTGTGATAAGCGTTGATCCAGTCGATTTCCTCATCGGTCATGATGGAGGTCTCCATCAGTCGGAGGTCGAAGGGGAAGAGGGTCATTGTCTCGAAGCGGTAGAACTGTCCGAACTCTGTCTTCATGGCCGGGACAGTCACGATGAGGTTCTCGCTGCGGATGCCGTAGCGGTCGGCGAGATAGATGCCGGGTTCGTTGCTGGTGATCATGCCGGGCTGCAGCGGGGTGGGGTTCTCGTTGAGACGGATGTTCTGCGGACCCTCATGGCAGTTGATGAAGAAACCTACGCCGTGGCCTGTGCCGTGGTAGTAAGCCTTACCCTCTGCCCAGAGGAACTGACGTGCGAGCACGTCGAGCTGTGCTCCGCGGGTGCCTTCGGGGAAGATGGCGCGTGCCAGGGCGATGTGTCCCTTGATGACGAGGGTGAAATCATGGATCTGATCTTTTGAGGGAGTGCCGAGTGCCACGGTGCGGGTGATGTCGGTGGTGCCGCAGGTGTACTGGCCGCCGCTGTCGACGAGCAGCAGACCGTCGCCGACGATGGCCACGTCAGTCTCCTCAGTGGCTTCATAGTGAACGATGGCTCCATGGCCGTTCCATCCCAGGATGGGGGAGAAACTCTCGTCGACGCATGTGGGGTCGGCAAGACGCAGGGCACGCAGGCGGCGTCCGAGTTCCATCTCGGTGAGTTTTCCTTCCGGATATTCGCGTTCCACCATCATGAAGAAGCGGGTCAGGGCCACTCCATCCTTCTCCATGGCTTTCTCGAGGTTGGCGATCATGGTGTCGTTCTTGATGCTCTTTAGGCGGGCTACGCCTGCTCCTCCGAATACAGTGGTGCAATCAATATGGTCATAGAGTCCGCGGGCAGTCTTCTCCGGATCGATCAGAAGGCGTGTCTCCTTCGGGAGGGTGGCCACAAATTTCACGGCGTCGTCGTAGGGCTGCACCTCTATATTATATTTCTTAAGGTGAGCCTCAACTTCGGGAGTGAGCTTCTCCTTGTCGACGAAGAGCACGCGGCGGTCGGCACCTAAATAAAGGAAGGCCACATACATGGGGGAGAAATTGATGTCGCCGGCGGCACGCAGGTTGGTGGTCCAGGCGATGTCGTCGAGGGCCGACATGAAGATGGCGTTGGCAAGTTCAGCCTTCACCTCAGCCATGACACGTCCGATCTTGCTTTCCACAGTCTCGCCTACGATCGATTCGTCGTGGATGAAGAGCTTATTCTTCGGACGCTCCGGGCGGTCGGGATAGATATAGTCAAACTGAGGGAAGTCAGTGTTGAGTTTCACACCATTGTCGCCCAGTTCCTGCTCCATGCGCTGAGCGTAGGAGATGCTGAAGGTCATGCCGTCTATGCCAACGGTCTGTCCCTTCTGTGTGTGCTCAGTGAGCCAGTCGATGAGGTCGACGGCCTCCGGGCCATCCTCCTTCATCATGCTGAAGCCCGTCCCCTTGAGCTGCTCCTCAGCCTGAAGGAAATAGCGGGAGTCAGTCCAGCAGAGTGCTTCGTCGGCGGTGACCACGGCAGTGCCGTTGGTGCCGTTGCCGCTTTCGAAACCGGTGAGCCATTCGCGTCCGCGCCAGTGGTGGGGCGGGAGTTCACTCTGATGAGGGTCTGTGCCGGAGATGACACAGGCATCGATGCCGTGGTCGGCCATGGCCTTGCGCAGGCGGGCAAGGTATTCTTTGTTTTTCTTTTCCATTGGAGGATATGATATTTTTTAAGGATATGATATTATATTAAGGAATGATCTTATTAAAGTGGTGTCGTTCAGCCCGCTTGCCCATGAAGGAAGCCCTGATTTCGCGGAGGAAAGGGGGCTCCTGCTGACGCGCTGCCTAATTTTGCTCAAAATTAATAAATATTATTTTCACAGCCAAAAATCACGGAAAGATTTGGAGATTTAAAAATTTGTTTTTAACTTTGCATTGTTCTTCTTGAGAAGCATCCGCCTTGCCATATGTATATGGCGGTTGCAATGTTTTGAGCTGCGGCGCAGCAGACACTGCGTCGTTCATAGGTTAAATTACAAGAGGTATTTATTATGTCAAAACTTATATTAATAGTGATATACAATTTGTAAGTTAGTGGTTGAGTAGGACAAGGTCAGCTTGTGAAAGTAGACGGAAATCTAAAAGATCACGGAGGCCGCAGGAGTTTGTGAAAACTTCGGTGGCTTTGTTTTTTTATTGCCCCTTTTTTGTGCTTACTGTCAATTTTTTTCGGAAAATAGGCTTGGATTGCTCAAAAATTCTTATTTTTGCAGCCTGTCTATGACTCGCCACCTCCATATGTGGCGGGATTCATCCATGAAAATTCCACATCCTATGCATATAGTGCTTTTCGACACGCAGATAGTACACGAGAATCTGCTCCCCCTTTCTTTCACACGTCCGGTCTCGGACTTCCGCGTGGGTATAATGACGATACGCGAGAAATGGCAGAAATACTGCCCGGATGCCGAAATTACGCAGTGCACCGCCGAATATCTCAATCCCAAATTCCACGACGGACGCACGGCTGATGCCGGCGCGCTCCACGTGGCCGGCAACGTTGTGCCCGATCCTGACTTCGTAAGCGCGGCGCTTGCCTTGACCCCGGGGCAGGCGATGATGAGGGGCGTTCAGGTGCTTGCCTTCAGAGGCACTACTGAAGACCTTGACGCCGGAAATTTCCAAGATACCGTGGAGGCTCCCGTCGGAACCTCACTCCTCACTTATGTCTTCGATATCTTCCTTGCTAATGCAAAGGCCATCGAGGATGACTTCCGCCTGCTGACGGAGGGTAGGGTGTCGATGCCACTGTCAGACACCAATACCGTCATCGGCGAACTGTATGACGCCGAAGGCAGACAGAGGATATTCCTTGAGGAGGGAGCCGATGTGGAGGGAGCGGTCATAAATCTGAAGACAGGTCCCGTGTATGTCGGCAAGGATGCCTCCATAATGGAGGGAGCGGCCCTTCGCGGCCCCATAGCTCTCTGCCGGAAGGCCTGCATCCGCATGGGAGCGAAAGTCTACGGCGGAACCACCCTCGGCCCCTATTGCAAGATAGGCGGGGAGGTTGATAATGTGGTGCTCTTCGGATATTCCAACAAGGCCCACGAGGGGTATCTCGGAAATGCCGTGATAGGGGAGTGGTGCAACATCGGGGCCGGCACCAACGCCTCCAACCTCAAGAACGACTACTCCAAGATAAGGATATGGAATTACGCCACACGCTCCTTCATGCGTACAGACCTGCAATTCTGCGGGCTAATCATGGGCGACCATTCCAAGGCCGGCATCAACTGTATGTTCAATACGGCCACAGTCGTAGGCGTAGGATGCAATATACATGGAGCAGGTTTCCCGCGCGCGTTCATACCGAGTTTCAGCGAGGGGAGTCCCGGAGGCGGGTTCACCGACGTGGCCCTCGATAAGTTCGGCGTCATTGCCGAGAGGATGATGTCGCGCCGGGGGCTCGTCTACTCCGATGTAGAGCGGAAGATATTCGAGGCCATCTTCGACGTGGCCGCATCCATCAAGGGATAGGGATACGGGATGGATAAGTATGAAAAAATAAAAAAGAAACAAAAAAGCGGTAAAAATAAGTCGGTTGCTATTGCGCAATCGGCTTATTTTTACTAACTTTGCAGTGCTTTTAGGCCATATTTGTGCCCATTCGGACGGTCAATCTTCTGGTAATCAGAAGGTTGAGGCGTAATGAGAGGGGTGTGGAATAGGGTCTTGAAAGTGTATGAAGGCTGTTACAGGCCGGACTGACTGAAAGAGTTAAACAACAAAATATTAAAACAGAGACAAAGAATGCCTACTATTCAGCAATTAGTTAGAAAAGGGCGAGTGGTACTCAAGGACAAGAGCAAATCCCCTGCGTTGGATTCCTGTCCTCAGCGTCGCGGAGTGTGCGTACGTGTCTACACTACGACTCCTAAAAAGCCTAACTCGGCTATGAGAAAGGTTGCACGTGTGCGCCTCACCAATGGCAAGGAGGTCAACTCCTACATCCCCGGAGAGGGTCACAACCTGCAGGAGCACTCCATCGTGATGGTGCGTGGCGGTCGTGTGAAGGACCTTCCCGGTGTGCGCTATCACATCGTACGCGGTACTCTCGATACCGCCGGCGTACAGGGCCGCACGCAGCGCCGTTCCAAGTATGGAGCAAAGCGTCCCAAAGCTGCCAAGAAGTAATCAGATTTCTTGACATCCAAATTTATCAAAACACAAACCAAACCCCGTTTTTGATTCTTTGGACGGCTACCCGGTTGAGTAAACTCCCGCAAGAGAGCGGGGAAGTTGAAGAAATCGCCAACCCCCTTTTTAAACGATACATCGCCGACACAGACAGGTGGCACTTTTTTAAGTCAGCTTCGTCTGTCCGCTCCGGAAAAGCCCGCGTGACGGGCATGAGGCGCCAAAGCGGCGCGTAAGGGTTACGGAATGAGAAAGCCCCCTCAAGAGGGGAGCTTCAGGGAAAGGACAGCGGGCGCAATGTCCGGGCCGCAGTATCCCGGGGGTCAGTGAAGCAGCCAGAAACAAAAACACTAAGAACACAACAATGAGAAAAGCAAAGCCTAAGAAAAGGGTCATTCTTCCCGATCCTGTTTTTCACGAGGTAAAAGTAACCAAGTTCGTCAACCACCTGATGTATGACGGCAAGAAGAATACGGCTTACACCATATTCTATTCGGCATTGGAGACCGTGAAGGCCAAGATGCCCAACGAGGAGAAGAGCGCCCTCGAAATCTGGAAAAAGGCTCTCGAGAACGTGACTCCTCAGGTGGAGGTTAAGTCCCGCCGCGTAGGTGGCGCCACTTTCCAGGTTCCTACCGAAATCCGCGCTGACCGCAAGGAAAGCATCTCTATGAAGAACCTCATCATCTTCGCCCGCAAGCGCGGCGGCAAGACAATGGCCGACAAGCTTGCAGCTGAGATCGTAGACGCATACAACGATCAGGGCGGCGCCTTCAAGAGAAAGGAAGATATGCACCGCATGGCCGAGGCCAACCGTGCTTTCGCTCACTTCAGATTTTAATCCTGGCATTTGATTCATCATGTCTAAGCACAACGATCTTAAATACACACGCAACATCGGCATCATGGCCCACATCGATGCCGGCAAAACCACCACATCCGAGCGTATCCTCTTCTATACCGGTCTTACCCACAAGATCGGTGAGGTGCATGACGGCGCCGCCACCATGGACTGGATGGAGC
>CAZPQD010000074.1:0-14890 GCA_964588625.1 uncultured Sangeribacter sp. | reverse complement strand
TCTGCCAATGTGGCAAAGAGCAAACAGACCACCAGCCGCAAGAAAATGCTCGAGAAACTCAATGTGGAGGAGATTCAACCCTCTTCACGCCGTTATCCGGGTATCATCTTCACTCCCAACCGGGAGGTGGGCAACAAGATCCTGGAGGTGAAGGGACTTAAGGCTACAATAGATGGAGAGGTGCTCTTCGACGATGTCAACTTCCAGATCGAGAAGGGCGACAAGGTAGCTTTCCTTAGCCGCGACCCCCGCGCTATGACAGCCCTCTTCGAGATCATCAACGGCAACCGCAAGGCTGACGCCGGAGAGTACGACTGGGGTCAGACCATCACTACTGCCTATCTGCCGCTCGACAACAGCTCATTCTTCGAGACCGACCTCAATCTCGTAGACTGGCTATGTCAGTATTCAAAGGATTCTTCCGAGATCTATCTTAAGGGCTTCCTCGGCAAGATGCTCTTCAGCGGTGAGGAGGTGCTGAAGAAGGCGAGTGTGCTCTCCGGAGGTGAGAAGATACGTTGCATGATTGCCCGCATGATGCTGACTGACGCCAATACGCTTGTACTTGACTCTCCCACCAACCATCTTGACCTCGAGTCGATCCAGGCCTTCAACAATACGCTTCAGAATTTCAAGGGTGTCATCCTCATGTCGAGCCATGACCATGAGTTCATCCAGACAGTCTGCAACCGTATCATCGAGCTGACGCCCAACGGCATCATCGACAAGATGATGGATTATGACGATTATATCGTCGATGAGAAGGTGGCCGCTGCCCGCGCTCGTCTCTATGGCGAACAGGCATAATTTATAGAAAAAGGGAAAGATAACCCAAGAAAAGAAAAAGCATGGTAAAGCATATAGTGATGTTCAAGCTCAAGGGCACTGCGGAGGAGCGTCTGCGGGTGGCGAAGGAATTTGCCGCCGCCATCAACGCACTCCCCGAGCAGATTGATGTGCTCCGCAGCATTGAGAGTGCCGTGAATGAGAATCCTGCCGAGACGTGGGATGTGGTGCTCACAGCCGTCGTTGACAGTATGGCCGATGTGGAGACGTATGCCAAGCATCCGGCCCATGTGGCGGCTGCCGCCATCGTCGGTCCCTGGAAGGAGGCTCGCGCCTGTGTGGATTATAACTTCTAACAGTAAGGCTTTTCAGATTATGAAGCTTTTTGAATCTCGCCATTCCCGGAAAAACACGTGTCATAAGGTGACTGTCCATAAGTATTCATGCGCTTATGGCCTCCTGGCGACCGCGATGCTGCTTCCGGCTCTCTCCTCTTGCAGCGATGATAAGGACCTTCCGCTCCCTGCACTTGAGGAGAAGACTTTTACGGGTGCCGACGCGCTACACCTTTCTTATGATGGGTATGATATGCCTGGAAAGTCGGTCACTGTCACTCCCACTGCCGACGGTAAGGCCACTCTGACCCTCTTCAGTGAGTTTGACCTTTCGCAACTCGACATTAAGGGATTTGAAGGAAAGATCCCGGCACCGGGAGTTATCCCGGGAGAAGTCACCACGCAGATACCTGTGGAACTGACCGCCGGCAATGGGTTCCGGAGTTTTGCGGGCAAGTCTGCAACAGGACCCGCCTCCTACTCTTTCTCCGGACGCATCTATGCCGACTCATTGGTGATGGAGATCGCGGACGTGAAGCTCAACGAATTGGCGGAGGCTCTTAACACATCGGCCTGGAAACTTGCTCCGCTCGAGAAGGCCGATGAAGGATGGGGGTATAAGTCGATGCCCTTTCAGGTAGAATGGGATGTGGATCCCATCGAAGGTATTGACATTCCTCTGACTGAATTGCTGACATTGGCGGTGACGGTGCCTTGCATACCGGTATATCATGACACAGCCTACAGTTCTGTGGCTCAGTTGATCGGTCAATTGGTGCAGTCGGTGAAATTCCTTCCCAACGGCAATATCTGGGTCAACTACATGAGTTCCGTGGGAGGAGCCACGCATTTAGCTTCGCTCAACCCTACGACACTCCAGTATAGCATTGCGGCTCCGCAGTATCTGAAACTCTATGTGAATCCTCTCTCTGTGGCCGGATTGGCTATGACAAGCGGGGTGCTCAACGACGTAAAGCTTCCGCAAGACAGCAATGTGGAGGCCCTTATGCCGCTGATCAAGCAGCTGACTGCTGAACTCTCCCCGATGATGGCAGCGGGGCTGCCGATGGCCTACCGGGTGCAGGACGATACACTGGCGGTATTCTTCGACCAGACCACCGCCGCTCCGCTGGTGCAGGCCATATTCAAGGTGATACTCAGCGACTCCACAGTGCAGCAGCTGCTCATGGCAGAGATAAGCAAATATCCCGAGCTTGCCCAAAAGCTTCCGCAACTGATGCAGGTACTCCAGCAGATACCCGCCTACCTCGAGAAGACCAACCGGTTTGAGTTGGGGCTGAAGTTTGTTAGGCTTTAGGGTTTAGATTTAGGGTTTAGGCTATAGGAATTGGAGGGTCGCGGCAAGGCGCGGCCCTTATTTTTTTTGCTTAATGTAATATTTGAGGGGGATGTCTTCGTCTAATAAGACAGAAACAAATGATTGAGACTTTATGATGATTCTAATGGACATTGTTGCAGCCTCAGGCTTAGGAAGGGATCTCGAGGCGGAAAGGCGTTTTTTTGAGATTGCTACCCGCTATGAGTCTGTGATCACCCGGATCTGCTTCAATTACGCTAATGATAAGTATTCGCTCGACGACTTGCGGCAGGATTGCCTCATCAATATATGGCGCGGACTGTCAAGCTTCCGCGAAGATAGCAGTCTTACCACCTGGATCTACCGCGTAGTCATCAACACCTGCATCGCCACTTTCCGTTCGCAGAAGAATAAGGTGAAGACGGAGCAGCTCGAAGCTGCCTATGGGAAGACTGAGACCATGGAAGAAGTCAGTGACAATGAGGTTCTGCTTCATGAGCTGCTGTCGCGTCTGCCGTTGCTCGAAAGAGGAATCATCATGATGTGGCTCGATGACAGGAGTTACGACGAGATAGCCGAAGTGACCGGTATCTCCAAAAGCAACGTCGGCGTCCGCCTGCACCGCATCCGCGAGAAGATGAAGGCGATGGCGAAGTAAATAGGTACGAGTGACAAATGACGAGTGACAAGTGACACGGTAATTTTAGAATAACATTAAAAACAAAAGGATTATGACGACAGAAGATATGAAGATGGCTTGGGCGGAGACTTCCCGCCGGCTTGACCGACTTGAGAGAACCTATTCCGACATGCGGGAGGAAGCAATCAATGGCAAACGCCGCACGGCGCTCGACGACCTCGCCCTCCGTTATCGCCGGTTCTCCACAATCAGCCTCATTTTCGTGCTGATCTCCCCTATCTACGCCATCAACGGCGTTTTCGACGGCTCCTTCCGTATCTGGGTTCCGTTAGGGATGGCTTTATATTTCGGGCTGGCTTCAGTGATGGACTGGTGGTTATACAAACGTGTTAAACAGATTGATGTGGCCACTATGACCACAGAAGATGTGGTCAGTGCCTCGGCATTCTGCCGCAAACGCCATCTGCAGTTCATGATGGTACTTATTCCGCTCATGCTGGTGCTCGTGGGAGCGTTCATCGCTGGCTGCCTCAATCAAGAATATATGATCTATGCCATTGTGGGTGGCGCAATACTCGGTCTGATTTTAGGAGTGCGTCAGCTTATCAATTTCATGGACGACTACCGCATCATCAAAGGGGATCAGAAGTAATCAAAGCTAAGTTAGAATCCCAGAAGGGAATCCATGGTGATTTTTGAGGACTGCGGAAAGAAAAATTTGCGTAGGTCAGAAAATAGTATTAATTTTGCGGTGTGGAAGGGAAGCGACTCCCACGCAGTCATGCCGCAATAGCTCAGTTGGTAGAGCATTTCATTCGTAACGAAAAGGTCGTGGGTTCGAGTCCCACTCGCGGCTCAAAGTCTGTAGAAACGGGGAATTTCCTGCGCGGGAAATTCCCTGTTTTCTCTTTCTGTCTCCTCTCTCGGCTCCCTCCCACTTCTCCTCTTTTGCACTCTACCTCTTCTCCTCTCTTGCTACCTCCTCTTCTCTTGAGGGAGCTCCCCCGGGCACTCCTCCCCTGCCAAAGAAAATCATTTAAACCCTAACAATAAAATCAATCATGAAAAAAGAGCTTAACTCGCCCAAGGCTCCGGGAGCCATCGGTCCCTACAGCCAGGCTATCCAGACAGGCAATCTCATCTTCGTATCCGGTCAGCTTCCCATCAATGCCGAGACAGGCGAAATGCCCGCCGACATCAAGGCCCAGACCCGCCAGAGCATCGAGAATATCAAGGCTATCCTCGCTGAGGCCGGTGCCACTCTCGACAATGTAGTGAAATCCACATGCTTCCTGGCCGACATGTCGCTCTTCGGCGCCATGAACGAGGTTTACGGCGAAGAGTTCCACAAGACCTTCCCCGCCCGCTGCGCCTTCGCCGTGAAGGAGCTCCCCAAGCAGGCTCTCGTGGAGATCGAGGTGATCGCCGCCATCTGATCCGACTCATCAGCATTCCTGATTAAATCATAAAATAATCCGGAGGGCAGGAAGTTTGCGGGCCTAACCTGCATTTGTTCTTCCGCTGCCCTCCGCTTTTTTCATTTTTTACTATGCGCAGCCTGCTCCAGATCAACGGTCTCACCAAATCTTACGGCGACCGTATGCTTTTCGCCGACGTCACCCTCGGCATATATGAAGGTGACAAAATCGGCCTCGTAGCCCAGAACGGCACCGGCAAGACCACCTTCCTCAACATCATCGCCGGCAAGGAAGATTACGACAGCGGCCAGATCGTTGTCAGCGACGGCGTGCGCATCGGTTATCTGGAGCAGACACCCCCTTTCGATCCGGAGATGACTGTGGCCGAATATGCCACCCCTGCTCCCCGCAACAGCGACGACTGGACGGCGCACGAACGTATGGCCGGAATGCTCACCCAATTCAAAGTCGGCGACCTCTCCCGCAAGATGGGCACCCTCTCCGGCGGACAGGGAAAGAGAGTGGCTTTGGCAAAAATTATCCTTGAGGAACCCGACCTGCTTATCCTCGACGAGCCCACCAACCACCTTGACATCGACATGATCGAATGGCTCGAGGATTATCTCGCGCGCCAGAGGGTGACGGTGCTGATGGTGACCCACGACCGCTATTTCCTTGATAAGGTCTGCTCCAAAATCATTGAGATCGATATCCAGCAACTCTTCTCCTACGATGGCAATTTCGATTATTACCTACGTAAGCGTGAGGAGCGGATGGACAATATGGAGTCCGAGCTCTCCCGCGTAAAGAATCTTCTGCGCACCGAACTCGAATGGATGCGCCGGCAGCCGCAGGCCCGAGGCTCGAAGGCCAAATACCGTATCGACAATTTCCATGATCTCGAACGCCGCTCCCACGTGAATCTCTCGGAGAAAAATGTGCAGCTCGACGTAAAATCCACCTATATCGGTTCGAAGATATTCGAAGCCAAAGGCGTAAGCAAGGCCTTCGGCCCGATCAAGATTCTCGACGACTGGAACTATACCTTCGCACGCTATGAGAAAGTGGGGATCGTAGGCGACAACGGAGCCGGCAAATCCACCTTCATCAAACTCCTCTTAGGACTCGAAAAACCAGACCACGGACGCTTTGACATAGGTCAGACGGTGAGATGGGGCTACTATTCGCAAGAGGGAATGACGGGCTTCGACGAGTCGAAGAAAGTGATAGATGCCGTTCGCGAAATAGCGGAGGAGGTGCGTATCGACGACAAGACACGCCTCTCGGCCTCTGCCTTCCTCTCCCGTTTCCTATTCACCCCGGCCACCCAGCAGAAGTATATCTCGAAGCTATCCGGCGGCGAGCGCCGACGGCTCTATCTCGCCACTGTGTTGATGCGGCAGCCCAATTTCCTTATCCTCGACGAGCCCACCAACGATCTCGACATCATGACCCTCACTGTGCTTGAGGATTACCTTGCTCGCTTCCAGGGGTGCGTCATCGTGGTGAGCCACGACCGTTTCTTCCTCGACCGCATAGTCGACCATCTCTTTGTGTTCAAGGGAAACGGTGTGGTGAAGGATTTCCCGGGTGATTATTCCACCTATCGCCATTGTCTGCGTCAGCAAGCTAAGGAAGCTCGCGAAAAGGCGAAGGAGAATGCCACGCCGGCCTCCTCCCAACCGGAAAACTATAATCCCGGCACTGAAGAACGCCGCAAGCGCCAGAGCCAGAAACTCACCTTCAAGGAGCGCAAGGAGATGGAGCAACTTGAGAAGGAGACCGAGCAGATGGCTGCGGAGAAAGATGAGCTGGAAAAAAGAATGTCGTCGGGCGAGATGACACCAGACGACATTGTAGCTGCCGGAAAGCGTATGCAGGAGCTGATCGAAGCCATCGATACAGCCGAGATGCGCCTGCTTGAACTTATGGAGAAGATGTAGATTTTAGGTTTTAGATTTTAGGCTTTAGGTTTTAGGTTTTAGGCAGCCCTAATACCTAACGCCTAACATCTAATACCTAATACCTAATACCTAACGCCTAACATCTAATACCTAATACCTAATATCTAACGCCTAACATCTAATACCTTCAATTAGTCTGCCGGAGTATGCTCATTGGCTTCCTGGCTGAATCCGGGTAGATCTTCGGGCAACTCATCGTTGAATTGCGATAGGTCGACACCTTGCTTCTTGGCCGCTATCTCATAAGCCCGGAGATAGAGCTGCGAGATCTTGCGTGCCTTCTCCTGATTTGCGGCGTCGAAATATGGTTCTTCTGTCTGGAGCAACGGCAGGAACTTATCGGCGAGAGGATACTGTTTGTTCAGTGCCATTATGTCATGTTCATCAGCTCCCATCTCGATAAACTTCACCAGTTCCTCCACTGCGGGAGTCACATAATCGAGCATCACTCCATAATCCTTCTGATCCAGTTTCTCCCCCTTCTCAATCTTCTGGGCCACCTCGTCAGCACTGCGCTCCGACTTACATGCGGGAAGAACTACGATGGCCAGCAGAGCCATCAAAGCAAAAAGTAAGTTTTTCATATTTCCTAAGACTATCGATTAATTTGTAAGGTAAGTGGAATCAAACACTCCGTTTACCCACATAACAACCGAAGGCCGCGGAAAGGTTGACTTACCCCACAAAAATACCGGGCAGCGATTTGGTCACGGAGTCTTAGTCGCTTTTTAGTCGCCGAGGTTTTTTAGGTTCCGTTTTAGTCGCCGAGGGTTTGCAACCCTCTGCAGTATAACACAGCTTGCGGGTTGCAAACCCGCATGGACTAAAACCCTCGGCATTATAACACAGCATGCGGGTTGCAAACCCGCATGGACTAAAATTTTGTTTGGATTGGAAGATATACCTGCCGATTCTTGCAAATTTGTCTGGATCGGCAGGTATATCTGCCGATTATGCAAGATAATTTGCAATGGAAATCATTCGCAGACAAGAATACTTGGATCAAATATTTCTATTATTAAAGCTTTAGTCGTTGTGGGTTTGTAACCCACAACTATTCAGAGACTTTACTAAATATTGTGGATTTGTAACTTTGCAATTGTTGTATTTTTATCCTACAATTATTCAAAAACTTGCGGGTTGCAAACCCGCAAGGACTAAAAGGACTAAAAACTTTAGTTGTTCTTGTTTAGTCGTTGTGGGTTTGTAACCCACAACTATTTAGAGACTTGCATATTGTTGTGGATTTGCAACTTTAGTCGCTGTTGTTTTTTTATCCCACAATTATTCAAAGACTTGCGAGTTGCAAACCTGCAAGGACTAATTATGTTATAATATTCGTCTTCCCTTTCTATCATAAGCTTTTATCGTTCCAGGAAAAGAGTCTTCGTTGGTTGGTTCGTATCTATAAACCTCATTGTCCGTTAAATCTTTAATAATTAAATGCTTGGTGGTGCATTCAATAATCTCCTGAGCGTAGATAGTACTATCATCTTCATCTTCTACCTGGTCATAAGCATCACCATGATAGTTGACAAGTAACTCTGTCTCAAAGGCTTTATAATACTCAGGTAGAGTATTGTAATTCTCAATATGGGGATTTCCAACCATTTCTTGATTTAGAAAGAAAGCCTTATATTCTTTATTATATTCTATATTGTAGGTACCTTTTATACTTACAACAAATAACAATGTATCTTTGTTAGGGTGATAAAATCCTTGACGGGAAACATATTGGCCATCCTTGAAAAAGGTTGACTCCTTGCATATCAAACTGAAATCACAAAGATCAAAATTATAGGATGTTTCCCAGAAACGTGAGGCCTGAAGCTGCTTGTCAATTAATTCTATCTTTTTCTCCTCTTTAGAAGAGCAAGAACTCAAGCATATAATGCAGAATAAGAAGATTAAGATGTAATTTATGGTTTTCATTCCATTGTCCATTGTTATTTTGATTGATATTGAGAATTTTTAGTCGTTGTGGGTTTGTAACCCACAACTATTTAGAGACTTCCATATTTTTGTGGATTTGTAACTTTCGTCGCTGTTGTTTTTTATCCCACAATTATTCAAAGACTTGCGGGTTGCAAACCCGCAAGGACTAAATATTGTAGTGGATTTGCAACTTTAGTCGGTAAATGACCGTCCGCAAGAATCTTCTTCCGTAATGTCACCAAGTCATCCATGCTGTAACTTTTATAAAAGAATGCATAGTTTTTCTTTTGAACTCTAACCCCTCAGGTATTGCTACGACAGAAAGACAATGAATATAGGGAATCAACTTAAAGCTACGTGTTTTCAAGGAGCATCATTTACAACAAGACGAAAGGGCTGATCTGGACCTTGTACCCTTATATATGTTCCAGTCAATATCCCATCATGAGTAAGCTTGCCTTTGAATGTACTATTCCCATAGATTTGTCTTATAGTTATTTCACGTGTCGAAGGATTAAAACTCGTTATCTCCAGAGCGTCATTTTCGTCACTTTCTCTGAACCATATTGAACCTTCATATTCCTCCAAATTTAGATTCATGTGAATTGCTTTTCCTCCCACCTTTCCGACAAACTCATGGTTATACCCGGAAAAGGCGTTCGGGGAGCTGATTTCTATTGGACTGCCATGGGCTTGGCTTTGTGTTCCTGAGGAATAGTCCGAACCATATCCATCATCTGAGGAATAGCCCGAGCTGTAATCATCATCTGAGGAATAGCTCGACTCGAAACTTCTTCCGCTGCTGTAGTCGGAGGATACTGTTGGTGTAGGTTCGCCATAAGAACCTTCAAAATAACCATTTTCATTCAGAATGCGGTAAAGTTCCTTGCTTTCAAAATCAATGGAATTATCAAACCAATCGTCCATCTCAAAAGTATAAGAGAAGGATCCATCCAGAATGATGAGTGCATCAAATAGAGTAGCCCAGGAGGGATTGAAATGTTTCTCAATGAGCTTCTTTACATCCTGTTTTGTCTTTGATCCTCTTGTAGTATTGTCAATCAATGAGAGGAAGTCAGCAGCATCGCTGCCGAAGAAGAGACTCACTGCGGCATATCCTTCATTTTGAAATGGGATAGTGAGTATAAAATTGTCGGTAAGGGAAATGAACTCCGTCTCACAATTGCTGGAATAAAGCTCTTCGGGATGAGCAGCATAGTATTCGCACCTCTCAGTTGCGTCCTCCTCGATTTTATCCTCAATATCGCTCCATGCCGATTCCACGGCATCCGTCAGATTCGAGTGCTCGCTACAAGAGGAGAACATCAACTGGAGCAGGCAGCAAATAATCACGGAAGGAATTAGTTTCATTTTCATTTTCCTTTATTTAATTTGGATGCCAGTTCCTCTGGTGAATAGGACACCTGAAATACTATTTCACCTGCCTTCACAGCCATTACGAGACTTTTCTCTTCCTTGATTATACGATCCAGTATATTGTTCTTCTTCAACTCCTTAAGTACCTTACTATGGAAGTTCTGAGTCAACTGCTCATTATTACCAATCCAGAGAACCTTAGCCTTATTCTCTGGAGTTGCCTCCAGATTGTAGCAAACCGCGAAAAATCCGTCTTCGTTAAACGCCGTAAACTCAGAATCGTCGCCTTCTCCGTTGATTTCTGCTTTAGTGCGTTCAAGCAAAGTCTCCGGATCTCCGCTATCCTTACATGACGTAAGAAAGCACCCGGCTGCTGACAGTAGGGATATCAGAGCCAAAGCAAGGTAAAAAGATCGTTTATTCATCTGATAGAGAGTTAGTCTTCGTTTATTTCATCCATATTTTGCTTGCGGGCTTCCAAGTGCCCGTAGATAGCACCCATACCCACAAGGATACCGATAACCCATCCGGCGGCGTTACTGAACATTGCAGCACCCAGAGCTCCTGCCAAAAGACCCCATGCCAAACCCAAAACCACACACATCACTGCTCCAATGAAAGGCACCATCAGTAATATGGAACCAATCACACCAGCTCCGAAGAACCACCACCAGGATTTCAGTGCAAAACCGATTCCGGCTGCCACTAACCATACTTCACCGAATATCCAACTCGGCGCACTCCCAGAGGATCCTCCGCCTGCCACAACCACGGTCTGCTCAACATTTTGTTCTACATTCTGACTTTGCTGGATGTTGAGTACTATGGGCTGGCCGCCAACCGACATTACGGTCTGGCCTGGAGCAGCCCCGGGAACAACCGTGGGTGCCGCTCCATTTGCCGGGGTTGCGTTAGTGGTAGGTGCCACAGCTGTATTCGAGGCCACTCCAGAATTATTAGGCACCACTGCCGGAGGATTGGCAGCCTCGACAGTTGCCACTTCTACAGGCACTACTGTCGGTACGGCCTCGGCAAACTCCCCTGTAGCTTCCAACACCTCCACTTTGGGTTCAGGTTCGGTTAGCCATTCTCCGCAGAATCGACATTTCTTAGCTACTGCTGCTATTTCTTCCCCACAATAGGGACAATTTTTTCTACTCATAATGTTTCCCTTTAATGTATTATGGATTATATTATACCTAAGTCGTTAATATTTAAATCATTGCTCTTTTATTCCTTAAAGGATGCAATCCTCAACCCTTCTTCAATTCGGAGAAATTATACCTCTTAATGGCATAAAGGCATGGAATCCTAGGCGCATGAAAAGTTAAAATAAGGATAGAAGCCAGTGTTGGCTTCCATCCCATATTCAGAAATGTGTGGTTAATGCCTTTATCACTGATTGTACTTGGCATTGAAAGTCTCGTTGCTCATGCAGATCAGCTGAATGAGATTGACGAGTTGGCCGATTCCCAACAGACCGCCTGTGAGAAGATAGAGAATACCCAGTCCAGTGCGTCTCAGATAGAACCAGTGAATCCCGAGAAAACCCAGAAAGAGACACAGGAGAATTGCAGTTGTCTTACTTTTCATGAAATATGTTTATTTTGTTAGTCGTTTATTGTTTTAAGATTTAGGGTCGTTAATCGTTGTGGGTTTATAAACCCATATCCTTGATATACCCTTGCGGGTTGCTAACCAGCAAGGACTAAACACACCCCTTATAGAAGCTTGCGGGTTACAAACCCGCAACGACTAAAAGGAAGCAGGTGACAATCCCACAAGGACTTAATGAATGCTGAAACCTTACCTATAGAATATGACCTCAGTTAGTTTAATCTGTATTGAGGTAATGTATCAGAATCCACTTCAAGATATTCGACCTCAACTACGGAATCTGCTACGACATCCTTATCATCAGTCAAATCAAACTTTCCTAACATGTTCTCGTTCATTTCCTCAAATTTCTTCTTGACTTTTTCAAATTTCTGCTTGTTCTCGTTGTTCATTACCGGGAAGTTTCCAACATCTTCGGTTGCTAACTCGCACACCATCATAAAGGAATAAGTCAGCTGGTCCTCTTCTTCCTCAGCTTGAGAGCGATCCATGTAGCCCTTGCCGGATTTGATTCTGGACATCATCTTGTCGAGATTCTTGTCCATGAAGTCGATCATCTCGGAATAGTCACTCTGGGTGAGGGAGGAAGGTTCTTTCTCGGCTTTTGCAGCCAACTCCTTGTAGTCAGTAGAACCACAGGAAGTCAACCCGAGTGAAAGGAGGGCTATCAGCAGAAAGCCCATTTGCTTTAATGTGTTCATTGTTTGTTGTTTAGTTGTTTGATGTTGCAAAATTAGGGGATTGGAGCGGATGATGCAAAAGTCAATTTGAGTCATATTGAGTCAATTAAAATCATTTCATGATTTTTTTTGTAATTTTGCAATTATGAATGCGGAATCCGGATTTTTGGGCACCAAAAAGTCTTCTATCGACGCGAATGAAAGCGATGGCTTTTCTGACTTCCAGACTCTGTCGGTTTCGGCCACGGGGTTCTTCAAGGTGATGGTTGGAAAGCGCCTGGGAAGGCGTATCATCGTCAAGACCCTCAAGGAGGAGGCCGCCAACAATCCGGTGGCAATCGCCCAACTGAAAAAGGAATTCAACACTCTCTTTCCTCTCGATTCCCCCTACATTGCCCGGGCTTTCCGACTCACCTCAACCGCAAACGGCACTCCGGCCATTGAGATGGAATGGTGCGGAGGGCAGGATGTACGAACTCTCATGGCCGCAGGGTTAAGCGGAGAAGATACGGTGGAGATCATCAGCGGTGTGTTAAGCGGTCTGAAGGATATTCATATGGCCGGTGTGATCCACCGTGACATCAAACCGGAAAACGTGATTTACGACCCTTTCCGGAAAGTGGTGAAGATCATAGATTTCGGTTGTGCGTATGTCACGGGTGGAGTGGTGCTTCAAGGACCGAACGGCACAGTGGGATATACTCCGACCGAGAAGATGGCTGACGGCACTGAACCGGAACCTAAGGATGACCTCTACGCTTTGGGCGTCATGGTCGGCGAAATGGCGGAAAACTTTTCGGGGCAATCAAGTGGAGAGATAGTGCTCTGGAAGAAGATCAGACGGTTTTCCGGCAAGCTTACCGATGGGCATTATGATAAGGCTGAGGCAGCTGCTGAAGATTTCAAGAAACTGCTCAAAGAGCGCGGCAAGTTTAGGAGAACTATTATAATAGGTGTCTCCACCGTAACCATGCTGGGCGTATCAGTACTTGCATTCCTGCATTTTCAAAACCGGGAATCCGGACAGGAGGCTGTTTCGCGCACCGTAACTTCCGTTCTACCCCACTCCGGATATTCTACTACAATGACTGAAGGGAGGGATGACCAAAATCCATCTCAATTGGCTCAAGCACCTGAGGGGAGAGAAGCCCTAAACGAGATGCCGGCAACCCGGGAATCTGACGCGAGTACCCGGGAGCGGATGGATGTCAGTCCAAAGAGGAGTACTGCGGAATATTTGAATCCTTATTCAGAAGTATCAGCCGAATATGAGGATGCTTACGAACTTGCGTACGCACCCGGACCAATGCTTGACAGAGCCAAATCAAAAAATGCTTCGCAAGAGTTGAAGATGGACGCATTCGTGATAACCTACACCGACTCCATATATCAAGCCGATGGTCTTTGGGGAAAGTATCCGAAAAATATTGAAGAGGATGGAGCCCGGGAGTTGGCCGCACGGTTGGCGAAGAATTACAGGCAAAAGATGGAACAGGCGTTTCGCAAGCGATTCGGTGCTTTGGGCGACCCCGGACGCCGTGAAGCATTGTTGGAAGGAAGATTCTATTGCGTGCTGCGTGTATATCACCGTAATCACTGATTGGGTCGCGTTAAGGTTCTATTCACCAAAAAATATGGCGAATAGGTAAAAAATTTGGGGTAATGAGATTCAAATTGAGTCAATATGGTTATTATTGAGTCAAAATATGTCTTTACAATACATTTTGAGTATTTTTGCATCAAATTCGTTAAACCCCGTAAGTGAAGACGCATGGACACGAATAGATACATCGAAGAATTGAAACAAGATATAGAGGATAAGTTCAACCATTCATTCCGTTCGGCTACGGATTTCGACAAGCTGGAGGCTCTCGTGAAACAGAATTCGGATGAAACTCTGAATGCCTCTACCCTGAAGAGGATTTGGGGTTATTCAAAGAGTGAATCCAAACCGCGACGCACCACGCTGACGGTTCTGGCCAAAGTACTTGGATTCAGGGACTGGGAGTCATATGTTGAGAAGAAAGAGGCCGACAGGCGTATTGAAAGCGGATTCAACTCCCTATCGCAGGTGAATGTCGCGGATTTGGAAAGCGGCGATATCATAAGTTATAAGTGGAATCCCAACCGGTCGGTGAAACTGCGTTGCTACGACAAGGGGATGTTTGAAGTGATTGACCAGCGGAATTCGAGCCTGCGGATAGGGGATGTGTTCCGGCTAATGTTTATACGCGAGGGAATTCCCATCTACTGTATGGAAGTGGAGCGAAATGGGGAGCGACTCGGCGACTATGTGGCTGGAGAGCAGAATGGTATCCGCGATCTGAAATATCAATCCCATAAGGAGGCTGAAGACTCGGAGGAGTGAAGACCTGCGGGTTGCAGACGTATAACGACTGACTTGCGGGTTGCAAACCCACAACGACTGAAAACGACTAACGATTGACTTGCGGGTTGCAAACCCGCAACGACTGAAGAAACGCACAACGACTGACTTGCGGGTTGCAAACCCGCAAGGACTGAAAACCCGCAACGACTGAAACACACAACGACTGACTTGCGGGTTGCAAACCCGCAAGGACTGAACTAAACATCGCAAGGGCAAAAAATGGATTTAAACGGAGCGGCAGGAAGACCGCTCCGTTTCTGTATAAAATTTTTTGTATAAATAATAAGGAGGGTCATGAATCCGATGTGGATTCATGACCCTTTATGGTTGGATCGATGGGTATCTATTAGATGATGCCCTGGCCCATCATGGCGTCGGCAACCTTCATGAAGCCGGCGATGTTGGCGCCCTTCATGTAGTTGATGTAGCCG
>CAZPQD010000073.1:0-14925 GCA_964588625.1 uncultured Sangeribacter sp. | reverse complement strand
GACCGTAGCCCTCGACTGGTATCTGCGCGACTCCAAGGATCTACTCGCTGCCGTGACAGTATCCCCCGGCGCAGCCACCACCAACGTGCTGACAAAGAATATCGGTTCGCTCCGCAACCTCGGTCTTGAGGCCACCATCGGCGCCCGCATCATCGACGTCGAGAACTTCACCTGGACCACAAGCTACAACGTAGCCTGGAACCAGAACAAGATCACCGACCTCGTAAACGGCCAGATCATGGAAGTGGCAAGCTCCGGCATGGGTTCGACAGGTATGAAGTGCCAGGTGAACACCGTAGGCAAGCCCGCCAACTCCTTCTATCTCTACGAGCAGATCTACGACAAGGACGGAATGCCCATCGAGGGTTGCTATGTAGACCAGAACGGCGACGGCGAGATCAATGACGCCGACCGCATGATCAAGCACAGCATCGATCCCAAGGTGACCATGGCCTGGAACAACAACTTCAGCTTCCACAACTGGGATATCGGCTTCACACTGCGCGCCTCCATCGGCAACTACCTCTACAACAACGTACGCGCAAAGCGCACATTCCTCGCCAATACATTCACCAACTCCACGCTGCGTAACCTCGTTCACAACGACATCTACTTCGAGAACTCACAGTATCTCAGCGACTACTATCTGGAGAATGCAAGCTATGTGCGTTGCGACAACATCACAATCGGTTACACATGGCCCAGCCTGCTCGGCGACAAGCTCCGCCTCCGTCTCTACGGCGCCGTGCAGAATCCTTTCGTGATCACCAAGTATAAGGGCATCGATCCCGAGGTCTACAGCGGTGTCGACAACTCGACTTACCCGCGTCCCGTAAGCTACACTATCGGTCTGATCGCAACCTTCTAATTTCACTCAAAAAAAGACTTTGTAAAATATGAAATCCATATTCAATAAATTCTTTATCGGCGCTGCCGTGATGGCCATGGGTGCTCTCGGCTCCTGTACAGGCGACCTCGACCAGCTGCCTCAGGATCCGCAGGTGCTCACTCCGGGCAACTTCGCTTCCGACCCTCATGGATACATCGGCGGCTATCTCGCCAAGTGCTACTCCGGAATGGCGCTTTCCGGACAGAAGGGTGCCGGCAACTCCGACATCACTTCGCCCGACGCCGGTATGAGCTGCTACAACCGCGCCATCTTCATGGCCAATGAGTTCACCACCGATGAGTATGCATGGATCTACTCCTCCGACGCCGGAGTTGCCGACTTCGTGCAGACCAACTGGTCGGCCGGCAACCCTGTAGTCGACCTCATCTATTCACGTCTCTACACCCACATCGCAGTCTGCAACGACTTCATCCGTCTCGTGCGCAACGCCGGCGACTACGGCATCAGCCTCGACGGGATCGACGTTGATCAGTTCGTGCTTGAAGCCCGTGCGCTCCGCGCCATGAGCTATTATAACGTGATCGACATCTTCGGCCGCGCAGTAATCGCTTGGGATGACACCAACTATGGCGTTGAGCCCCTGCAGGCCGAGAGCCGCGAGGCCCTCTACACAAAGGTGGTAACCGATCTTGAGGATGTGCTCTCCAAGTTCTCCGACGCCACTCCCGTCTATGGACGTATCGGCAAGGATGCTGTCGAGGCCCTTCTCGTTCGCTTCTACCTCAACTCCGAGGTATTCACCGACGGCAAGCTCAACCACCTCGACAAGTGCTGGACTCACGCTCAGAACATCATCAAGCGTCATGAAGGCAAGGGAGGCTTCGACAACAGCGGTCTTGCAAAGGATTATCTCTCCGTATTCTGCAAGAACAACCACATCTTCGTGGCCGGTGCTCCCGGTGCGCTTCCTGATCAGAATGAGATCCTCTGGAACACTCCCTATCAGTTTGGCGACAGCGAGTCTTACGGCGGTTCCTCCTTCATGGTGATGGCTTCCGTATTCGGCGGCCAGAACAACCCCCTCGGCGATGGTTTCTGCGATGGCTCCTGGTATGGCACCAACAATGCTTGGGGCTGTATGCACGCCCGCCAGCAGTTCTCCGAGAAGTTCGGCTTCGTCGACGGACGCACTGCCGACAAGCGTGCCGCACTCTGGCTGACAGAAATTGCCGGCTGGAACATCACCAACAACACTTACGACGACCTCAAGCAGGGTTATCTCAACATCAAGTTCACCAACGTGGAGTGCAACGCCGACGGCTCAATGCCCATGTATAACGACCCGACCAACGGTCTTGTACGCGCCGGTCTGCCCAACCCCGAGCCTATGAACTTCGTTGACACCGACTATCCCGTGATCCGTCTTGCCGAGGTTTACCTCAACGCTGCTGAATGTGCCCTCCGTGGCCACGGCGATATGGCACTTGCCACCAAGTATGTCAACTATCTCCGCCACCGTGCCGGCGTAAGCCTGTGGACTGCCGCCGACCTCAGCCTCAACACACTCCTCGACGAGCGTGGCCGTGAGCTCTACGGCGAGAACGTACGACGCACCGACCTCGTGCGCTTCGGCAAATTCACCGGCAACTCCTACGTTTGGAACTGGAAGGGTGGTCAGCCCAACGGCACATATATCGCCGACCGCTACAACCTCTTCCCCATTCCTACCAACGTGATTGCCTCCTACGATTCTCCCTATGTGCAGAATCCCGGCTATTGATGTTTTAACTTAACGGAATTTTATCAGAAATGAAAAAGATATCGATTCTCGCGCTTCTGACGGTGCTGCTCGGCTTCACCTTCACAAGCTGCAAGGAGGACACCGAGCCCCGTCTGCAGGTGCCAACTGAGTTCGTGCTCAATACTCCGGAGTTCGCACATCAGCTCTACTATGTGGAGGAGGGTGGCTCCATCAACTTCGCCTGCTCGCAGGCAAACTATGGCCTCGGCACTACTCCCACTTACCAGCTCGAGGTGTCTAAAACTGAGGATTTCACCGAGTCTGTGACTGTGGATTACACCACTCAGATCGCTGCCATGACTATCCCCGCTGAGTCTTTCGCAAAAGCTGTCTGCGCCCTCTATGCCTGGCAGGATCCCGAGGAGGTGACTACAGTGCCCCTTTATGTGCGCTGCATCTCCAGCATTGCCAATGCTGCGGATAAGTACACTATCGTGTCCAACCCCGTGAAGCTCGACAAGGTGCTCGTTTACTTCGCCGTAGAGCTCCCCGACGCCATCTATCTCATCGGTGCTCCGCAGGGCTGGAATATATCCGACGATTCCATGCCTCTCTACGAGACAGAGATCGGCTCCAGAATCTACAAGGGCACTTACAACATTCCCGAGAACCAGTTCCAGTTCCGTTTCTATGACGAACTTGGCGATTGGAACTTCTTCTCAATCGGTGCCCAGGATGAGGACAAAGCTGTCGACATCACACTCACCGACGGAGAATACACAGGCTCCTGCAACTATGACCCCGCCACTGAGGCAGCCGGCAAGGGCGCATGGAACGTGGCAAACTGGGCAGGCGGCGACGTTGAGATCACAGTCAACCTTACCAACAATACTGTAGTCTTCAAGGCAGTCTAAGTCTCTCTTGTCAATTCAGAATGATTCATTAAACACGTGGCCGGAAGCTCCGGCTTCCGGCCACATGAAAAATCACAAGACTTCTGTAAAATGAAAAAAATAAGTATATTCTTAGCTTCCGCCCTGCTCTTCGGTCTCGCTTCTTGCGACGATAAGAGTTCGATCGGCGAGATGCAGGTCAATCCCCAGGGCCCGGTGATGGCGGCTAACGGCCTCCAGATCGCCTTCGGTTCCGCAATGCAGGGCAATACCCTCGACCTCAACACCACTGATGCTGAGGAGCTCGATGTCATCGACATCACAAAGGCCGATGTGCCTGAGGGTACTGAGGTGAGCGTTGAGATGCAGGTTGCCACTGCTGAGGACTACAGCAATGCTGTGGTGATCCCCGTCACTGACGGCAAGGTGCCCACTCATCGTATCGTCGAATACCTGCGTGCGCAGCGTGCCAACAGCCCTGAAGCCCGTCCGGTATATATCCGCTATCAGATCTTCGGTGTGAACGGCGGTTCCACAGCCATTCTCGGTGCTGAATACATGGGTGCCAAGAGCATCAACGTGATCTCCTACATCCCCATCGAGGCCAAATACTACCTCGTAGGCAAATATCTCGGCGACAATAAGATCGACCAGGCCGTTGAGATGGGTCACTCTGCCCTCGACCAGTATGAGGATCCCAACTTCTCCTACACTGTTACAGTCACTGAAGACCAGGCAAAGGCCGGCTATACTTGGACCGTTGTTCCCGAGTCTCAGCTCACTGCCGCCAACCTCAGCAAGTGCTATGGCGTTGCCGGCGATGCTGATGCCTTGGAGGGCGACCTCGAGCTCGGAGCTCAGGCAGGTGTCATCAAGGAGCAGGGTCCCAAGAAGATTGACGTCAACATGGAGTATCTGAGCTATCATGTGCGCAACGCATATGAGCTTCTCTACACTCCCGGCCCGGCCAACGGATGGAGCTTCAACGACAACATGTGCCTCTTCACCGACAACTACGAAGACTATCATGGTTTCGTTTACATCGAGGAGCAGTTCAAGTTTACAGCCCAGCCTGACTGGAGCCCGCTCAACTGGGGTGGTGCCGACGGCATGCTGAAGCTCAATGGCGACAACATCAAGGTAGCCAAGAACGCTCTCTACTGGGCAGAGACCAACATGACTAAGCTCACTTACTCTCTGACCGAGATCACTTCCGTATCCATGATCGGTGGTTTCAATGGTTGGGGTGGTGACGAAGCCCTCACTTCCGACGACTTCAAGGTATGGAAGGGTACACTTACCCTCACAGAAGAGAGCGAGTGGAAGTTCCGCTTCAACAACGACTGGGGCATCAACCTCGGTGGCGAGACAAACGACCTCGTTCCCAACGGCGGCAACCTGAAGACAGCTGCCGGCACTTACGAAGTTGTCCTCGACCTTGGCAAGCTCCCCTACAGCTGCACAGTGACAGCGAAATAAAATCCCTCGAGACGGCAATCGTCTCTCCAAGGAGATTCCCATAGAGAGGGTGTGGCAGCATCGCTGCCACACCCTCTCTCCGTCAACACCTTCTTCACCGGAAGCGGTCGGGAGACCGCTTATCCTGGTCGTCGAAATTATCTGAGTATTAATTCTTAAGATTGCCGAAGAAATTAAAGTTTAAATGTTAAAATTGTAAATAATTGTTAAATAATCGGCGGGATAGCAAATTGTTGGAAGGAGAGGATAATAATTGCTAAATTTACACACGGCAAGACAGCTGACAGACTTCGCCCGGATGTAATATGTGAACGAGTCGGTCGTTAATTGCCAAGGGATATAACTTACTGACCTACAACTTTTAAGAAGTATTTAATTGAGGGATAAAGCCCGTCCTCCTATATATTCAGTAAAAGAAACAGAAAAACAGGGCTAAATAACTAATCTAAAAGTTTAATCATGAACTTTAAACATTTACTATTGGCGGGTGCGGCCTTAACAGCAGCAGGTTCCGGCGCGGCGTACGCGGCCGGAGCAGGAGGCGTTGACCTCCGTGCGGCTATGAGCTACAACGCAGGATGGGAAGAAACACCCTTCCCTTATGGTATCTATCAGGTTCCGGTAGTCGACGGAGCCAAACCGGAATTCGTATTCCTCACCGATGACCGCAACATTGAAGGCGGCATGGTGTATGTAGACGGACTCATCCACGCCATCTCCAAAATGGGCGAATGGCTCTGGGACGATGAGGACGAAGGTTGGTACTTCAACCAGAAAGGCGCTGCCTTCACAACCTACGACGCAGCCACAGGCGAAGTTCTGTTTGACACAACAGAGGGTCTGAGCACCGACCTTTTCGCTCGCGACCTTTGCTACGATGCCACTACTGGCAACATCTACGGAGTGTTCATTGTAAAGGGTTATCTGAGCGCCTGGGGTATCCTCGACGTTGACAACGCCTCCGTGACATATCTCAATGAGAAGATGGCTGAGAGCGTGTCGGCCATGGCCGCTCATCCCGACGGCACAATCTACGGCATCACAAGTGGCGGTGATCTCGTCACTGTCGACAAGGAGACAGGTATCGCCTCTGCTCCTCTTGCCTCATACAAAAAATACAACGCCTATAAGAGCGCGGGCGTGATCGATCCCCAGACCAACACTTTCTACTGGCTTCTCGATTCTTATGGCGACGGCGGTCTCTATTCCATCGACCTGAATACTTATGAGCTCACCAAGATCTCTACCTTCCGCAATAACGAGCGTTGGGGTGGTGCCTATATCGCCCAGGTAGAGGTTGACGAGGGTACTCCCGCAGCTCCCACCGATCTCGCCATCGATTTCACCAAGGGTGCGCTCAACGGTAAGGTTACCTTCACCGCTCCCACTGTAACGAGCGACGACGACGACCTTACAGGCACACTCAACTACGTCGTTACTTGCGACGATGAGGAGGTGGCAAAAGGCACTGTTGAGGCAGGCGCAACTGCCACTACCGATGCATTTACCGTGACTGACGGTTATCATGACATCGCAGTGGTGCTCTCCAATGAGAATGGCGACGGCCTTCCCGCAAAGACTACATTCTGGTTCGGCAACGACGCTCCCTCCAATGTGCTCGACCTCAAGGCTGAGAATGAAAGATTCACAGTCAACCTCTCCTGGACTGCCCCCACACAGTCACTCCACAATGGATACTTTGATCCCGAGGGAGTCACCTACAAGGTGACCCGTATGCCCGACGAGGTGGTTGTGGCCCAGGATCTGAAGGAGACTTCCTATAAAGATGAGATTGCAAGCAAGAAGGTGGCAAGATACAGCTATCAGATCGTTCCTTGCTATGCAGGACTTGAGGGACGTATGGCTGAGACTCCCGGCATGGTGATCGGCGATGGCGTCAACCTTCCTTATGAGACCAACTTCAGCGATGAGGATTGCGAGCTCATGTCAGTTGAGGACACCAACGGCGACGGCAACACATGGGATATCGGCGACGAACTGGCCATCTATCGTTTCGGCGACATCGACGGCGACGACTGGCTCTTCTCCGCTCCCTTCTATCTCGAGGCCGGCACTGCCTATGCACTCACCACTCAGTTTGAGAACGGTTGGAACGACCGCGTTGAGAAGGCTGAGATCAAGCTTGGCAACGCTGCCAATTCCGAGGCTATGACCCAGGCACTGCTCGCTCCCACACAGTTTGAGAGCAAATACCTTGATGTAGAGGAATATTTCAGTGTCGAGAAGACCGGCACATACTTCATCGGTTTCCACGCCATGAGCCCCGAGGCTCACTTCGATCTCCGTATGGCAGGCTTCAAGCTTGAGGTGCGCATGAGCGATGAGGCTCCCGCTGCCGGCGTTCTCGAGGCTACAGCCGCCGAGAAGGGTGCCCTTGCAGCCAACCTCTCCATCACAGCGCCCACCAAGCGCTTCAACGGCAACGACCTCGACGGACTCGAGGGTGTCAACATCTTCCACAACGGCTCCATCATCGACTCCATGGATGAGATCGAGCCCGGCAAGACCTACACTTATGTACACGAAGGTGCAAACCAGGGTGTCAACACTTACTCCGTAGTATTCGTAAATGAGGAAGGCAACGGCCTTGCAACAGAGGCTCAGGTATTCGTCGGCAACGACGTGCCCCTCTCTCCCAAGAATGTAAGCTTCAAATTTGAAGGCGACGAAGTGGTTGCCACTTGGGAAGCTCCCGGTGAGCGCGGTGTCAACGGTGGCTACGTAGATCCCGAATCCATCGTCTACTCTCCCTCCTTCACTCATGAGGGTGACTGGATCATCCTTGATGAGACTCCCGAGACTACTATGAGAATGGCCTATGACAAGAGCGGCAAGCAGAGATGGCTTATCATCGGCGTATTGGCTTCCAATGAAATGGGTGTCAGCGATGCCGGCTACTCCAGCGCTTACATCGCAGGCGATCCTTATGAGATGCCTTTCCAGGAGAGCCTCAACAACGGTGTCAACAAGTCGCTCTTCTCTTCTACGAATGTATTCTCACCCACTGGCGGTCTTGGTTCCGACACAGAACTTTCTGCAAGCAAGATCGGCGGTTGCCTCAAGTACACTCCCTACGCCATGTTCTCCGAGCCTCCCTACGTTGACAATATCACCACAGGTGTGATCAACACTACAGGCTATCAGAATGTGACACTCTCCTTCTACTACTACAACGACGCTGCCGAGAACAACGGCGACGAGCTCTCCGCTGCCCTTTATGACCAGGACAACGACATCACTTACAACCTCGGAAGCGTGAAGATGGATGGTTCCGCTACGGAATGGCGCAAGTTTGAGGCAAGCAAGAACATTGCTTCCAACAGCGTGCGTATCCACATCGGCATCAACTCTCCGAACGGCAACACTATCTATCTTGACGAGTTTGTGCTTGATGGCATCAACAGCGCAGCCCAGATCTGCGGCGACAATGTCACTGTAAGCGCCGGCAACCAGGAGATCATCATCTCCGGCCTCGCAGGTGAAAACGTGACAGTGGCCTCCATCAGCGGCCTCGCACTCTTCAACGAGACAGCCGAAGGTGAGATCAGCGTACCCGCCGCAGCCGGCGTATACGTAGTGAAGGTGGCTGACCGCACTGTCAAGGTAGTGGTTAAGTAAGCACTCCACATCAAAATTAGACTCTAAGAAAATGAGAAACAGAATTTTCAGTATTCTCACGCTCATATGCTTCTTCCTGCCCGTCTTCGGGCAGGAAGTGGCAGAGTCGATTCAGATCGGCTATTGCTGCGGTGAGAATGGCGAAATGGGCGACATCACGTCTTCCAGCGCCAAGAGCTTAAGCGCCGGTATCCTGATTCCCTCAGGCATGACCGAATCGCTCGTAGGCAACCGTCTGGAGGCCGTGAGGGTTTACCTCCCCTCCAAACTCAACATCACTTCCCTCACTGTATGGCTCCGCACCTCTCTCGATGGTGAGAATCTGACTGAAGCCACTGTGAAGGCCAAGCAGCTCGAGAAGGGATGGAACGAGATTCAGCTTGAGACTCCCTATGAGCTTACCGACAACGCTCCCTTCTATCTCGGATATACATTCGAGCAGAAGAGCCGTGCTTACGGCATATGCTGCACAGGTTTCTACGTTGACGGCGGTCTCTACTACCGTTTCGACGACGGCGAGTGGGAATCCTCCTCCAAGCATGGCAACCTCTGTGTGGAGGGTGTCGTGAAAGGTGATAAGCTTCCCCAGTATGATGTGGAGCTCAACTACGTTTCGCTTCCTCCCGTCTACTACACCGGCGACAAGCTGAACGTCAAGCTGCGCGTCACCAACCATGCTGCCGGCACAGTGAACGGTTTCATACTCAGCTATTCAGTTCCCGAAATCCTTGATGAGTCTGCTCACGTGGAGTGCAACCTGCTTCCCGGCAGATCCGTGGATCTGAATCTTGAGCTCCCCGAAATCAATGTGCCAGAGGGCGAGACAATGCCCATCGAGTTCACTATCTCCGCACTCGACGAGGGTGAGGATGAGGCAATGGGCAACAATACCCAGAGCGCCACTCTCAACACCGCCACCAATACCTTCAAGAAGGTGGTGCTCGTTGAGGAGTTCACAACTGAGATGTGTGGCAACTGCCCCGGTGCCGCTCCCAAGGTTTATGGAGCAGTCGACCGCTTCAATGAGGTTCACCCCGGAAGTGTAATCATGATTTGCCACCACTCCGGCTATTACACTGACTTCCTGACTTCCAAGTTTGACGAAAGCTACCTGATGCTCTACGGCGGCGGTTCCTTCGCTCCCGCAGCGATGGTAGACCGTTACTCCTCCGATGCTTACGCCCCTGTGTTCGGCATCAGTTCAGAGGAGCAGGTGTATGACAAGATTGCCGAGGCTTACTTGCGTCCCGTCAATTATTCACTCGATCCTGTTGCCACGTTTGATGCAGGCACATCCAAGCTGACAGTGAAAGTGAGCGGTAGCCGCACTGTGGAATCTGACGTCACTCCCACTCGTGTAAGTGTGGTTGTTGTGGAGAACAATGTCCCCAGCCGTGCTCAGTCGGGTGCCGACAGCAGCTATATCCATCAGCACGTAATGCGTAATGCCAACTCCACATGGGGTGACGAGATTGATTGGAATGGCTACGATTTCGACTATTCCTGCGACCTCGACATCGATCCTGCGTGGAATAAGGAAGAACTCGATGTGATTGTCTTCATCAATCAATATAATAAGAGCGATGAAGGCGAGTGCTACGTGGAGAATGCCCGTAAGCTCGAGTTCCCCGGTATTGTCTCGGTAGGAGGTGTTGCCGAAGAGGCAATGCCCGCAGTGCAGGTTCTTGACGGTGAGATCAGCGTAGCCGCTCCCTATGCCATCGAAGGCGTATGGACACTCTCCGGTGCACGCGTAGCCGCTTCCGGCCTTGGCTCCGGCATGTACATCGTGAAGGTGACCGACGGCGTTAAATCCGCTGCCCAGAAAGTAGTAGTGAAATAAACACATAAGACAATCCCGCGCTCCGACATCCATGTCCGCGCGTGATCATCCCCACCGAGAGGGTGCGACAGTTAGCTGCCGCACCCTCTTTTGCTTTTGCTCAGATCATCTTGACAAGAGAATAAATAAAGGGATTTACAGAGAATTAATTAGGAAGTTAAAATGGAACTAATTATGGAAAATTTAAAGCCGGCTGTTGGAAATTACTTGATTTTTTAGTAGCTTTGCAACGTAAACAATATTTTAATTACCATGAAAGAAAGAATACTATTAATTTTGTCTGTAATCTTTTCCATTTATGGAGTATCATGCTCTACGGAGGAAATGCCGGAAATGAATCCTGCAGAGCGGGGTCATGATCAATCTTCTTATTTCGTGTCGTTGGAGGAAGCACTGAAGAATGTTCAGGTCTTCCAGCAGGGTACGAGATCTAAGGTCCGAGAAGTGACGGATGTTAATGTCTTTTATCCCAGACAGTCTACTCGTTCGTCAGAGGATAACATGGGCTTCTATCATCCATATTACATGATAAATGGTTTTTCAATTGAGTGAGGTTGAGTGAATTGATACATGAGTTCCGTCGAATTAATAAGCATTAAATGAGTGTTTTATGAAGAAATTACTGTTAATTGTATTCATGCTTTCTTCTTTTGCGGTATTTGCAGACGAGGGAAGATGCCTTTTCACTGATAACGGGATTGATTATCAGTGTTTATCTGGCAATGGGGTTACTGTAGTTGGCTTCAGTCTGGGCAACGAGGATAGAGGAAGACTCGTTATTCCTCAGACTGTACAGATTGATGGTGTGACATACACTGTAGAAGGAATAAATGAAGAAGCTTTTGCAAATACAGCAATAACTATACTGGATATTGATGCCGACATTAAGAATTTCGGAATGAATGTTTTTTCAGGATGTGATAATCTTGAAAATGTGTATTTCAACAATAATAATATTGACTATATTCCGGAAGGTTGTTTCCGTAATTGTAAAAAACTGACATATATTTCTTTACCTCTAAGTCTTGAAAAGGTCGGGGCTGGATGTTTCGAAGGTTGTAGCCAACTTAGCAAGTTAGATCTTCCGAGTGGGTTAAAGGAGATTGGTGAAGATGCCTTCCGTGGTTGTTCACTTATGGACGGTATCTATCTTCATTGCTTCATGTTGAAGTTGGGTGATGGAGCATTTGCGGATACGCAGTCTCCCTTTTTAGAAGAGATAGGCTATATTTTCGGTGATTATGAAAAGATTTTCTCCGACTCACCGATAACCGTTAAATCTGTAATTGTGCCTGGATATTCGGCGCCTCGAAAATACAGGGAGATAAGTAAGAGCGAGGTTAAAGATGCAGAAGAAGCTCGTTATGCACTGATACCAAATTCTGATATTGAAGAAGTGGCACTCATTGCACGGGAGGATATCCGGTATACAATTGAAGATGGACCAAGATGCCTTCAAGTCAGTCTTGATTTGCCTGAAGGAGGGATAGATCTCAACAGGCAGTATCCCTTGACAACTCCAATATATGTGTATATTGATCTTAGAGAACATGCCGTTCCATTAGATAAGATGGTCGTTATGTACAATGGAAAGGATATAACATCGACAGTGATCGGCAACAGGGTAACAATAGAAACGGCTTTTCCCTATTCCCGTGATTACTACTGGCCGGAAAACAAGGGTGTAGATGTGAACCGCATCCTCATTCTTAACCGAGATGAGATCGCAGGTCTGGAGGGTATTGATGCATACTCATCGGATGAAGTTATAAGCGTCTACTCGATCGACGGAAGATTCATAGGAAGCTTCGGCAGCCTCACAGAGTGGAAGAACGGTGCAGAGAAAGGCATCTACATTGTCAGCACAAGCGAAGGCAATGTGAAAGTCAAGATCTGAGATACCGCCTCAAGTCAAGTGCTGAACGCAAACCTTGATAAAAATATTCTTTTGGCCATGCCCCCGAAGAAACCGGGGGCATGGCTTCGTTTTATTAAACATTTTTTGTAATTTTGCGTGTTTATAGAGTGGGGGAGTTGATTTTTTGGCATTCGCTTTGCTATCTTTAAGAGTAAGCGGCTGTGCCGGCAGTCATTCCCTGCTGTTTGATGGGTGTGGGCATCATTATTCAATCTTGGATTGAGGTGCCGAAACACTCTATGAAAAGCCATTGAATTTAATACGCAAAAAGCCATGTCCGACAACGGAAACGAGAATAAAAACCGCCCCACCGATGGCGACCTGCTGCGCGAGGCCACCACTTCGGAATATAAGTATGGATTCACTTCAGATATCGATACTGAAATCGTGCCTCCTGGCCTGAGCGAGGATGTCATACGCTTCATCTCCGCCAAGAAACAGGAACCAGAATGGCTCCTTGAGTTCCGCCTCAAGGCCTACCGCCATTGGCTTACACTCACTCCTCCCAAGTGGGCGCATCTCGATATTCCGGAAATCGACTATCAGGCAATAAGCTATTATGCCGCCCCCAAGAAGAAGGAGCTGAAGAAGAGTATGGATGAGGTTGACCCCGAATTGGTCGACACCTTCAATAAGCTCGGTATCTCACTCGAGGAGCAGAAGCAGCTTGCCGGTGTGGCCGTCGATGCCGTCATGGACTCCGTCAGCGTCAAGACCACCCACCGCGAGAAACTCGCCGAACTCGGCGTCATCTTCTGCTCATTCTCCGAGGCCGTCAAGGACTACCCCGACCTTGTGAAGAAATACCTCGGGACAGTTGTCAGCTACCGCGACAACTTCTTCGCAGCCCTCAACTCCGCCGTATTCTCCGACGGTTCATTCGTATATATCCCCAAGGGAGTGAGATGCCCCATGGAGCTCAGCACTTACTTCCGCATCAACGCCTCCGGCACAGGGCAGTTCGAGCGTACGCTCATCGTGGCTGACGACGATGCTTATGTCAGCTATCTCGAGGGGTGCACGGCCCCGATGCGCGATGAAAACCAGCTGCACGCCGCCATCGTGGAGATAATCACAGAAGAGAGGGCTGAAGTGAAATACAGTACAGTGCAGAATTGGTATGCCGGCGACAAGGAGGGACGCGGCGGCATCTACAACTTCGTCACCAAACGCGGCCTCTGTCGCGGCCACCGCAGCAAGATCTCCTGGACTCAGGTGGAGACAGGCTCGGCAATCACATGGAAATACCCCTCATGTATCCTGAAAGGTGACGAGAGTGTCGGCGAGTTCTATTCCGTAGCCGTCACCAACAACCGCCAGCAGGCCGACACCGGCACAAAGATGATCCATGTCGGTCGTGGTTCCCGGAGCACGATCGTCAGCAAGGGTATCTCAGCCGGCCACAGCCAGAACTCCTATCGCGGACTTGTGCGCGTCGCCCCGGACGCCGCCGACTGCCGCAATTACACACAATGCGACTCCCTGCTGATGGGAGCCGACTGCGGAGCGCATACCTTCCCCTACGTCGACGTGCGCAACTCCACATCCACAGTGGAGCATGAAGCCACCACCTCGAAAATCAACGAGGAACAGCTCTTCTACTGCCGTCAGCGCGGCATCCCTGCCGAGGAGGCCGTGGCGCTTATCGTCAATGGTTATGCCAAGGAGGTGATGAACAAACTCCCGATGGAGTTTGCCGTTGAGGCTCAGAAGCTCCTGCAGATCACTCTCGAGGGGAGCGTGGGGTAAAATCACGACCTCTCCCCTCTTACTTTCAACCTCTTAAAGACAACTTATTGTAAGTGAACGAACGTATTGTAATAATCGACAATGTTGACCCGCAGACTTTCTATGGCGTCAACAACAACAACATAAACCTCATCCGCAACCTTTTCCCGAAACTGCGCATGGCCGCCAGGGGAAACGTGATCAAGGTAATCGGCGAAGAAAGCGAGACAGCCGAATTCGAACGCAAGATCAAGGAGATCGAGGCATATGCCGCCAAATACAACAAGATTACGGAAGATGTAATCATCGACGTCATAAAGGGTGAGCCTCCCCGGCCTGTCAACGCCGAGGGCGTCATCCTCTTCGGCCAGACGGGACGCCCCATCGCCCCGCGAAATGCAAATCAGGCTAAGATGGTGAGGAGTTTCGCCAAAAACGACCTCACTTTCGCACTTGGCCCCGCCGGAACCGGCAAGACCTACATTGCAATAGCCCTCGCCGTCCAGGCCCTCAAGAACAAGGCTTGCAAGCGCGTCATCCTCTCGCGCCCCGCTGTAGAGGCCGGCGAGAAACTCGGGTTCCTTCCGGGCGACATGAAAGACAAGATCGATCCTTACCTCCGACCCCTCTATGACGCACTCGAGGATATGATTCCGCAACTGAAGCTCAAGGAATATATGGAGAACGATACCATCCAGATCGCTCCCCTCGCTTTCATGCGCGGTCGCACCCTCAACGACGCTGTCATCATCCTCGACGAGGCCCAGAACACCACAAAACACCAGATGAAGATGTTCCTCACCCGCCTCGGTGTCAACAGCCGCATGATCATCA
>CAZPQD010000072.1:0-15299 GCA_964588625.1 uncultured Sangeribacter sp. | reverse complement strand
TAGTGTTTGGCAAAAACAATCGAGGGAACGGAGCTTATGCCGTGATTCAGTATCTCCAGGATGGAAGCCTCCTTTTCAATTCAGTAGCCGGCCCCTTCAGAGTAAAATTGTAAATTATGGCTGTACAATAAGCCATATTAACGTCCAATAAGCCCTTCCTCTCAGAAACTCTCATAAGAGGTGAGATACTATATTGCGTAGGGATGGGATTTAATAGGGATTTGCTTGCAATTAAGGAAAAAAGGATATAAATTTGCAAGAGAGCTATTTGACCGCATCTTTCGATAGCACGAAGAAGATTATGGAGGACAATTTTAGAGAGACCCTTCCCGAATACATCAACATCCAGTCTGATTTCGGATTCAAGTTTGTATTCGGCAACGAGAAGAATAAGCCGGCCCTGATAAAGTTTCTTAACATCCTGTTCAAAGGGAAGCTTACAGTGACCGATGTGGTGTATCACGACAAGGAGATACTTCCCACTGTCAAGGATGGAAAAAGAATCATATACGACGTTTACTGCACCACATCTGCCTCACGTGCCCTCTCACCATACTTCCCGTCCAATCAGGATAAGGATGAGCAGGGAGACATCGAGAGTGACCATCATTTCATCCTCGAGATGCAGAATGTCTATTCTCCTCCATTTGAGGAGCGGCTTACATATTATGCCTCCAAAATCATTGCCGGACAGGGGAAAGCCGGCTGGGACTATGTGTTGGATCCGGTCTTCGTGGTGGCCATTACTGATTTCAATTTCAGTCATCTCTCTCAGAAACTCCTGCATGACATAGTCCTCATGGATCGTGCCGACAAGAAACCTTTCACCGACAAACTGCATATAATGTTATGCTCACTGAAAGAGGTGCCACGGAGCTGGGAGGAGTGCACAAGTGAGCTCGAGAGAATATTGTTTCTAATTAAAAACATGGAGCATATGAATAATTTGTCAACTGCATATAAGGAAGGAAATTTCAAGGAGATATTTGATGCGGCACGCAGCACCCGACTCAACAAGGAGGATGTGATTCCCTACAGTCAATCTGTTGAGCGTCTGCGTGAACAGCAGCGTGCTATTGAGTATGCCAAGTACGAGTTACGTGAACAGTATCGTAAGGAAGGACGTGCAGAAGGACGCGCAGAAGGACGCGCAGAAGGACGTGCGGAAGGACGCGCAGAAGGTCGTGCAGAAGGTCGTGCAGAAGGTCGTGCCGAGGGACGCACCGAGGAGCGTTTTGCGATGGCTCGCAACCTCAAGTTGCTTAACGTGGATGCAGATACAATTGCAAAGGCTTCCGGCCTCTCAATTGATGAGATACAAAATCTCTAATCCCTTGTTCCACCTCACGTCTCTCTAAACCCTAATAATTGATTATGAAGTTATAGCTACTTCTTCAGATAATATTTAGGTCATAGATGAAGTAATCCACAAGATTAAAGAATCCACAGTTAATTAATCCTCATACAACAACACAAATACCCCTCTTCATTTTCAAATGAAGAGGGGTATTTGCTTACTTGTATGGGGTATTGTCGCTGGGCAAGGGGAGGAGGGCTTCCTCGGGGCCTGAAGTGCCGGCAGCTGTGGCCTTGAGATCGCCATACCAGTAGACGGTTGTTGAATAATCAGCCGTGCCCGGTTCCCAGCCGAGCATCTCTATGTCGAAGCGCAGATGATCATTGAAAGGAATAGCATCAAGATTACGCGTGCGGAAGAAGGCGTTGTAGCCGTGCGACGTGTCATGGTCAGCACGTGGCGCTCCTCCGAACGGGGTGTGGAATGGCACAACCGGTGCCCACGAACTATTGTAATAGTCCTCCGTGCCGGTTCCGAAATGTGAGGGAAACGTGTCGTTATCCACCCATATTTTCTCATCGCCTTCCCCATACCAGAGCGGTGCATGATTGTAAAGCGAGAGAAGGTCGCCTTTATAGATACCCCTACCGTTAAGATCCGCAAAATTCCATTCGACACATCGGTCGGCTTCTTCCGGACGGTTGTGGATGTATATGCCTCGTTCCTGACGCCATGAAGTGTGAAAATACAACGAGCGTCGGGCATCCCATTTCAGCGGAGCCACATCAAGCTCTATTGAAACTTCACATTTGATGTCTGACAGGTTAGTGACCCCTATTTTTCCCTCTTTTTTATAAGGCATAAGCCAGTAGCTTTCGATAGTGCCCTTACCGTCTGACGAAAGATACCAGCTCTTTACTTCGGGAGCACCCATGCCACCACCTGAGAAATCGCCTAAAGGAACCCATACCGTCTCAACTCCATCGAATTCGGCTGTGAAAATCAGTCTGCGCATCAACTCTCCATATGTATCGGCCTGCCCTATATCCTCCACATGAAATCTGATTCTATAGATAGCTTTCTCTCCACCGGGCAAAGCTATGGAAAGCGTTTTCCCGGAAGTCAGATTCTCCGACCGTTTTAATGATCGCACCCCCTTCTCCGGCAGGGAAGGATGGGCCAGAAGGATACTGTCTGCAGCAGCTATGAGAGGAGCAGCCCGTTGGATTACATCGGTAGAGAAATTCTCCACCATGGTTCCGTCGGGATAGGTGAGATAATTGAATTGATAGTACTTTGGTGTGGGTGCCACACCCTCGGCATCCTCGAAAGTCACCTTACAATGGTGGGAATATGGAATCGGCAAGAAAAGCGTATTGCCTCCCTTACCCTCGGCTTCATAACTTGTATGGGCCTGAAGAAGACCTTTTCCTATGCCGGGCACGTTGCAATGCATCAAGTCATAGCTGTCGATTACCCATCCCGGCTCCTGGCTACCATTAAAATAAAAACGCATGGTGCCTCGCTTGTCAAGAGTGGTAAGCCATATGCGGGTTATCGCACCCGGTCCGGCCTGATCAAACAAGACCTTTTCTATACGGCCATCGATTGTATCTGTACGTATTATACCGAATCCATCGTTATTGGCAAACCAGCCCGGAGCGTGAGGTGATACCGATGCACGGTCGTAGCTGCTCTGCTGACGGCAACTGTAGATAGGATCTGGATATAGTGCCTGTTTTTCTGCCGAGGTCATGTCTTTCAGCAACGTTTCGACACTCACTTTAGACTGAGGTGTTCCGTTTTTGCGAGCGTTGGCTGTGTCGAAAAACAGGCACACAAACGCTATTGCAACCAACAAATAACAAGTATTCACTCTCCTATATGAAAGGATTCTCATGATCAAACAATTTAATTTAGGTTATAAGTGTGGTCAATTTATAAGTGTGAAGATTACAAAGAAGTCCAGATGGAGGATATGTCGAACACCTCAAGCGACTTTACAGTGACTCGGTTACCATGGAAAAGGAACCGGTCGTCAGGATTTCTTGGATCGCGGCTCATGGAGTAGGAATATATACCACCGTCAATAAATACCTCCACAGAGGTTCGGTCGATGTAGATATCTGCTGTGATCTCAGTGCTCGTAGGATCCTGTGGTGAATAAAACCACCCGTTTACGGTAGTGCCGTTCATGTCGTAATCCAATAGATTCTGGCGTCCTAAAGTGATGCGTGCATCTGTAGCATGAGACAACTGAAGGGTGACACGCATACGCAGACAGTCAGGATTGGCAAAGGGAATCATGACTTCATTGGCCTGCTGCTGGGTAAGATCGGTCCAGCTTCCCTCCGCTGTACAGAGCGATTCCACCTCCTTCACCGGCTTGCTCACCAGTCGTACACCGTCTTTAGTAGAGTGTAGAGTCAATTCCGTTGGCAGCAACATCATGCCATTGAAGTGCATGCCCGGGTGGCCAATGCGCGACCAGCCGATCTGTATACGTCTCCCATCCTCTGCCGGAATATTATTGAACGTCTGTGCGGCATATAGTGTGCCACGTGTGTAGCAGTGTTTGCCAGACAAGGGTGTGAAGCGTTCGCCGTCAAAATTTCCGAGCATATATGTGCCGGAAGCTCCATACATAACCCACATCTTATTATTCTCATCCCCATCTACGGATAGTTCAAACAGATCAGGACATTCCCAGAAACCGCTTACATGACTTTTGTAGGTCCAGTCACGCAGATTGTCGGAAGTATAGAAAGAATGTCCGTCCCGTTCGTTCAGTACCATCACCCAGTGATCACCGTAACGCAAGAGTTTTGGGTCGCGTGTGTCACGTGAATCCCAGATCTCTTTGCTGTCGATCACGGGATTGCCTTTGTATTTGGTAAATGTACGGCCGTTGTCGAGGCTATAGGCAATGCATTGCACCTGTCGATCTCCTGTCTCAGCCGTATAAGCCACCACCATTGGCGGATTCTTTTTGCTTCCGAATCCGGAAGTATTGTCATAATCAACTACGGCAGAGCCTGAAAACATAGTGCCGATAGTGTCAGGATGAAGCGCAGTTGCAAGTTCCGTCCAATGTATGAGGTCAGGGCTTACAGCATGTCCCCAATGCATGTTTTCCCAATCACGTTCATAGGGATTATGCTGATAGAAAAGATGATATTCACCGTCTTTATATATGAGGCCGTTCGGATCATTTATCCATCCCCGCCGTGTGGTGAAATGGAATTGGGGGCGGTTAATCTCCCTATAAATGCCTTCAGCATCGGGTATGTCGGGTGCAAGTGTGATCTTTTCTATACCTTTTGCGTCATCAGGATAGACAATCTTGATTTTCTTGCCCTTTAATGCGGAGACATCTTTAAACACCCAGTAGTCCGGAGTGCCGTCTGTGAGACGCACATTAATCGGCATCTCGTCAAGCCCTGGAGCCTCCATAGTTATGCGGATTCTGTCGCAGCTATGCGACACAGGAATATGGAGATATTTGTCGGTGACTTTTATCTCCCGTATTGCTCCCAAAGCAGAGGCTGTCGTGAGCGTTGCCATAAGAGGCAGTAGAAAACATTTGATACACTTCATGTGGGTTAAATACTTTAAGGTAGTAATGAGTGGAAAAAGGGAAAAGGTGTCAATTTACGCAAATTTACATAATTATGCCAAGAGGGGGTATAAAAAACCGTGCATCCGGTATAACAAATGTGGCATCAACAGCACCGAAACGGTCCTGAATACAACTATGGCAAGAATCGGGATATAATCTTTCTCACCAAAACAAGACACGTGACATAGAAAATGAGCCGGACGTCTGCACGCCCGGCTCTCAGAATATTAGTGATTTTGTTTAGATTTGTTGGCCGCGGAGTGTGGCACTGCTGGAGTCGGTGATGCGCACCTTGATGAGATCACCGGGCTTTGTATTTCCCTTTGGGAAGACCACCACCTTGTTCTGGCTGGTACGACCGATGTATTCCTCGGCACTACGCTTTGATCTTCCTTCCACAAGCACTTCAAACTCCTTGCCTATGTCCTGGCGGTTGCTCTCGGCCGAAAGTTCGTTCTGAAGGGCTATCATGCGGTTGAGCCGCTCAATCTTCACCTCCTCCGGAATATTGTCGGGGAGATGTTTGGAGGCATACGTACCGGGGCGTTCTGAGTATTTAAACATGAAAGCTGAGTCGAATCCGGCTTCCTTCATGAGCTCAAGTGTCTCTTGGAAATTCTCCTCTGTCTCGTTGTGGAAACCGGTGAAAAGGTCGGTCGAGAGTCCTGCATCCGGCAGAATCCTGCGGATGGCAGCCACGCGGTCGAGATACCATTCACGGGTGTACTTGCGATTCATCAGCTTCAATACCTCATTGCTGCCACTCTGCACCGGCAGATGTATATGGCGCGCTATGTTGGGATACGAAGCCATGGTCTCCAATGTCTTGTCGCTCATGTCCTTGGGATGAGAGGTGGTGAAGCGGATACGCATGTCGGGAGCCGCCTCTGCCACCATAGCCAGAAGAGCCGGGAAATCTGTCACCTGCCCGTCTTCTCCCACATAATTATAACTGTTGACATTCTGCCCGAGGAGAGTCACCTCCTTGAATCCACGCTGGCGTAGATCATCAAGTTCGTGCAGTATACTCTTTGGCTCACGGCTACGCTCACGTCCTCTGGTATATGGCACGATACAGTAAGAGCAAAAGTTGTTGCATCCACGCATGATGGATATGAAGCCACTGATGGAGGAAGCTCCGAGACGCCTTGGCATCACATCTTTGTAAGTCTCAGTGGTGGAAAGCTCAATGTTCATTGCCTTGGAGCCTGTCTCGGCCGCAGCCACAAGATTCGGCAAATCAAGATAGGCATCAGGCCCTGCCACGACATCCACGCCATATTCATCCAGCAGCTGCTGCTTGAGGCGCTCAGCCATGCATCCGATCACTCCGATGATGATATTGCGACCCAATTTCCTACGTAAGGAATTCCAGTAGGCTATGCGTGAATAGATCTTTTGCTCGGCATTCTCACGAATGGAGCATGTATTTAAAAGCACAGCCGCCGCATCTTCGTCAGTCTCTGTAGGCTCATAACCGGCCATGCCCATCATGGCGGCCACAACCTCCGAATCGGCCACGTTCATCTGGCAGCCGTATGTCTCGATGCGCACTTTTTTAGAATCTGTGCAATTTTTATCATTTTGTGGCAAAAAGAAAGGTTGCATATCAGTCAATTAAGAGATGGGAACCCCGGATACGCGCATTTTTGGAGCCTCGGGAAGCCTCTCGACGCTTGCGGGAATCGAATAAAATTTTTATTTTTGTGCAAAATTAACGCTAAAATTCAAAGGTTACAAATGAGTTTTCCATTTATTTCCCCCGAAGAGGCGGCTGACCATATCAAAAACGGCGATACGGTTGCCACGTCCGGTTTTACGGCGTCAGGAACTCCCAAGCGTGTCACTGTCGCCCTGGCCGCCAAGGCGAGGGAGGCCCATGCCAAGGGTGAGCCGTTTAAGGTGAATCTTTATACAGGGGCTTCGACTAATGATTATGTCGACGGGGAGCTCACGCGTGCCGACGCCATAGCACAGCGTATGCCCTATCAGGGGGCGGCCTGCACACGCGTTGCCGTCAACGAGGGGAGGATGAATTATTACGACCCTCACCTGAGCCACGTCACACAGGATATGCGCTACGGTTTCGTGGGTGATATCGATGTGGCGATCATCGAGGTGACGGAGATGAATCCCTCGGGCGACGTCATCCTCGGGGCCGGTCTCGGCCAGACACCCACGATCGCGAAGATCGCCAAGAAGGTCATCATAGAATACAGCTCATATTACCGCACCTCTTTCCGCGGATTCCACGACAACTACGTCCCTCTCGATCCTCCGCACCGCCGCGAGATACCGATCTATAAACCGTCAGACCGTATCGGGGACACAGTCCTGCACATCGACCCGCGCAAGATAATAGGGGTCGTGCCAAGCAACGAGAGCGAGAGCATACGCTCTTTCACGGAGCTCAACGACACGACGCGCGCCATCGGCAACAATGTGGCCGATTTCCTTGCCTACGAGATGAAGGCGGGGCGTATCCCGCCGCAGTTCCTGCCGATTCAGAGCGGCGTGGGGAATGTGGCCAACGCCGCTCTCCACGGACTTGCTGACCATCCGGGTATTCCACGTTTCCAGATGTTCACGGAGGTGGTGCAGGATGCTGTCATGACGCTGATGGAGCACGGTAAATGCAGTTTTGCCTCGACATGCGGCTTCGCGTTCTCCGATGAAGCCATGCTCCGCTTCATGGATGAGATTGATTTTTACCGCGACAAACTTCTGATGCGTCCGAGCGAGATCTCCAACCATCCGGAGGTGGTGAGGCGTCTCGGATTGCTCGCGATGAACACGGCCCTGGAGACGGACATCTACGGGTTCATCAATTCCACACACGTCAACGGCAACCATATGATGAACGGCATCGGCGGGTCGGGAGACTTCTGCCGCAATGCCTATCTCTCGATCTTCCTCTGCCCGTCAATCCAGAAGGGTGGAAGGATTTCGGCGATTGTGCCTATGGTAAGCCATGTCGACCACACCGATCATTGCGCCCGAGTCATCGTCACGGAGCAGGGAGTGGCCGATCTTCGCGGCAAGGATCCGCGCCAGAGAGCCGAGACGATTATTGAAAACTGCGTGCATCCCGATTACAAGGAAATCTTGCGCGACTATCTCAAGATAGCCGGCGGGGAGCACATGCCCCACAGTCTGCGTGCCTGTTTCGCAATGCATCATGCCTACCAGGAGCATGGTGACATGCGCAAGGTCGACTTCGCCCGCTGGGCTTAGTCGAGCTATTATAAGGTATCTGTTTACTTAAAAGTAAAATATTTTTCCTATATCTTTCGTTCTTAAATAAGAAACATATCTATCATGAGTGAGGCAGAACTTATACAGCTCAACAAAGACCGCAATTGCACCCTTTACACCATCCAGTTCATCACTGAAGACAAGGGGGAGTATATTCGTTTCTATAATCGCTTCAAGGATGATGCGACATACAACGAAGATCTGTCTCGTATAGCTAAGTTTGTTGACACTATAGCTGACCTTGGAGCACTTGAGCGTTTTTTTAGACCGGAGGGTAAGATGAATGACAGGGTATGTGCGCTTCCGGTTATAAAATCAAATTTACGCCTTTATTGTCTGCGTCTATCCGACAGTATCCTGATTCTTGGCAACGGAGGGATTAAGAAAACACGTACTTACGATGAGGATGATGAATTGCGAGGCTATGTTGTTACTCTTCAGAATTTTGACAGGCTCATAAAGCAAGGTGTTAAGGACGGAACTATAGCCATCACGGAGAATGAGATTGATACCGATAAAACCTTTGACATATGAAGACAGCATTTGAAGAATATAACCAGATAGTAGCCTCCATCCCGGATTCTATTCATAAGGAAGTGGACATGGAGATGGCTATATCCAACAGGATTTACAAGCTTATGCAAGAGAAAGGTCTGTCGAAATCAGAGTTTGCCAGATCAATAGGTAAGCGACCATGCGAGATAACAAAGTGGCTGAGCGGGCAACATAACTTCACCCTCTCTACACTTGCTATGCTGTCATCATTCTTCGGTCAGCCTATTATAACGGTAGGATGAAATACTATTTATCCATCTTCGGTAGTCTCTTATGACTGGAGTTTTGAGGGAGAGGATTCAGAGGTTCCAGTTGAGTTTGTCGCGCAGGATGGTGGCGAAGTTCGTGTCGCGGCGGCGGATAAGCAGCGTGCCGAATTTCGCGCGGCGCACCCTCACGCCGGTGCCTGCCGGCAGGGGATAGCTCTGCCCGTCGAGACTGAGACGGAACTCACTCGTGCGGCTCTCTATAGAGAGGTCGAGCACGGAATCACCCCCGACCACAAGCGGACGCACCGTCAGCGTGTGTGGCGCCACCGCCGAAAGCACTATACATCCGATCGTAGGCTCAAGAATCGGACCGCCGGCGGAGAGATTATAGGCCGTGCTACCCGTCGGGGTGGCCACAATCAGTCCGTCGGCCCGGTAATCTGCGAGGAAATTGCCGTCGATAAGGGCCTTCACAATTATCATGGATGCGCAATCCTCTTTCAGCAGCGAAACGTCGTTGAGTGCATAAGGCCATGCACTTTGCGGCAAGGCGTCACATTCCACCTCAAGCATCATCCTCCGCTCTATGGCTACATCGCCTCGGCATATGCACTCGAGCATCGCCGGGAGGTCGGATATGCCGCATGAGGCGAGAAACCCTAGATGCCCCGTGTTGACTCCGAGGATAGGGATTTCCCGCCTGCCAACCCAGCGGGATGCCCGCAGGAAAGTGCCGTCGCCCCCGATGCTTATCACGAGGGCGGTGTCTTCTGGAAGCCACTGCACGCATGATGCTCCGGCCATGTCAACGGATTGGTCCGTGAGATAGGAAAAGAGCTTAGTGTGGACGGCTACGTCAAAACCCATCCTGCGGAGCAGAATGAAAAGGGAGGCAAGGTCCCCGAGATAGGGCTCCTGCCTCCTGCTGCCATAGATTGCGATCTTATTATTCATGATGTGGTGATGAGTCGGTGAGAATGTAAGGCGGCTGCCTCAGACGTTGAGGAGTGCCTGAAGCGACAGGAGCCGCTCGGTGGCCACCGTCATGTCGGCATCGGCCGATCCGCTGCCGTGAGCCTCCACGACCTTGAAGTCATAGCGTTCGAGGCTGCGCACTGTCGGTGTCGGGTCGGAATTGCGCACACGCAGTGTCACGAGCAGATGCCCGTCAGCCTCCGGGACACTGAAAAGGTCGGTGAGATGGGCGTCGCTGTCTTCGACGGCATGTGCGATAAGGCTCGCGCTGTAATCCTCGGGACGACATTCGAGCGTGATTACGCTGCAGTCGTCTCTTGCCGCGATCATGCGGCCCAGCCCCTCGAGGATTGAGGTCTGGTCAATGACGCCAAGCGAGACATCGCCGTCGTTGACACCGATCTCTCGGCGCGGGTCGTCGAGAAGACGTGGCAACACTTCCAGCAACGGCATGTCGGCGTCGACGCTACGCAACGGCCTGAGTTGCGCGGCGGTCTTTCCGGGGGATAATATCTCTCTTGCTGTCATAATGTTGTGACTGTTTAATCAATTTCTTAAAGCGCCGGGATAGGCCGCTTTCCTATTATTAAAACGTTTTACTTAACCAACTTCTTTGTCTTCAATCTGTTTTTTTATACTTTTGTAATTTCAAAAGTATCAAATTCCGTGCCGAAAAGCAAGTAAGTTTGGGATTTTTTTTCAGATTTATCCATATTTTAGTCATGTGATAAATTTTGAGGTAATACATAAGAATCAGACAATGACACGATTAAGCGTAAATATCAATAAGGTCGCCACATTGCGCAACGCGCGCGGGGAGAATGTGCCCGATGTGGTGAAGTTTGCCAAAGACTGCGAGGCTCTCGGAGCACAGGGAATCACTGTCCATCCGCGTCCCGACGAGCGCCACATCACCCGCCGCGATGTGATCGACCTCCGGCCTGTTGTGAAGACCGAATTCAATATCGAGGGTTATCCTTCGGAAGATTTCATGAATCTTGTGTGCGAGGTGCACCCCGCTCAGGTCACGCTCGTGCCGGATGCACCTTCACAGGTGACATCAAATTCCGGTTGGGATGTGCGCGGAAATGAGGAATTCCTGCGTGGCATATGCTCGCGTCTCCGAGAGGCCGGTATAAGGAGTTCGATCTTTGTCGATGCCGATCCGGAACAGATCCGTCTTGCCGCTGAGGCCGGTGCCGACCGTGTGGAGCTGTATACAAAGCCCTACGCCGATGGCTACCACGCCGACCGTGAGAAAGCCGTGGCCCCCTTTGTGGCTGCTTCGGCCGAGGCTCACAGGCTCGGGCTCGGGCTCAATGCCGGTCACGACCTAAATCTCGACAACCTCGCCTATTTCCATGCCTCGCTCCCTTATCTCGACGAGGTCAGCATCGGTCATGCCCTTATCTCCGACGCCCTCTACCTCGGCATCGGGGAGACCATCGCCCGCTATCTTGCGGCACTCAAGGATTAATACTCTAAGGATTACACTTTCGCACGCGAAACTTAAGAATCACCTGATTATGGAAAAATTATCATTCTGGTCGCTCGTGATGGACGGGGGCTACGTCATGATACCCCTCGCGGTGCTCCTTCTCGTGAGCATCTACATATTCATTGAGCGTTGCATAGCCCTGCAGCGTGCATCACGCAGCGACGACACTTTCATGAAGCGTATCCGCGATTATATCATGGAGGGGGATATCGACAGCGCGGTCACGCTCTGCAAGCGTACCGACACACCCTATGCGCGTCTGATCCTCAAGGGTGTCAACCGCATCGGACGCCCCATGAATGACGTGCTCGTAGCCATCGAGAACACGGGCAACATCGAGGTGGCCAACCTCGGCAAGGGGTTCACATGGCTCTCGACGACAGCCGCCGGCGCCCCGATGCTCGGATTCCTCGGCACGGTCATCGGCATGATCGAGGCTTTCTTCGCACTGGCCAACGCAGGGACATCGGCCAATATCACCGTGCTCTCGTCGGGTATCTATCAGGCACTCGTCACGACCGTGGCCGGTCTGGTGGTCGGCATCGCTGCCCTGTTCGCATATAACTTCCTCGTGTCGCGTGTGAACCGTATCATGAACTCGATGGAGGCGAAGACGATGGAGTTCATGGATCTTCTCAACGAACCCTCCTGAATACGTTCCGAAAGATGGCTCTTAAAAAGAACTACACCAGTCTCGACACATTCTCGATGTCGTCGATGACGGATGTCATATTCCTCCTCCTTATATTCTTCATGGTCACCTCGACCCTGATATTCCCCGCGGCTATCGACGTCAATCTCCCACAGAGCAGCGAGCAGACGTCGCTGAAGCCGGCAACGGAGGTCTATATTGACGCTGATTCGAAATATTACCTTGTCGTGGACCGCAACGACTCCGTGGCGGATAACTCCGAGCCGCGACCCGTGACTCGCGACGAGCTCCTCGCCGGGCTGATGCTGATACAGCGTCAGGATTCCCTCCGCTCGGTGGCCCTCTATGCCGACAGCACCGTGGCCTATGCGCGGGTTATCGAGGTGCTCGATCTTGCGGCCAGACATAACCTACGCCTCGTGCTCGCCACCCGCAGTTCGCAGAAATGAGACAGGAAAAGAGAGACCGTGCCATAGCCGCCGCGCTCACGATGATCGTTGCGCTGATTATCCTTCTTGTGCTCTTCTTCGGGGGAGTCTCTTTCGACCGGCAATTGCTCGCCGAGTCATCGACACCCGAGATTGCCGCCGAGGAGGAGACATTCATCGTGCCGGAGCTGCTCGACCTCGGGGAGGAGACATCTGCACCGAGCCGGGTGAACACACCGGCACCCACCGCGAAGGGTGAGCCGGATCCATCGCCTGAGGAGCGTCTCGAGATTGTGGAGCCGGGTCCGGCGCCCAAACCGGTCGAGAAACCGGTCATGAAGGAGGTGACGCAGAAGAAGGAGAGCAGTGTGAAGAGGGAGGAGCCTTCGCAGACCGACAAGGAGCGGCAGCGTGCCACAAGCAGTGTCGCCGATAAGTTCTCGCCACGCAACGGTTCTGTCGAAGGTAAGGACAAGGGGACGTCGGGAGCAGGTGCAACCGGTGTCGGGGTGAGCGGCAATGCCCGCGGACGCAGTTTCATCAGTTGTCCGAAGCCGGATGTAGTGCTCCGCCACAAGACGGTAGTGACGGTCAATGTCGTGATTGACGCCGAGGGGAAAGTGACTGAGGCCTCGGCCACGGGGAGTGCCGACGCGTCTATACGCCGCAAATGTGAGGCGGCTGCGCGTCAGGCCCGTTGGTCGGCAAAGAAGGGAGCCACCTCCACCCGCGGCTCCATCACCTTCACCATCACCCCGCGATAGAATGGCTGTCTCCCCTCAATTTCCTTGCCATCGCTGAATCATTGCCGTGCTTATGAGTCGCAGCTTCTTTCGGTTGGGATTACTGACACTAATCCCATACCGCTACTGTTCCAGACCGGTTATCTCACCATTAAGGAGACTGATGGGGAAATATATATCCTTGAATTTCCTAACAAGGAGGTTGAAATCGGCTTTGCACGTCATCTTCAGCCCCTCTATGTGCCGCAGTTGAATAATCTTGACGGCCCCTTCTCCGTAGTGGAGTTTCAACAGGAATGCGGACGAAGCCATGAGGCAGATTCATGAGCGTGACTATGCAGCACGTCATGGTTTCTCCGGACGTAAGGTTTTCCTAATCGGCGCCAACTTCTCTGATGCCCCGGCAATCCGCGGTCTCTCCGACTACTCCATCGAAACTGTTGAAAGCCATTAATTGTTTGGATTTTTACAGAAATCGGCGATTTAATTGTTTGGATTTTTACGAAAAATGGCGATTTAATTGTTTGGATTTTTACAAAATCGCAGCTAACCCTTTAATATTGCGAATGTTTTACTATCTTTGCATCCGTAATCATTTAAGTGAGGATTAGACCATGTATTTTAAGAGACTCATCGATGCATATCTTGAGCAATGGGCTCAGAGGAAAGATCACAAACCGATGTTGCTCAGGGGAGCCCGTCAAGTGGGGAAATCTACCGCCGTGCGCCATCTCGGTGAGAACTTCGATAATTTTGTGGAGATAAATTTTGAGAAGCAACCTGAATATAAACAGGTGTTCAACAATAATCTCGTGGTAGAGAGGATTGTCGCTGAAATATCAATAATGAGCGCTTCCAGAATTGTTGCGGGTAAGACCCTCCTCTTTATGGATGAAATTCAGGAATGTCCGGATGCTATCATGTCATTGCGTTTCTTTAAAGAAGATTTACCTGACCTGCATGTCATCGCTGCCGGTTCACTACTCGAATTTGCTCTTTCAGAACTCCCTACATTCGGTGTGGGTCGTATCCACAGCATGTATATGTACCCAATGACTTTTGATGAGTTTATCGATGCAAACGGTGAGGCTCTTCTGCTTGATTACAAACGTAAGGCAACCCCTGATCAACCGTTGCCGGAAGCCATTCATAATAAGTTGACGGCATTAATAAGGACTTATTTCCTTGTCGGGGGTATGCCGGAAGTAGTAGGGAAATGGGTTGAGACACATGACTATCTGCAGTGTCAGGAATTGCAAGATGACATAATCAGTGGTTATGAGGATGATTTTCCAAAATACAGAAAGAAAGTCGATCCGGTTCTTTTGCGGATGACTTTGCGGAGTGCAGCCGTGCAGGTCACAAAAAAATTCTCATATACGGAAGTGGGAGGTGGCTTCAGGACGGAAGATGTCAAGAAAGCACTTGGAATGTTACTGTTGGCCGGAATCTGCACACAAGTGACGAGGACGGATGCCAACGGTCTTCCGTTGGGTAGCGAGTCTGATCAGAATTACCGGAAGATTTTGATTCTTGATCCGGGCCTGTTACTGCGTTTGCTCGACATGTCTTCTATAAATATGGCGAAGATTGTAGGAGAGATCCTGACAGAAGACACTACGGACCTTGTAAATAAAGGTCCATTGGCGGAGATGGTGGCCGGACTGGAGCTGCAGCGTTATAAGACTCCCAATCTGCGTCATGAATTATATTACTGGGTGCGACTTGCCAAAAATTCCCAAGCAGAGATTGACTATGTGGAGTCGAAAGACGGTATCCTGCCGATAGAGGTAAAAGCGGGAATGAAAGGGGGTATGAAGAGTCTATGGATCTTCATGAGAGAGAAAGAGCTTGAGTCAGCTGTCAGATGCTCACTGGAGAATTTCGGACGATTTGAATACGTTGACAAAATGGATTCGGACGCTGTCAGGAAAGTGGCCATATATCCTCTTTACGCCATTTCCAACTTATCTTGATTCCACGGCTATATATTCTTGTCAGAATCGCAACCACGGTTACGGTAACCGTGGTTGCGATTCTATTTTATGGAAAAGAGGCGGCCGCCCCA
>CAZPQD010000071.1:0-15398 GCA_964588625.1 uncultured Sangeribacter sp. | reverse complement strand
AGCCCCTCCGGGGCTGGCCGCCCTGTTTATGGAGAGCTTTGTCCGGGCACTTCGTACCCGGTTACCCGAGGTACAGCCCCTCCGGGGCTGGCCGCCCTGTTTATGGAGAGCTTTGTCCGGGCACTTCGTACCCGGTTACCCGAGGTACAGCCCCTCCGGGGCTGGCCGCCCTGTTTATGGAGAGCTTTGTCCGGGCACTTCGTACCCGGTTACCCGAGGTACAGCCCCTCCGGGGCTGGCCGCCCTGTTTATGGAGAGCTTTGTCCGGGCACTTCGTACCCGGTTACCCGAGGTACAGCCCCTCCGGGGCTGGCCGCCCTGTTTATGGAGAGCTTTGTCCGGGCACTTCGTGCGTATTCGTCGCTCCCCTCAATCTTAACGCTACGTTTCCAAAAGAGTATGATTAGACATGGATTGGGAGTCTAATGTTTCTTGCATCTCACCGGCAGGGCATCGACCATACTTTTCAGACCTGTAGGGTAATAAGGGGCTGTAAAAGTCCCTGTATTTTCATCCTTAGTAGGAAGCTTGGAATCGGGACCTGTAACCCAAAGGAAGGCGCTCTCTCCACGATACAAGTCTAATAATGTAGTATATCTGTATGGGTCAGCCCGTAATCCTCCCTTAGGTAGTACACCCAAGCCTTCCCAGGAGGTAATCATAGTCCATGATCCCGGAGGGGTTTCATTTTGCTTTTCATCCGGAGGCAACACCCATCCTTGTGGGGATGGATCCTGAGGTGTCCAATTAATTTTAGACGAAGTGACATTCCAAGCAGCTGCTGTACCAGTTTTACCAACTGACTCACCTGTATATTTCTTGTTTGCTAAAGTCGTGGCAGTTGTGCCAACAGTATGGTAAAACAGCTTGTAAGGCCAGTTTACGGCTTTTGTTTGAGTTTCCTTAATACCTTTAGTATCAGTTTTGCCAGCGTGTTGATAATAGAGCATGCTGGCAAAGGCTGTCCCCCCCGCCACGGGATGCCTGAACTGCGTCAGTTCATGGCCGTTTATGTCATATACCATAGTATTCCAACGCGGGAACGGATCTTTTCTGCCAAACTGGTAGTAAAATCCCGGGTCAGTGGTGGTCATCGCTCCGATGTTGCGGTCCATGGTCGTTTGTCCAAGTGCGCCCGGATTATAGTTGGTGATCCATAGATGCCAACTCCAGAGATATTCACGCTCTTCCACAGGCTTGCCACCCTCGCTTTTCTTGCGGATTCCCACTATGACATTTCCCTCCCTTCCGGTGGTCTTGAAGAAGATATCGCTTCTGGTGGGGTTTCGATCGTTGTAAGGATCTTTAAATGCCGCAGGGTCTAACTCATCTTTAGTACCCCCCTTTATTAAAAATGTTTGTTTGAAATTGTTAAAATCTGCAATCTTCACCGGTAGCCACATGGCGCCTGCGCTCTCGTAATAGTCGCCGTTGTTTGTGAGCATACCTAAATAGTCGCAGAAATTTATCAGTCTCTCCGGGCGGTCTTGCCAGATTACCTCTGCTACCCATTCAGTGTTTGGAGTAATGGCAAAGTCCCAAATCGGTTCGTGACCATCGTCAGTCCATGTTGTAAAATACTGTTCACGCCAATCCCAAGTTGCAGGATCCTGTGTAAGTGTTCCAGTAACATCATTGTTTACTTCTTTAAGCTCCTGCAGATAGATTTTAAAATATGCCTCCTCCCAATATGTATATTTTTTTGTAGCTATATCAGGAGCACCGGGATACAACCCCGTAGCAAAGTTGTTGACAGGGCTTATCGGGAATCGGTTGACGATGCGGGTGTCCTTGGGATTGACAATATATGCATTCCCTTCGCCATAACGTCGGTAAAGCTTTTTGACCGGTCCATCATCGGTAGGAAAATTACTGAAGGTAAAATCAATATCATAATATTTCCCGGGGATGATGTTGTAGTCGTTGACATCATTGCCACCCAGCAGAAACTCTATGCGTCGCCATTTATTTTGCTGGGTTTCTTCTTTGTCAGAGTTTACTATTTCCAGAAAGAGGGCATTCTCCGTGGCATAAGTAGCCTTAAGATAGGGGTCGGTATTTTGATTGATACCTTGTGTGTTTCGGGGAAGATAAACGTCTATCGTCGCGGGCTTGTCAGACATGTCCAAAGCATAGCCTACTACTTCATTTAATTTCTCCTTATCGGTCGTGATGGGGAAGAGATTGAGATTTGCAGTATTGACTGATGAGGGAAATCTATGGTCGTCATCATTGTAGTTGTCTGAATCGTAAAGAATATCGGCGTAGGGCATGTCAGGCACATTCCCCCAATTCAAGGCACGCGTTTTTCGTTTCCTGTCCCAACTGTTGCCACCGCCGGCGTCACCCTCTCCATCAGTTGTCTTCATTAGCTTGAAATACATGTGTAGTTTAGCCACATTGGGCCGAAGATGAGCGCTTAGGGACAGGGTGTTGATATCAACGTCCACTTTGCCACTCATCGGGAGATGACGCTCGCCGTCGATGATGCTCCATACATCATCGGCGTTTTTCATTGGTTTATGTACATCCTTGACATTTCTTACCGTTGCCGAATTCTCATCATTGAAAAGGGAAGGATTGCCTGTATTGGCAATCACTACGGTTGTGAATTTTTTTCCAGCCTGAGTCGGAATCAGAATCGGGATGACAGGACGTTTCTCGCCCTCCTTTCCTGAGTATTCCTGATAATATGGCATACCCACTCTGTGGCCCTTATCGTTATATTGTATGATCCAGAAGTCGTGCAGTCTGGTTTCATCTTCTGAAATTTTCGGATCCGGGGCCTCAACTGTAGGATAAAAATCATCATCACCTTCTTCTTCGCTACGGGTTACGGCGTTTAACGTGACCATCTCTTCCACGTCAAGAGACAAGGGCATCATAACTTCGCGCCCCGGATCATCACATTCGTCGGAAAGTGAATAAAGCAGTTCATCCGCGCATCCGGTCAATGCCAGCAGCAGGAATAAGATGCCTGCTGACTGGAGACGGAAAAGGCTTGTTGATATCTTATGCATCTTGGTTTAGCTTTATTTATGGAAGTTCTGACAACTTCAGATGAAGTTCTGACAACTTCTGATTATGAAATGCAGGGAAACGAGGGGTCTTACGGTCTCACTTCCACCATACCGTTCCATCCGGAGCGGTGTTGTTGCTATTGGCTCCCCAACCTCCCTCTTCTATGGTCTCGCCGACACCCCAGCTGCCGGTGGTGGTGCTGACGCTCACACCGCCCCAATCCACGATGGGGGCTGCCGGGTTGGGGTCGTAGGGGTCATGGACGCCCACGCCATTGGTATAATCCAGGACGTAGTGGTAGGTGTAACCAGCTGTCCAGTCTACTTTTGCCGGTGCAGCGGCCCAGCCATAGTAGCGCAGTTCCTCGGTGTCGGGAATATCATACTTCGTGGAGGTGCCGAAGATGTTGCCATTCTTGTCGAGGCGATTCATGACCTCACCGTCAGACTTGCGCACCGACAGGTAAACGATATAGTCCTGCGATTCAGGATCGTTGGAGGGGTAGATGCAGTGTTGGTCGCCCTCATGCTCAGTAATGCGGACAAGGGCGCTGAAATACATCCCCTTTGGCGAGGAGGTCCTGTCATTCTTGTAATCCCACATCTCCTGTTTCTGGGGAATGACCATAGCTTTGCCGCCGCCGCCCAAGAGTGAGACGGCGGTCTCTCTGGTGTTGTGCTCGGAGGCGTTGATACGCACCACTTTATCGCCTCGGGCGAAGACATAGTCCACATAGCCGCGGAGCGGTGTAGTGTTGATGAACCACTCCCCGATACTGTTCCCATCCCCTCCTGTATCCCCTATTACGGTCGAGAGACTGAAGTCAGCCTCCAGGACAATGCCGCCCACGCGCCAGCCGGCCACCTCGATGTCGTAGAGCGTGGCGGCTCCCCAGGCGCTGAGTTCTACTCCGGAAAGCTGATGCTCGAATTTTAGCTCCACTCCGGAGTAGAGATCGTCGGTCTTGTTGCCCTCACCGATGGACGTCACGAAGTCCACCTGCTTGGATATGTCGGGAGCCACGCGGAATTTGGTCAGGCGGTAGTCATAGCTGATGCCAGATGTGTTCTTCCTCGTATTGTTGGTGAGGATGAAACACTGGTTGCCGACTCCGGCACGTTTCTTCATCTCGGCGCGTGAAGGGTGGAAAGCAAAGAATTGCAAATCTCCCACCCGGGTGCGGTTGCCGGGCCATCTGCACTCCTTGGAGCGGAATACTCCGTCAAGTTCCCGGCTGACGGTCTTGTCCTCAAAGTGGGGAGGAAGGATGGCGCCGGAGGCCACAACACTGTCAGGATTGAAAGCCGTGACGGTGAATCCGTTTTTGAAAAATTGTTCTTCAACATCATAAGTGCGCGTCGTCACGCCGGGCAAGGAGGCAATAAAGGGTATGTCATCTCCCTCTATGCATGAGACGTAATCTTCCTGGGAGCAGGAGGAGAAGAGGGGTAGAAACAAAAGAAGGGAGAAAGGAAGTATCTGTTTCATAGGATTGTCGATTTTTTTAGGAACCGGGAACTATAAATTCGCTCCCGCCTCCCACGTTCCATTCTTTGACTTTGTAGCTGAATCCCACTTTGTCGCTGATGATAGGATCGCCGGCTGCCGGACTTGTTGTGGTCACTTCAGGATCATGAAGCCCTACGCCGGTGGAGTAGTCAAGAATATAGGTGTAGATATTGCCGGGAGCCCAGTTGCCGCTGACGGGAACGGCTGCCCATCCAAATTCCTTGACTTCCTCATCGTCATCCGGTGAGTAGAGGGAAGTGCACCCTTCGTCTTCATAGTACTTTCCCTCTTTCATGTAGACCATCTTGATGACTTTCCCCGAAGCCTTCTTCACTGCGAGGCAAACTCTCTCAATGTCAAGGGCGTCGGCTCCTTGTGAAAGGTCGGTGTAAGGAAATCTCTGAGGATTCTTAGGATTGACTCCGGCGGTCTCGGTGACATCCTCAACTCTCAGAAGCACACTGATATACATGTTTTCAGCTGCATTATTCCGGTCCTTGGCATGATCCCAGGCGGCATAGTTGTCATAGGGAATAAGCATGGCGCAGTTTTCTTCGTCGCCTATCTTGCTTCCCATAATGGAGACTGCCCCGGCTTCGGAGGAAGTGGCGGCAACTCCTTTATGGAGCTTTACGATTTCGTCGTCCTCGCCGAAGATGTACTCCACTATCCCTCTTTCAGAAGGAGCATCCCATTCTCCGCTGTTTGGCTGAGGCTTGAATGTGAATGTGCCTTTCACGCCGGCGCCTCCGATACGTACTCCGGCGATTTCAATGTTGCAGCTCTGGTTTTTGCTCCATGCTTTCACCTCGATTCTGCTCAACTGATGTTGGAACGGAAGGGAGATGCCGGAGAATTGATGGGCGGCCATGTTGCCGGTGGTATACGCCGTGACGAAATCCACCTGCTCTCTGATTTCTGATTTTACTTTGAAATCAGTAAGCTTGTAGTCGAAATTGACTGTGGACCCCGCGACTGTGGTCTTATTTTCCAGGTCAGCCCCGTCATACAGTTCCGGATAGAAAGCGAAGAAGGTCACCTCATCGCTCTCCCTCCCCTGGGCGGGCCAAAGGCATTCTTCGGATGAATATTTGTCGGTGGATTCCAGGACATCTATCCGCTTATATTTGAAATGCTCGGTGAGTACATTTTCCGACACGAGTTCTTCATCAGCAGGATTGAACGCAGTGACCCGGAAGTAGGGGAGATCTTTCTCCTTAAGAAGGATCTCGGCGCGGCTCACTACCTGCGGGAGCGAGGTGCGGAAAATGATCCGCTCTCCTCCCACTTCCTTGCCCATCGGGATCTCTTCATTCGCGCATGAAGAGAGAAGCAGCAATGCTCCTGATATATATATCGGTTTTATATAGTTGTTCATAGCTGGTCAGTTAGTTCACATGTCTGGTCAGTTAGTTCACATGTCTGGTCAGTAAAAAAGTAACTATTTTCTGGGCACCGTCACGCCGTCCTCTTTCCCCGGCTCCCAACTGGCCATCTCCACTTCCACGAGCACGCGGTCGCTGAGGATAGGCTTCCCGGGCTGCGGGTCGGTCGGGATCCGAAGGCCCACGCCATTGGTGTAGTTGAGGGTGTAGGTGTATTCCAGGCCGGGTTCCCATTTGGCGGCAACGGGCAGCGCTGCCCATCCAAAAGTCTTGACCTCCGCATTATTGGCCTGCGGATCATATCTCCGGGTGCATTCTTCGTCAGAGAAATAGCTTTCGCCATCGGTGTAGACACGTGCCTTCACGCTTTTGCCATCCCCCTTATCCACAGCAAGGCAAATCACTTCCATCCCCTCCTCATTGTCGGTATAGGGATAGACGAGGTTGCCGGGGTTGTAGGAAGTGGCATCGGTCACTCTCATCAAGACTGCGAAATACATACCCTCGGCATTGTCTTTCCCATTGGCGGCATTCTCCTTGAAGTCCCAGCTTCCATATTCTGACGGGATGACCATGGCTGAATTGTCATAGCCGCTGCCGACTTGGCTTCCTAAGATGGAGACTGCCTTGTCGGAGGCAGAGGGCGAACTGGCGCCACGGCTTAAGGCCACTAATGTGTCTCCCTCCCGGTAGATGTATTCTACGCTGCCGTTCGAGATGGATTCCCAGGTCCCTAAGGCATCTGTCTCGTCAAGCTCGGGATCCTGATTGAAGGAGAATACACCCTCGGTGCCTATTCCTCCCATGCGTACGCCGGCTATCTCGATGTCGTAGCTGGGGGAGTTGCCCCATGCCTTAAGCATTATGCGGCTCAGCTGATGCCGGAATTTGAGTGTGATGGGTGTCTCTTCGTTTTCCCAGAGATTCCCTTTGCCGATTGCCGTCACATAGTCCACCTGGGCTGCAATGTCGGAAGCAATCTTCACATCCACATTCGTCCCATCTTCCGTCGAGATCTCATCGCTTACCGGATAGTAGGCATAGAATCTCAGCATATCGTTGTTGTTGGGCCATATGCACTCCTTGTCGTTGGAATAATAGAGATTGGTCTCAGTGTTTCTGATGAAGGTCTTTTCAAGGAAATATAGTGAGGTCGAGCCTTCCTTTTCAGTGAGACTGCTCACACTGAATTCATCCAGTAATGCGGTAGTTATTTCTGTCGCTCTTGTTATCTCCGGGAGCGACATCCTGAATTCGATGCGTCCGTCCGTATCATTGATGCCAGTACGCTCCAATTCCTCCTGAGAGCAGGAGGAGGCAAGGAGCGCAAGGCTCAAAAATGGAAAAATCAATTTATATCTGGCCATCGTGGGGTTCTGAATTATAGTTCTCGTTTCGGTACGTCAATGTCTGAATTGTAGTCGGTGGCCTTCACCCATTCCTCCACTTTCACTTCGAATGGGATTTGACCTCTCTCGATGATCGGTTCCCCGGGGTCGGGATCCGCAGGGTCATGCCAGCCTATACCCGAAGAGTAATTCAGCTTGTAGGTGTAAATCTTTCCGGCATCCCATTTTGCCGGAAGGGGGAGCGCTGCCCATCCAAAGCTCTGGATTGTCTCGCCTGAGTCAGGAGTATATATGGTCTCCTCACTCTTTTCGGTAGAGGTGTAGTAGGAGTCGCCATCTTTGTAAAGTCGCCGGGTCACTTTGCCCTCTTTATCCACTGCAAGGTAGATGACGTCCATCCCATCTTTGTCGTTGGGATAGGGATAGGCCACTTCTCCGGCATTGTTGGTGGCCCGAAGCAGGACGCTGAAGTACATTTTGTCGGTCTTGTAGTTCTCCAAAGGAGCATCCATCCCGGCTTTCCCTTCCCAGGCCTCAATCCTTTCAGGCGTCGGAAGCACCATGGCAGCTCCCGCGGCGCCCATTAATGACGCGGCGGCAGTTTCGGTGTTATGAAGCCCTGATTTATTGCTGAGCTTCACTATCGTCTCTCCTTCTCCGAAGATATGCTCTACGGGTGCCTGTGTGGATTTGTGGAGCCACGGCGATGCGCCGGCACCCCCGGACATTAGTGCGCTGAAGTTGAAATCTGCTTCCACCAAGGGATTGCCTATCCTCACGCCGGCTATCTCGAAGTCATACTTGTCGTTGCCGCTCCACGCTGATATCTCAATGCGGGCCAACTGGTGCTTGAAATCAAATTTGATTCCCTCCTCGGCATCTTTTGTAAGTATTCCCGTAGTATAGGCTGTCAGAAAATCTGAATGGTCGGCTATGTCGGTAGCCACCCTGAAATCCTCCAACCTGTAATCAATCACTGATTTTCCCGCACTCTGCTTCGAGGCATTACGGAGATTGAAGTGATCCTGGCCTGCAGCATTCCTCATGCTGTCGGCCGCCGGATAATAGGCGAAGAAGTGAAGGGTGTGTTCCGAGTTGGGCCACCGGCATGATTGGTCGGTGGCTAAGAATCGGCCGTCGGCAGCTTTTTCAAAGTGCGCGTCATGAAAATATGTCGTTATATCGCCCGTCTCTGAGTCGATATAGTCATTGTCGTCAGGATTGAAGGATGTCACCTGGCACGTGTTGAAATTGTCTGTCGTGATCACAGTGGCACGTGACAGGTCCACTTCCGGAAGATAAGAACGGAAGAATATAGGGCGTGCATCCCCGTACTGCTCTGAGTCGATGGAAATCTCCTGGGTGCAGGCAGGGAGCATCAGCATGAAGCTGAAAGCGAAATATATCAGTTTTTTCTTATCCATATTTTAAAAAATAGCTTTTGTCAGGGTATGACTATATCCGGTGTATAGTCTTCATTGGGGGTAGCCGTGCTCCACGTTGTGACGTGCATACCCCATTTGATGCTTGGCTGACCCTTGATCGGGGTGCCGGGTTTGGGATCCTCCGGATCATGGAGGCCTATTCCTTCCGAATAGTCGAGCGTGTAGACATATCTTTTGCCGGCTGTCCAGTCTGCCTCCACAGGCACGGCGGCCCATCCGAATTCCTTCACACTCACTCCCTCGGCTGCCGCATATGGCTGCTGAAGGGCGGGGTCGGTGAAATAAGTGCCCGGTAGGGTGCCGGGATAGACGCGGGCGAGGATTGCGCCCTCTTCATCTACGGCGTAATGCACCACTGTCAGCCCGTCGGGATTCTCAGCATAAGGATAGACCTGTTTGCCGGTAAAGGCATTGCTCACCCTCATCAGGATGCTGAAATACATTTTGTCAGTGGAGTAGGGAACTGTGCTGATGTTGGGATCGCTGAGTCCTTCCCACTTGGAATTGACAGTGGGAATGACCTTGGCACAACCGCCAAGTCCCATTATCGATCCGGCTGTCTCTAAGGAATTGTGCTCCTTCTTATTGATGGAGTATATCCTGTCGCCTATGGATGGATCATCTGCAGCCGGCGTGCCGGTCTGCCCGCGATAGAGATATTCCACTTTATCGTTTACGCTGTTTCCTGAATTATCCCATCTCATGGGTGACTCAGGGTCTGAAATGTCGGCGAAGACAAAATTGTCTTCCACCACAGGATTTCCAATCCGCACTCCGGCTATCTCAAAATCATTGCCGGATCCATCCCCCCATGCACGCAGTTCCACCTGGCTCATCTGATGGCTGAACGCGAGCTCCACCTCATTGTAGAAATCTTTCATCCTCTCCCCGGAAGCCGAGGCGGTGATGAAGTCAAACTGGCGTGAGATGTCGGGATTCACCCTGACTGCCTCAAGGCGATAGTCAGGATAAAGTTGATCGTCGAGTATTGTCGATCTGTTTTTAAACTTGAAATAATGTTCGGAATCTGCATTGTCGACAGCTGAATTGTCAGCCGCCATGACGCTGCGGGAAGGAGAGAAGGCGTAGAAGATGAGCTTCCCTGAATTGGCCGGCCATTCCTTGGGTTCTTCGTAGGGCGACGACTCATAGGTGATGGCTGCCGGGGTCTCCTTGCGAATGAAGGTGGCATCTTCGAAGTGGGGGGCGAATATGGCTCCCTCTTCTTTTATGTCCCCTGAATTAAAGCAGGTCACTTGAAACGACTCCAGATTTTCCGCAGTCATATCCATAGCTCTTGTGCCGGTCATGTCCGGGAGGGTTGGTTTGAAATGTATTTTCCCGTCGGCCCAGTCATAGACGTCGGGCTCAGCCGCCTCCTTTGTGCAGGAGACGGCTGAGCAAAACGCCGCAAGAGCAAAATATGCAACTTTAATTCTCTTCATATTCTTTCGTATCATCTTTCCTGAGGAAGTCTAAATCTCCTTCATATGTGAAAGATGATGGTTGTCAGGTTTTTTATTCCTGGGGTACAGATGTGTTGGTGGAGTTCTCATCCCACGAAGTGACGTCGACGGAGAACTTTATGCCGCCGCCGATGATGGCGGAGCCGGGACGCGGATCTTCAGGATCCTGAACGCCTACACCGTTGCTGAAGTCGAGCGTATAGATGTATTTCTTGCCTTTCTCCCAGTTGACGCCTACAGGCACTGCGGCCCATCCGAACTCTACGATCTCGTTGTTGGCGGCGGGAATAGCACTCTTGTTGGGAACGCGGCCTACGATCTTGTTGGAGTTTTTCTCCTTCTCAAAATACACTACGTTCATGGTGGTGTTGTTGCCGTAGGGATAGATCTGGGGTGTGTTTACCTCATCGTTCTCGGGCTTCAGGGTCACGCGGATAAGGATACTGAAGTACATGTCGCCTTCGCCATCCGCACTCCATGCGTGGGGGTTCTGGTCGGGATAGGGGTCGTTGTCACCGGTCAGGGCGCTGTATTTGGGCGCGATCCAGGGATTCTTCTCGCCGGCCCATGCTCCGTTCTTGGTGGGAAGCACCATCGCGTTGCCGCCCTTACCCATGATGCTGGCTGCCTGGCCGGAAGTGGCGTGTGCGGTGCTGGCCACAACCTGGCCGCCATTGATGTTGTTGAATTTACCCATGCGGTAGATCTCATCGCCCTCGCCATAGATATATTCCACGGGAAGACGCTGGGGATTCTTGGAGATGCCCCACTGTCCTCCCTCTGCAAAGTCAACGCCGCCTAAGCCGTCGCAGAAGTTGAAGATGGCGTTGCCTGTGTAGGCGCGGCCGATTCTCACACCGGCGATCTCGATGTTGTAGGAGTTATTGCCGGAGAAGGCTCTGAGCTCGATGTTGGAAAGCTGATGCTTGAACTTCAGCTCCACGCCGAGGGCGGCGTCGTCCTCATCCTCGGGAACGTCGGCCGAGATGTGGGAAGTGATGAAGTCCACCTGCTTGGAGATGTCGGTGGCCACATAGAAGCGGCCGAGCTTGAAACCTTTGTAGAGCTGCACATCCTTGAAGGTGGTGTTCTGCTGGCCCATCGGGTCGAGGGGCACATTGTCGTTGCAGAGGTTGTAGAACTGGATGGAGTTCTTGTAGTTGCTCAGAAGTGCCTCGTAGTTGGAGTCGCTCGGGTCAAGCTGGGAGTAGGCTGCTTCCTGAATCTCGGCGAGCGAGGGAGCGTAAGCGAAGAACTCCACTTTGTCGGACTCTTCGGGAGTGGGCCATTTCTGGTTGCTGCTGCTGGCATAGAGGTTGGCTCCCATCAGATAGAAGGGCTCGTCCCAGAAAAGGGAGTCGGGAGTGACGCCTGAGTCCGACATATGGTTCGGGGCATAGGCCGACACGTAGAAGGTGGCGGGGTTCTTGGTGTAGTCAAGTTCCGGATTCACGCGGGTGGAGATGCCGGCGCGGAAAGAGATGGGAAGTCCTTCGCTCTCTTTCTGCACGGGGATAACCTCTTCCTGTGAGCAGGAGGCAAGCAGTAGCATTCCTCCGGCAAGCGCGGTAAAAGAAATCTTGTTCATAGATGAGAGATTTTTAGTTTTTATTTGCTCTGGATTTATTGTTGTTTTTGTTTTGTCAAACCTTAAGGGAGAGTTGTGTCATACTGTCAGCGTGAAATGATATTCCTCCCAGCTGTCGATGTCCACACTCAGGCCACCATCCATCGGAGGATGCGGCACATCGGGGATCTCGGGAAGCTTCAGCCCGTGGATCTTTATCTCCACATGCCGCGGGTCGGGAGCGTTGTTCACCTGGTCGCTGACATCAAAGGTGTAGAAGTTGCCGGTCCTGTTCTTCAAGGCTATGTAGAGGCATATCATGTGGGGCATCTTCTCCCCTTCCGGAAGACCGAAGGTCAGGAAGTTGCCCTTCAGCGAGTTAAGCTTGTCGTCGGCGGTCAGGGTGAAGAGGTGGGAGACCCGCTCTGACGTTGCCGTCATCCTGCCCGGGAAGACCCCGCCCGCCATGGAGGAGATCGTGGCGTCGATGCAGACCTCGGTGCTCTGTAGGTTCTCCACATCCACGAATTCCACACTGTAATGACACACCAGCTCTTCGGGATAGAACGTGACGGTCTGCGGCAGGAATGAGACATTCAGGCGCAGGTCGCTGTTCTGAGTTCCGTATATCATCGAGGGAGCATAACGGAGTGGCTCATTCTCAGTGTTCTTGGCACGCGGGATGCCTCGGGTGGAGATGTTCTGCCCGACAAGCGTCGCCGCATCGTCGGTGAAAATTTCTATCTCGTTGTGGCTCTCGTGGTTGCGGACTCTGTGGAGGTAAGGATCGTCATTGCTGTGGCACACTGCCGTGTGGCGTCCGCCGTAGCATCTGATGTGGCCTCCGAATGGATTGTTAAACCAGAAATCCATCATGCCGTGCTCTTCGGAATATAGATAGAGACCCATCGTTGTGGCCTGCATCTCGGGTACCTTGCTCCAGTCAAACACGATCTGAACATCATTGGCGATTGTGGTGGCGGCATCGTCGTTCAGCTCTTTCAGTGAGCAACCGCCGGCTGCCAGCACGAACAATGCCAGAAGCAGAAATGACGCTTTGTTCAAGAGCTTGCTCATCTGCCACCTCCTTTCTTTGTGTTGACGTTGCCTCGTCCCAATAGCCACACAAGGGAGATCTCTGCCTTGGTGGGTCCGAAGAAACGCATCTTATATTCTTTCTCGCGATAATAGTCGTTGTCTAAGGGGAAATACTTTATGTAGCGGCCTCCAAAATAACCGACTCCTATCGAGAAATCGATGTTCAGCCGCTTGGCTACGGGAAGTGAATAGCCATATTCTATGCCGGTGTTGACCATACAGCGGTCCCACAGCGTGCCGCCGGGGCGGCCTCCCATATATCCGGTGTCGCCCAATTCAAAGTCGAAGACGAGGGCTCCGAAATATACGCCGATATGATGACCCGTGAGCGGTTTTTCGGCGGCTTTTTTCCCAAACCACCATCTCGCTCCGATGTCGCCTCCATAGATATCCCAATAGCGGTGACGAGAGTCGCTTTCCCACCAGGCATACATCCACTCCCCATATACTGAGAAGTTTTTCCCGACATAGAACTCTGCCCCAATATTCGGCACAAGGGCCGCATCAAAGAGCATGTTCGTCTTGAGGGCCATGTAAAAGGGTTTCGGCCCATTCGGAGTCATTCCCGCGCCGGCCTGCCCTCCATTTTCATTGAAACCCTGTTCATTGGAATCAAGGGTGAGCGTCCATTCCGTCAGGTCTCCCTGGCCTGTCTGACCATTCTCACCTGTCAGCCCATTCTCACCTGTCAGACCATTTTGACCTGTCAGGGCCGAAAGCTCATCCGAGCCGGTTTGGTTGGTCAAATCGGTTTGTCCTGAAGGGGTGGGGGTGAGCTGCCATGCGTCAGACTCTCCTGAAAGGTCAGTCTTGTCTGCGACGGCATTCCCTGACAAAGAGCTTTCCTTGTGCTTCAGATAAAGCACGGCTCCCACCGCATTTCGCAGGTCGGGATAGATATTGGTGAATAGCCAGTTCCAAGCCCGGCCTCCCGCCAGATCCATTAGGCGTTTCTTCCGTCCCCCTATGATCTGTCCTTTTGAGTCATATATCCACACCGGTGTGTTGTCGATGATGTCGAGGATCTGGTTGCGATAGGGGACATCCGCCCTCTTTGCCACTGTTTCGCGCAGCTCATCCCAGGCTACACCTTCAGGATAGATACGGAAAACATCCGGTGAGAGCCCGACGGCATTCCCTATATATTGGGAGATTTCATTGCAACGGAGATGCGAAAGTCGTTCGTTGGCCTTGTTGGTGCCTTCCGGAGAGGCGTAACCTCTCACTGTGATATAATCGATATTATCCTCTTCTTTGGCAACCCGCAGTTTAGTGATAAAGCTATCCATTACCTCCCTGTTGTTGGCCAGAGCAGGGTCGAACACCCGGCGGCCAATGCGGAAATACACCTTCACTGAATCAGCAGGTGTCTCTCCGTAGGCTGTCAAGGCTACGAGCAATGTGATTATACATGTAAGGGTTAGCTTCCTCATCATATCCCAAGTTGGCTGCCTCTCTTATGAGGCGGATTGGTACGCGGATTATTAAATTTCCAATTATTGTTGATAATCAAGATACAAAGTTAATGGTTCTCCCGCAAATAACGAAAAATTTCATGTGTTATTTTGTGTTTTTGGGCAAAAAAATCTGCGGGTTCTCCCTGTCCAGTTACTCATAATACCCCCCCCCGTTTAGATAAATTATTGAATATCAACGTATTATAAAAATAGCCATCTGCCTGCCTCCTTTTTTGACATTATGCCAGCAAAAATTCCCATATCCAATGATTTCCAAGCGCTTCAACATTTCCCCAAACGTTTCAACACCTCCCTGGCCGTTTCGGCATTTCCCCCTACCGCATTTCCCCCGGGCGTTTCAACGCCGGCCTGGGCGTTTCGGCATTTCCCCCGGGCGTTTCAACGTCGGCACGTGACTCCCATACAAGCGTAAACTTACGGCTTGCTTTTTCCGACCGGAGGCTCTGTAAGCTTTATGCGGATCACGTTGGTCTTGTCGAGGCTGCGGGCTATCGCCTGCTCGAAATGTTCCATATATTTCGGCAGGAATCGCTCGCAGAGCAGGCGCAGTGCCTCGATCTTCTCTGCAGCATCCTCCACCGGGGCAGCCTCACCGAGTGCAATCGCCGAATTGAAATACTCCGTAAAATTGTTTTTCTCCTCCTCATATTTCGGAGTGCACCGGCTTACAGCAGAGAGACTGACAACAGGATTGTGCTTCAGGCAATCTATCTTCTCCCCCTCGAAAGCACAATGAAAATAGAACGTCCTTTCATCCTTCCTCACAATATTCAGGGGAACGGCATAGGGCGTGCCGTCAGGACGCGTCATGCTCAATGTGATATACGGTGCCTTATCGAATACCTCCAAGGCCCACCGGGCATCCCGACGGTGGCTCGCTCTTCTCATCTCTCTCATACTGCCTTGCTTAGGAGCTGTTGAAGCACAAGGGCATTGTTGTGCTCAGTGTCGTGAGATGAATACAGCAGGGTCACTTTGGGTTTATCGGCTATCAATTGCTTCAATGCTCCGTAGGCTGGGTTTGTAAGAAGTTCTGCCTTATACCGTTCCTCAAACTCTGTCCATTCCGCCGATGGATTC
>CAZPQD010000070.1:0-15747 GCA_964588625.1 uncultured Sangeribacter sp. | reverse complement strand
CTCAACTTCATGGGCAACGAGGTCGGGCATCCGGAGTGGATTGACTTTCCGCGTGAGGGCAACGGCTGGAGCTATAAGTATGCGCGCCGGCAGTGGGAACTCGTGGACAGGGAGGATCTGAAGTATAAGTACCTCAATCGGTTCGACAACGCCATGGTGGAGATAGTGGCCTCACACTATGACTTCCAGGCCACTCCTGTGGATAAGCTCTGGGAGAAGGATGATGACCAGGTGCTTGCCTTCATGCGTGGCGACCTCATCTTCGTCTTCAACTGGAATCCGGTGAAGTCTTTCACGGATTATGGTTTCCTTGCCCCGGCCGGTGAGTATGAAGTGGTGCTTGATTCGGATGCTCCGGAGTTCGGAGGCTTTGGCCTTGTCGACGACGGAGTACGCCATTTCACTATGCCCGACCCCCTGTATTCTCCATCGGGAAAGGGATGGCTCAAGATGTATCTTCCTGCCCGTTCAGCACAGGTGCTGCGTCGTGTGAAGAAACGTCCGGAGAAGGCAGCGGCTAAGGCTGCCGGAAAGAAGGGAAAATAACATGACCGAATACTGCGTTATATAGTTTTACAATATAGATGCAAAAGATAGTAATCGCAATCGACGGATACTCCTCTTCCGGCAAGAGCACCATGGCCAGGGCCCTTGCCAAGGAGATAGGTTATATATATGTCGACAGTGGCGCCATGTATCGTGCCGTCACCCTTTATGCCTTGCGCCATGACATGAGGCTTCCTGACGGCAGTCTTGATTCAGCGGCCCTCGTGAAAGCCCTTCCGCTCATTGCCGTAGGGTTCGCTCCGGCAGGTGCCGACGGCGTGCAGCATACGTTGCTCAACGGTGAGGATGTAGAGAAGGAAATCAGGGACATGCGCGTCAGTGAGATGGTCAGCCCCGTGGCTGCTGTCCCGGAGGTGCGCCGACGTCTGGTGGCTCTTCAGCAGGAATTGGGCAGCGGAAAGGGAATCGTGATGGATGGACGCGACATCGGCACCACCGTCTTCCCCAAGGCTGAAATGAAGGTGTTTGTCAATGCCTCCCCGGAGGTGAGGGCACGCCGTCGGTTCAAGGAACTGACAGGTAAAGGTATGCCGGCGGATTATGAGGAGGTATATGCCAATATCTGCGAGCGCGACCGTATCGACACCACACGCAAGGAGTCGCCGTTGCGTCGTGCGGCCGACGCATATCTGCTCGACAACGACAATATGACCCCGGCCGAGCAGATGACCTGGCTTCTTGACCTCTACAAGAAGATCATCGCCGGTGATAATCCAAGCTGAACACGCCATGGAGATCAGGATAGACCCCGATTCGGGTTTCTGCTTCGGAGTGGTCAATGCCATCAGGAAGGCTGAGGAGCATCTCGGCTCCGACGGTTCGCTGTTTTGCCTTGGCGACATTGTGCACAATGCAGCTGAAGTGGAGCGTCTGCGTCTGAAGGGACTTTCCACTGTGACTCACGCCGAACTCGCAGGGTTGCATGATGCCCGCGTGTTGCTGCGCGCTCATGGCGAACCCCCCGCCACATATGAGATGGCACGTCGCAACGGCATTGAGGTGATTGACGCCACGTGTCCTGTCGTGCTCCAGCTGCAACGCCGCATAAAAAAGGCCTATGATGAGGGGAAAGCCCTTGAAGCCGCCGGCGGCCGCAAACCTCAGATTCTCATTTATGGCAAGAATGGTCATGCTGAGGTCAATGGACTCGTGGGGCAAACGGAGGGGGAGGCCATCGTCATCCAGGGTCCGGAGGATCTTGACAAGGTGGATTTCTCCCGGGATATTTTGCTTTATTCACAGACCACAAAGTCGCTTTCCGGTTTCTCGGAGATAGTGGGGCTCATCCGCTCACGATTCGGGGGAGAGAGATTCGAATGGTTCGACACTATCTGCCGGCAGGTGGCGACACGCATGGAGAAGATACGTGCTTTCGCTGCCTCGAATGAGGTGGTGCTCTTTGTCAGTGGGGCGAAAAGTTCCAATGGCAAGGTGCTCTATGCAGGATGTCTTGAAGTCAATCCACGGAGCTATCATATTTCCGGACCCGATGAGATAAAGCCTGAATGGCTCGCGGGGGCGGAGAGTGTGGGTATCTGCGGAGCCACGTCTACTCCTGCATGGTTGATGGAGAGTGTGGCCGAGCGTCTTGCCGACTATCGCTGATCTCACCTCCGGAGTCTTAATTTCTCTGACGACTGTTTTTGCAATATTACCAGGAAAATCATGTTGGATAAGGACACATATTTCATGAGGATGGCTCTGCGCGAGGCTGAACAGGCTTTTGCCGACGGAGAGGTGCCTGTGGGGGCGGTCATTGTTGCCGGCGACCGTGTGCTGGCCAAGACCCATAACCTTACGGAGACACTCAACGACGTCACGGCCCATGCAGAGATGCTTGCCATCACTGCAGCCTCGGAAGCCCTCGGCGGAAAATATCTGCCGCAATGCGCGCTTTACGTCACAGTGGAGCCTTGCCCTATGTGTGCCGGTGCTCTCGGGTGGGCGCAGATAGGTAAGATAATCTACGGTGCTTCTGACCCGAAACGTGGGTTTCATTCTGCCTTTACTCCTTCGCTATCGGAGGGGAGGAGTCCGCTTCATCCAAAGACGGTGGTGGAAGCCGGACTTATGGCCGACGAATGCTCTGAATTGATGCGCGAATTTTTCCGTTCACGAAGATGAAGTGTGACTCATAATCAATTTGCACAACATAATAAAAAGAATTAATCTTCAATAGTATATTTACATGTTCTCAGGAATTGTAGAAGAAGCTGCCGAAGTTGTGGCAGTAGTTGCCGAGGAAGGCAACATTCATCTCACTATGAAATGTTCATTTGTCGACGAACTGAAGATCGACCAGAGTGTGGCCCACAATGGAGTGTGCCTCACGGTTGTCTCCCTTCCGGGCGACGGCACATATACTGTGACGGCCATACGTGAGACCCTCGAGCGTTCTAACCTTGGGGAGCTCAAACCGGGAGATCTTGTCAATCTTGAGCGTTCCATGAAAATTGACGGCAGGCTCGACGGACATATTGTCCAGGGTCATGTAGACACTACGGCTGTATGCACTTCCGTTGAGGAGGCCGACGGCAGCTGGTATTATGCCTTCAAGTATGATTTCCGTCCGGAGCTTGCTGCAAAAGGCTACGTCACAGTGGAGAAGGGATCTGTCACTGTGAATGGCGTCAGTCTCACAGTGTGCGATTCCGAACCGGATTCATTCCGCGTGGCCATTATCCCTTACACCCACGACCATACTAATTTCTGCCGTATCAAGGCCGGAACCCGCGTTAATCTCGAATTTGACATAGTAGGCAAATATCTTGCCCGCATAGCCGCACTTTCATGATGAGGAAGCGCCGGCTTCCATCCCATTGCTTTGAAGATGGAAGCCGGCGCTTTGATATTGTCTTTGGTGGAAAAGTTGCTTTTGAAGCAGCGCTGATCTGAGAAATCGTGTGATCAGTTAGGCTTGACCAACTGCTGTCAGTTGCCGAAAAGATTCAGAAGATCCTGCAGCCCGCCGCTCTTTTTGGTGGAGTCGGAGTTATTGTTGTCCTGCTGCTTGCCGCTGCCGGTGGCGTTGCCGGTTTTGGAAAGTTTGAATCCGATGCAGGCCCCCTCATAACTGTCGAGGATGTTTCCGGCTGCCTTTGCCAGGCTGTTGCCTGTGAATTTAGCCACAGCCGACATTAATTGCTTCATTTTCGTGGCATCGAACATGATGTCGGTAGTCTTTCCGGTGGTGGTCACATATGCAGTGAAGCTGCCAAGTGGAATTGCTCCGAGTGCCTTGATACTGAAGTCGAAGGTGCCTTCTCCCTTGTTGGGAGTCATCACTCCCTGCAGAGACATCTTCTTGATGTTCATGGTGAAATTGCCGTCATTGTCGATGGTCATGGTCATCCCATTGAGGCCATACTGCTCATAGTAGGGAGCGAGTTTGGTCTCGAGGGCAGCTGCTCCTGCGATACCTCCGGCTTTCTTGAGCAGATTGTCACTCTTGAAGGTGACGGCCGGACCGGTGGTCTTCCACTCGCCGGCGATGTCTGCCACTGTGATGTCTGACTTTGAGAAAACTCCTTCGAGAGCGTTCACAATAGTGTTGCCGGTGCCGTTGTTGCCGGCAAGTCCTCCGAGAAGGTCGGTGATGCTCTGAGCTCCTGCTGAAGGGCTCATCAAGCTGAGCCCCGTGACGATGAGCAGGGCAGATACGATTTTCTTAGTTATCTTCATAAGATTGAATTTTCAGTGTGATGATGTGGATCAATATCCCGCAAAATAGAGACATTTCAGAGTTATAACGCTTCCTGACGCGCTTTTATCAGGAGAAAAGTGGAATTTTTCTCAAAGATATGTGCGCAAACCTTATTTTAAAAATGGTGTATTTCTTCCTTTATTCCCCTTTATGACCAATTTATTTGGCGAAATTCAGCCACTTTTTTTAATTTTGTGGCTGCATTGGGAAGATTTGACCAATTTTTGAGAATCTCCAGCCGATAACGTGATTTGGTGGCAATTATTTATTCCGAATCTGACGAACCCGGCTGCTATAATTGAAACGACAACAACTTAACAACTCACTTCATATGAATAAGTACCTTGCTTATGGCTGCCTTATGGCCGCGCTGGGTATGGGACTCACCGGATGCAGCGATGAGAATCCTTGGGCCGACAATGCGGGCCAGGGCACTCTCCGCCTCAATCTGTCGGCTTCGGCCGATGTGGTGGATGCCGTGCCTGCCACAAGGGCCTCTGGCGACACTGAGCTTATCACTGCCCCGGATCCTGCTGAGTTCAGAATTCAGCTCGATAAGAACGACGGATCTTACTCCAAGGAATGGGGCACCCCGGCTCAGTTTGCCAACGAAACGGGATTCAAGACCGGCTCTTATGTAATCTCGGCTGTGTATGGCGACCCTGCCGAGGAGGGTTTTGAAAAACCTTGCTTCTCGGGCTCAGCACCCGTCACCGTGCTCGAATCACACGAGACTGAAGTCTCGCTGACAGCAACGCTCGCCAACTCCATGGTGAGTGTGGATTATACCGATGCCTTCCGCAGCTATTTCAAGGACTTCTCTTCAACAGTGCATTCCGAAGGCCATTCTTATGTGGAATACACTTCCGACGAGAAGCGTCCGGCGTTCATCGCACCGGGCGATGTCAAGATGACTGTCTCAGTGACCGACCGTCAGGGCCGCACCGTGCAGGTGCAGCCTGCGGAGTTTGTGGCTGAGGCACGCCATCATTATCATGTCACTCTCGATGTCAACAATGGCCAGACGGGCACAGCCCGCCTCGTCGTCTCGTTCGATGAGTCGGTGATGCAGGATGATATCTTTATTGATCTTACCGACGAGCTTTTCTCTTCCCCGGCTCCCACTGTGTCTCTCTCTGAGGGATATGCGGATGGCGACGTGATTGAAGCCCTTCAGTTTGATACCCTTGATTCGCCACTCAAGTTCTCGGTTATGGCTCGTGGAGGTCTGGCCTCGGCTGTCCTGACTGTCAACTCTGAGGAGTGGACTCCTGCTTTCGGTCATGAAATCGACCTTGTGGGTGCCAATTCTTCACAGCAGACCCTCCTCGCTGAAGCGGGCGTGAAGGCAGTGGGTTTCTATAACAATCCTGACAAAATGGGTATGGTCGACCTCTCCGATTTTGTTGCCGCCCTTCCTCCCGGACGTCATACTGTGACTCTCGTGGCCAAAGACCGTTTCATGCGTGTCAGTGATCCCGTTTCGGTGACATTCGACACTAATGCCGTGAATATCAAGGTTACTCCAAGTCCCACAATCTTCGGTTCTTACCGTGCCTCGCTCGCAATCGAATATAACGGCCGCGACTTTGAGGATGCCTTCACTTTCAAGGCGGAGGATAATTATGGCGGTTTCGCTGACTGCTCAATCATCTCATGTGAGCAGCGTGCCCGCTCCCGTTCGTTCGAGACCCGCACCTACGATGTGGTCATCACCCGTCCCGTCACTGAACGCGACATCGTGAAGGTGAAGGTGTTCTATCATAATAATGAAGTGGCTGAGGTTGAGGTTCCCGTTATCGTGCCTTCCTACAGCGTGGTTGCCGATGCTTTCTCCAACCGTGTTGTACTCAAGGTGTCGGCAGCTGAGTCTGAAGCCAAGCTGATTGTGGAGTCGCTCAATGTCTATCTCAACGGAGAGAAGGTGGAGGATACAAGGCTTACACGCGACACAAATCAGGGTCTCATCTATGTGGCCGGCCTTTCCCCCAATACAACTTACGCCCTCTCCACAACTCTGACCACAACTCCCGGCGATGCTGAGAATATCACTACAGAGGCCGCTGCGGCTATTCCCAACGGTAATTTCTCGGCCACTACGCAGACTATCAATATGACAGGCGTTCAGATTGGCGGACAGTATAAGGTCTCTCCTGTTTCTTATACGCTGAAGACCTCCATCGTCCGTTCTGAAGCCAACGGCTGGGGCTCGCTCAATCCCTATACGTGCTGGACTGGATCCTCTAACAAGAATACTTGGTTTGTGGTTCCTTCCACATTTGTGGAAAATGGCGTGGCTACTATCCGTAGCGTGGGCTTCAACCATAGCGGCACTACTCCGGCTGCCAGTGGCGGTGCTTTCAACACTACTTATTATTGCACCAATGCTCCTACCTTCGGCGATAACAACAAGAGCATCGGCATGATGTTCCTCGGTTCGAGCAGCTATGACGGCGGCAGCTCCATCACTCGCAATGAGGGTGTAGCCTTCAAGTCGCGTCCGAAGTCGCTCTCGTTCGAGTATTCCTATACTTCTCTGAATAGTGAGAAGGGACAGGTCACTATCGAGGTGCTCGATGCTTCTGGCAATGTGATCGGAAAGGGAAGCCTCGACCTCGGTGCCTCTTCTTCCATGAAGGCTGCCACTGTGGCTATCTCCTCTTATAAATTCGGCACAAAACCCGCAACTCTCCGCATATGCTTCAAGTCTTCCACGGCTGCCATCCCGGCCATCAACATCCCGACCGGTGGGGACCTCAACGAGAAGCTAACTCTTGGTAACCACACTACTGATGCTAACCAGTATAAGGCTGTGGCTGTAGGTTCCGAACTTAAGGTGACCGATCTCAAACTCAATTACTAATCCGCTTATCTGAATTTAAGACTGTAATGAAAAAATATATAAACGCGTTCCTCTCGCTCGCCGCAGTGGCTACGCTCTCTCTCGCGAGCTGCTCGCGTGAGAATCCGTTTGATGACTACGACGGCCTGACCGGGGGATTCCGCACTGCCTCCCTCAATATGTCGGTCAATAATGAGGAGAATGTCGTGCGTGCAGTGGCCGATGATGCCCCGGGTCTCGAGACATTTGATGTGGCCTTCATCCGTGAAGGGGAGACGGAACCCACCATCTCATATCGTTATGCCGAACTTCCTGAGATTGTCACTCTCCCGGTAGGAACTTATACTGCTGTGGCTACTTCAGGAAGTGATACCGACGCCGTGTGGGATACTCCTTTCTATCGCGGTGAATCTGAATCTTTCACCATCGCTTCGGATGCTGTGACGGAAGTCAGCGAACCTGTAGTCTGTCGCCTTTCCAACGTGAAGGTGTCTGTATATTTCGATCCTGAACTCACTGCCGCCATGTCGGCTGATTCAAAAGTGACGGTGCGCGTGAGCGACCAAGGTTCGCTTGAGTTCACAAAGGCTGATGAAGGTCGTCACGGTTATTTCTCTTACGTGGAACACAACCGCAGCCTCACCGCACAGTTCGAGGGCTCTGTTGAAGATTATCCCACTTCCGTGACAAAGGCCCGCGACGATGTGCAGGCAGGCAACCATTACATCATCACCTTCAGCCTCCGCTCCGCTGGTGAGGAGGAACCCGGCAACATCACCCCGGCTCTCGAAGTGGATGCCACTGTCACTGTCAAGGATGAATCCGGAAATGTAATCGTCGATGATGTTGTCCTCGAGGATGATATGCGTCCCTCTGAGGGTGGCAACGATCCGGAGCCTCCTCATGGCGATGATCCCGTGACTCCAGCGAATGGTCCGGAGGTGAAGGTCACTGATGACTCCAGCGTCTCACTCGATAAGGTGAATGATTTCTATGATGGTGTCGTCTGCAAGTTGGAAATCACTTCCGAGGCTCCCGACGGTATATCAGCATTCACAGTCGATATTAAGTCTGATACTCTGACACCGGACGTGCTTGAAGATGTCAACCTCTCCGACCATCTTGACCTTATCAATCCCGGTGATATGGCGGAGGATCTCCAGAATCTTGGATTCCCTGTTGGCAATGAGGTGAAGGGCGCGAAGTCTCTGACGTTCGATATCTCCGGCTTCGGCGGCCTGCTCGGAATGCTTGGCGCTGGAGAACATGAGTTCAAACTCACAATCACCGATGCCAACGGCACAACTGTCAAGACTTTGCGTCTCCGCACTCTATAAACTCTCTTAACCTTAATGAAATGAATATCTCGAAATTCAATATATTTCTTTCGGCCGCCGCTCTGCTCTTCGGAGGCGCAGCACTCTCCGGATGTGTGGCCGACGACCCTTTCAGCGGTCCTGATGGTGAAGGAGAGCTGAGGATGCGCATGGTCATCAATTCCGACATCACGCGTGCTGATATGGATACGGACACGGAGATGGAGCTGCGCTCAAATTGCGTGGTCTATATCTCCGACCCGGCCAAGGGTCTTCTCCACAAATTCAAGGGTCTGGAGAATCTCCCCGAATCTCTGCCGATGAAGAGCGGTTCTTACGTGGCTGAAGCATGGACGGGCGACTCTGTATCCGCTTCGTTCGACAAGAAGTTCTTCCGTGGATACCAGCCTTTTGAAATCACGACGGGTGTGAAGCAGGTGGTCATCAATTGCAAGATTGCAAATGTGGTGGCTTCCATCAATTCGGCAACTGTCGATCCGGACTTCGTGAAGGATATGAAGATATCGGTCTCCAATTCGCGTGGTTCGCTCGATTTCACAAAAGACAACTATGATTTCGCCAAGGGTTACTTCATGATGCCTAATGACGACAATTCTCTTTCCTATACCATCACCGGCACTAACGCCGAGGGTAAGGCTTTTGAAAAGTCGGGCATCATCGGCAACGTGGAGAGCGCCCACGAGTATATCCTCAATTTCTCCTACAATCCCGATTATGAGGCAATCGGCGGTAGCTTCCTTACGGTGACTGTCGATGCCACTGAGATTGAGGTCACTGATGAAGTTGAGATCCTCAGCCGTCCTACTGTTGCTCTTGTAAATGGCGATATCGACCGTCAGATCACTTCCAATAGTGCCGGCGGTTTCACGGATGATGCCATCATCAAGATTTCTTCGTTCGGCGGTATCAGGAATCTCTTCCTCAGTTCGCCGCAGGCTGATGAACTCGGACTGCCGATGGGCGATGCCCAGGAACTCGACCTCACCAATATGACTCCCTCTTCTGCCGAGGCGTTCGCCGCTACTGGAATACGTTTTGACTCCACTTTCAATGAGCAGCGAAATCTCTGCACCGGTTTCCTTGTGCTCCCCATGGAATTCCTGAACCGTATCCCGGCTGCTCCTGAGGAGTATATCATCAATCTCTCCACAGAGGATGAGTATGGTAAATCCACTCAGAAGCGTATCCGCATTGCCGTCGGTGATGAAGCCATCATGCTTGAGGATCCCGTCACTCTGGGTGATGTATCTTCGCTCGATATGCTGGCTGTTGGTTCGTATAGTGCCCGTCTGCCGATTTCGGTAAGCTCTTCGGAGGTAAGCAACCCCGGTATCCGTTACCGTGAGGCCGGCTCAAATTCTGAATGGAAGCAGGCTTTCCTTAGTGGTGCATCTTCCGTAGTGCGCCGCGTATCCCGCAAGGCTCCTGCTGCCGCATATGTGACGATCTCCGGCCTCAAGCCTTCGACACGCTATGAAATACAGGCCGTGGCAGATGGATATAACTCTGACTCCAGGTTCATTACCACTGAGTCTGTCTTCACTATTCCCAATGCCTCGATGGAGGAGTGGAGTAAATTCACCGATAACAATAAAGTCTGGATTCCTTCAGCCGACGGCACGCGTACTTTCTGGGATTCCGGAAATCATGGAGCGGCCACTGCAAGTGAGGTGCTCACTGAAAGCTCATCCGTAATGTCTCATTCCGGTTCTCTGTCCGCTTCACTCACTTCCAAGTTCGCATCTGTTTTAGGAATCGGTAAGTTTGCTGCCGGCAATCTCTTTGCTGGAACTTATGTAAAGACTGACGGCACTGACGGTGTGCTTGAGTTTGGTCGTCAGTATGATGGCTCGCATCCTTCCTCTCTCAAGGTTTGGGTGAATTATCGTCCGCAGCCTGGAGTCAACAAGAAGGGCGCCGACAGCAACTATATCGGTGCGGGGGTAATGGACCAGGCCCAGATTTATGTGGCTCTTTCCACTGAGCCGATTGAAATCCGCACTAAGAAGTCAAACCAGAAGCTGTTCAACCCCACGGAACAATGTATATTGGCCTATGGCCAGCATACATTCGATGGCGACTTCGGCCCTGATGGATCGATGACCCAGGTGGAAATACCCCTCGAATATTATGATCGTGCCCGAAGCAGCAAACCTCTGTATCTCGTAATCGTTTGCTCAGCCTCCAAATATGGTGATTTCTTCTCCGGCGGTGTGGGCTCGCAGATGTATGTTGATGATTTTGAACTTGTATATGAATAAATTCCGATATTGGCTCCTTGCACTCTCCTGGCTCCTGCCAAGCTATTTGCTTGCAGCGGGTCAGGAGGGGGAAGCCTCAGGATTTTCAGCCGAAACTGACGATGTGGCGGCCTTCGCAATGGCGGAGGCTGCCGCTTCCGTTGTTGAAAATGAAGCTTCCGAGGGCATCGCTGCCTACGCTTACATAGACACTCCTGAAACTGTCGTGGCCGACTCTGTACCCGCTCTTGAGGAGTTTGATCGTGATATTGAATCGGTAGTTTTCGTTCCCAAAAAACAATGGGTGACAGGTCTGTCGGTCTCTTATACTCAGTCTGACCAGAATAAATTCCAATTTCTGATTATTGAGAATATTTCCGGCAATTCCTACAGTATGAAGATCTCGCCGATGCTGGCCTATGCCGTGGCCGATGATCTTGTGCTGGGCCTTAAGTTTGCCTACCAGCGTTCGCTGACAAAGCTTGAGGATGCCGACATTGTCATTGACTCGGAGACTAACTATGATGTCGACCATCTCTATAAGCTCAGTCATAACTATTACGCCACGGCTTTCATGAGGAATTATTTCTCAATAGGACGCTCAAAGCGTTTCGGTTTCTTCAATGAGCTGCAGCTTATGCTGGGAGGCGGTCAGTCGAAGATGACGACCGGAGTCGGCAAAGACCTCTCGGGAGTTTACGAGACAAATTTCCAGATGAATGTCGGTCTGGCTCCCGGCCTTGCTGTGTTCCTGAACAACTATTCGGCCATCGAGGTCAATGTAGGTGTGCTTGGTTTCTCATACACCCATACCAAGTCAGTGACCGACCGTATATATGAGGCCAACCGCCGGTCAAAACTCGCGAATTTCAAGATTAATCTGTTTTCAATCACATTCGGTGTGGCATTCTATCTCTGACGGCAATGAAAAGATTCTTACTTTCAATATCTATCGTATTCGCTGCAGTGGGGGCTTCCTTTGCCGGCGATGCTCTTCCGGTTGATGTCGCCCCGAAAGATTCTGTGGCATTGTCTGGCGGAAAATATGTGTGGATTCCGGATTCAATGGCCTCTGATGTGTCTAAACTGCTGAAGGGTCACTCCATGGTGGTCGATGACGAATCGCGACTTGACCCCAACGAACGCGTGACTCATAATGGAGACACCGTGCCTATGGTTCTGAAATCCCGCAATCTCGGAAGATTTGACCGCGGCCTCTCTAACTTCCTCTTCATCCCTCGCGGACAGTGGCAGTTCGGTCTCACTGCTTCATATGGTGAGTTCTCCACCGAAGACCTCGACCTATTCTCCGTGCTTAAGGATTTCGACTTCAGTGGCCACACTTTCTCAATCCGTCCTTATGTGTCCTACTTCATTCGCAATAATCTCTCTGTCGGACTGCGCCTCTCCTACAATAGCTCGAAGGCTACTCTCGGCTCTCTCAAGATGGATATTTCTGACGATATGAATCTCAATCTCAGTGATGTCTCTTACCGCAATGAGGGATATTCGGCCGCGGTTGTCCTTTCGCAATATATCGGCCTGACACGCCGTGGGCGCTTCGGTGTCTTCAATGAAGTGGCACTCGGACTCTCCTCAGGCAATGCCGATTTTACACGTAACTATGCCGGCGAGCCAAAGAACACACACACCACTTACATGAAGGCTACCCTCGATTTCTCTCCAGGTGTCTGCATATTCATCATGAAGAACGTTTCGTTCAACCTCTCTTTCGGTGTGTTCGGTTTCTATCTTCAGAATCAGAAACAGGATGTGGATGGTGTGCCGGAGGGCAGCAGCCTTACTTCAGGAGCCAACTTCCGTTTCAATATCTTTAATCTGAATTTTGGCATCGCCGCCCATATCTGAGAAAAATTATTTCACAATGGCTGAAAATAACTCTTTCAATAACAACGATAATAATGGCAAGTCGCCGCTGATTTCTCCTCGTAGGCGTCGTATGCTGCAGGTGGGTGCTCTGATTCTGGCTCTCCTTTTGCTACTCTGGATTTTCGGAGGTTGCATACGCAATGACATCCCTTACCCCACAATCCCGCAGATGATACTCTCCATCTCTGCCGACGGCGAATCGAAGGAGGCGACAATCGACTCTGCATCTTATACCGCCACTGTCTATCTCGAGGAGCAAGTGGATATCAGAAGTGTCCGTTTTTCAACTTTTACCTACACTGAAGGAGCGGAGTCTTCGCTGAATCTGCTCGAAGGCACCTACGATCTTTCCGCTCCCCTCGCTGTCGATATCTCCAAGTATCAGTCTTACCAATGGCTGATTTGTGCCGACCAGCCCATCGAACGTTACTTCAGCGTTGAGGGACAGTTTGGTGAGACGGTCATCGATGTCGTGGCGCGGCGCGTCATAGTGAAAGTGCCTGACTTTGAAAACCTCGCCGACCTTACCTTAATATCCGCTAAACTCGGACCGGCCGATGTGACTACCATGTCGCCGGCCCTTAAGCCTGGTAAGATCAATCTCTCCCGCCCCCTGGTTGTGGATGTGACAGCTTTCGGTCGTACTGAGCAATGGACAATTTATGCAGAGACTACGGAGCTCACTGTACAGACTGTTTCGGCCGATGCATGGTCGCAGGTAGTATGGGTATATGCTTCGGCTCAGGCTGACGCTGAAATTGGTTTCCAATATAGGGAGAAGGGCGAAGAGGAGTGGTCGGATGCTGATCCTTCCTGGATTTCCGGATCCGGTGGTTCCTTTGCATGTTGCATCCCGCATCTGCGCCCGCTGACTGACTATCAGGTGCGCGCCCGCGCCGGTGAGGAAAATGCTAATATTATTAATGTGACCACTGAGTCTACGATGGACCTCCCGGATGGAGATTTCGAACAATGGTGGCTCGATGGCAAAGTGTGGAATCCCTGGCCGGAAGGGGGCGAGAGATTCTGGGATACCGGCAATAGGGGAGCGGCAATAGCCGGACCCTCCAATGTGCAACCCACCGATCATACCCCAACAGGTACGGGTAAGGCCGCGAAGCTCTCAAGTGTCTTCGCCGGTGTGTTCGGTATAGGAAAACTCGCTGCCGGATCTATCTTCACAGGTTCCTTCGTTCGTATCGACGGCACCAACGGTGTCCTTGCATTCGGTCGTCCTTTCGAACTGCGTCCCACGAAACTTCGAGGATACTACGAATATACACCCGTGAATATCGATATGGCACAATCCCCCTACGAATCTCTGAAGGGGCAGCCTGACTCCTGCCAGATCTATATAGCCCTGACAGACTGGCCCGAACAAAAGGAGATATGCACAACTCCATCCCGTCGTCAGCTTTTCGACCCGAATGCTCCTGAAATTATCGCTTACGGTCAGATGACCGTCGGGAAAGCCACTGGAGGCTATCAGCCTTTTGAAATAAAACTGGAATATCGCTCCACTTCACGCAAACCTCGTTTCATTCAGATAACATCGGCTTCCTCTAAGTATGGCGACTATTTCACCGGTGGCAACGGTTCGGTTCTCTATATAGATCAGTTCTCACTCGATTACGATTACTAATCAGCACTCATGAAAGGATGACTGAAAGTAATCTTCCGCTAATGAAAAGAATATAAAGCCTTCAGCTAACATTAAATGTCTGAAAACTATCTGCGTGCAAGAGCCCGCTCCTTTAAGTTTGCCTTCAAGGGGATCGCGACTCTCTTCAGGGAAGAACCCAATGCACGTATCCATCTCTTTGTAATGACATGCGTTCTCATCGCCGGAGCCCTTCTCGGGCTCTCGGCGGGAGAATGGTGTGCCGTTCTTATTTGTATTGGTGGTGTGCTCATGGCGGAGGCCTTCAACTCCGCAATTGAGGCACTCGCAGATAAAATTTCTCCCGGTTTCGATCCCCTCATCGGTAAGGCAAAAGACCTCGGAGCAGCCGCCGTACTCTTATTCGTATTCGCTGCCGTGGCCGTTGGCCTCATCATCTTTATCCCAAAACTCCTCACCCTCTTATGAAACATCTTAAATATCTATTGCTTCTTCTCTTTATTCCCATTAGTATACAGGCTCAGTCGCAAACGTTAGCCCTTCCGGAAGAAATTTTCCATCGCTCGTCGGCTCAGAATGGAGTAAAAGTCTCCACGGATGTCCTTTTAATTGCTATGCCGGTAGCCACCCTTGCCGGTGTGCTGATAGAGCAAGACTGGAAAGGACTTGTACAGGGCGCCTATACCGCCGCTGCCACTCTGGGTGCCACCATGATTCTCAAATATTCGGTAAAGGAATGGCGTCCCGACCATTCCAATCGACATAGCTTCCCCTCAGGCCACACATCGGCGACATTCGCCACAGCAGCCTTCGTACAGCGCCGCTACGGTTGGAAATTGGGAGCCCCTGCTTATGCTTTGGCCACTTATGTAGGATGGGGACGCATATACGCCAAAAAACACCACTGGTGGGATGTCGTTGCAGGAGCAGCCATCGGGGCCGGATCAGCCTACATCTTCACTCGCCCCTGGGCCCGCGACCACGAACTCCAGATCTCCCCAATAGCCGATCCTGTCACATCCACTGTAGGCGTCACCGCCTCCTTCCTACTCTAATCCCTTCCTACTCTAATCCCTTCCTACTCTAATCCCTTCCTACTCTAATCCCTTCCTACTCTCATTCTGCTCCACCCCTATATTCATAAGTGCTCTCTCCATTAGAATGGTGGCATTGCCATCAGGATACTCCTATATAACTTTACAACTATAACTTACAACTACAACTTACAACACAGGAGCTCTCTACATTTAAGAAATTGCAGAGCCATTGGGATACTCCCATATCCCTGCTTCGCTCCGGAGCTAATTCTTCTCAACTGAAAAGTTGAAAAATTCCATCAAAACCCTCAATATTCCCACTCTATCCCTGAAAAAATCCTGTCAATATGCCGTGCCATCCCCCATATCTGTCCCTTTTCTACCCCTCTATTCACAATTGATTACATATTTTAACATTTATTTATTTCATTGACAATCATCCATATCCGTCCCTAAAGCGAGACAAAAAAAGAAATCCGGTGAAAAAAATTTGCCGGCGCATGTTTTCGG
>CAZPQD010000069.1:0-16142 GCA_964588625.1 uncultured Sangeribacter sp. | reverse complement strand
CCCAATTAACGAACGCATTGCTTCGGCATACCCGGCGAGGCCGTGGCCGGCGATCACGCCGTGGCTGACGGCCTCGGCCGTCACGGAGCGACGCCGGAACTCCTCGCGGGAGTGGATGTCGCTGATATGCACCTCGATGGTGGGGAGTATGAGGGAGGCATCGCGCAGGGCGTCGGCCAGGGCGTAAGAGTAATGGGCCAAAGCTCCCGGGTTGATGACTATGCCCCGGCACGCGGGGGAGTCCGAGAGACGTTGGATCTCGTCGATGATAGCGCCCTCATGGTTGCTCTGGAAATATTCGATCTCAGTGCCAGGAAACTCGCGACGTAGTTCCACGAGGAAATCCTCAAACGATCGCGAGCCATAGATAGACGTGTCGCGCCGCCCGAGGCGGTTGAGGTTTGGTCCGTTGATGATGGCAATCATATAGGTGCGAGTTACGAAGTACGAGTTACGAGTGACAAGTGGCGAGTTACAAATGACGAGGGGATGTCGTTATAGGACATGAAAAAAGGGTAGCAGGAAACCGAAGTTAACACTGCTACCCTTCCTCTCTCCTCGGCGGTGCGGACGGGACTTGAACCCGCGACCCCATGCGTGACAGGCATGTATTCTAACCAGGCTGAACTACCGCACCTTGAGACGTTATGTTTTGCTTTCGTTCGGGGCTCGTTTCCTTCTTTCAGGGCTCGTTTCCTTCTTTCAGGGCTCGTTTCCTTCCCGATTGCGATGCAAAATTACAACCAATTTTGATACCCACCAAATTTTTCAGCAACTTTTTTTCAGAAATTTCACAAATAATTTGTAATGTATTGAGTATCAAAGGAATAAAAATGAAGAATTTTGAGGGAAATTTTGGCGGGTTTCACCTCAGATTTTGTCAGGAAGAGGGGAAAGCCAGTCGTCATCGGAGGATTTGCGACGACCGGGAGCACTGGGAGCAGCACCACTGGGAGCAGCGCCACCCTCAGAGTTTTCAGAGTTTTCAGAGTTCTCAGAGTTCTCAGAGTTCTCAGAGATCTCAGAGCGCTCAGAGTTCTCAGAGTTCTCAGAGATCTCAGAGTTCTCTGAGCGCTCTGAACCCGCAACGCAATTCCTTCCGCCCGACTGTTGCTGGGAACGTCTGAGCTTACCCTTTTCGTCAGCACCGGAAGCGGTCGGGAGATTGCTTCTCCCAGTATCGCTTCTCCCGGTGTCGCTTCTCCCAGTGTCGGTGAGGGGGATGGTGGGGCCGGTGTGGCTCTGGCCGGTGAGGCGGCGGAGCTCGTCGGTGCTGTCGCGGAGTTTTGAGCGCAGCATCGAGATGGTGGCCTCGTAACGCTGCTTCATCGCCTCCACTTTGTCAAACTCCCGCTCCAGTTGCTCGAAACGCGCATCCATCTCTTTCTGATAGGTCTCTTCGTCGGTCATCTGCGCCAGACGGCTCTCAAGGGCCGTGCGTGCGTTCTCCGACTCTGCCAGCAGTCGGGAAAGCCGGTTGTTTTCCTCGCGCAGTATCTCATTCTCCTCTTCCATCTTATCCCTCTCTTTTTCTGCCTCGGCTATTTTCCCGCTCATTGCCTGCAGCCTACCGGCTGTGGCAAACGGATGAAGCCACACCCGCAATGGAGAGAACTCCTCTCCATTGCGGGTGTCGGCAATTTCGTTGTTTGAATCAGCATTCATCATCCTGATAGTGGTGCGTCAGCACACATCGTCGTTGAAGGCATCCTCCACCTCGCGGCGATGGAGCGCGGCGTCGGGTTTCTCCACGATGCCGGCGGATTTCCTTCCGTTGATGGCGATGGTCAGGTCGCCGTCAAAGCGTACGATGCGCACGCGTTCCGACTCACTCACGGCAGGGAGCGAATCGAGGAAGGAATGGTCTACGAATCCCATGCCGGCCCCTTCATCCACAGTGAAGTAACCTACGCCGAAGGATGTGAGGTTCTGGAAGAAATGGGTGCCTTGCGAGGGTTCGATGCGATAGCCCGGCAACGCGCACTCCACGATGAGGCGTGCGCCCGCTATCTGCGGCCATTTCACCGGCACACCGAGAGCCGGATCGGAAGAACCCCAGCGTCCCGGCCCGATAAGGATATATGGTTCGCCCTTCTCCACGAAGTCGCGGTTGATTTCCTCAATCTCGCGCGCCACCTCCGGATTCTTCAGCGAATCGAAGGTCTGGGGCTTTACGTAAACCACATAGCGCACACCCTCCATCACGCCGTGGCCGAGGGCTGTGCCGCTCTTTATGATGAGGTCGGAGTCGGGCACATCGAGCAGACTGTCGTCGAGCATCTCCTTCTTATCAACAATCGGGCGCATCTGGAGCCAATAGAGCGTGCCTTTCTTCTCTTCTGTAGTGGCCTTCGGGTTGATTAGGCCCGCAAACTCAATCTCCACGGGGCGTCCCATCTCATACTGACCGCGCGAGAGCATGAACTCGAGGGCAGGGGCGAGGGGATAGACGCCATGGCGGAGCACATTGGCGAAGGTGACGACCTTGCGGCCGCGTCCGGCATCGGTGTCGCGCAGCATGCCGTCGTTGAAGTCGTAGGTGGAGACCATGTAACGCAGCGAACCATCCTTAGCCGCGTCGGCGATGGGGACGCGCACGATGTTGAAACTGTCGTCGACCGACATATGCTCCGACTTCCCCGCATCGTCGGGGAGGGCGTTGAGGTAGGTCTGCGTGTCGCGCAGCGCGAGCTGCAGGGTGGAGGTCTGGAGCACCTTGTCGGGGTGGCGGGGCGAGAAACGGAGTGCCATGCCTCCATCCACTATGTATTTGCCGAGACCGCAGGCCACTTCAGCCACGCCGTCTTCAGCCACTTCATCATTGATCGGGTAATAATTCAGCGAACGGCCCACACCCGAGAAGGAGGGATAATAGAGGCCCTCATGGTAATCGCCCGCCACTTCCTGAAGGATGACGGCCATCTTCTCCTGGTCGATGACGTTGCTCGTGGCGTTCATGTAGGCCTTGGAGTCGGCGAAGAACACAGAGGCATAGACACCCTTTATGGCGTCGAACACCATATGGAGCATCTTCTCGCGCTCATTGACGCGCGGAATCATATATGTGGAGTAGACTCCGGCAAAGGGTTGATAGTGGGAGTCCTCGAGCAGCGAGCTGGAACGCACGGCGAGCGGACGCTCCACCACCTCCACCAGGGCCTTGAGGTCGTCGGCCAGCCATTGCGGCAGCCGGGCCGCGAGGAAACGCTCGAGGATCTCCGCGTCCGGACGGTCGGAGAGGGCCACGGGGTAGAGGTTGTTGATATCCATGAACTCATCGAAGATATCGGTGCAGACCACTACGGTGCGCGGGATTGTGATCTCAATCCCCTGGAACTCCTCGCAGATGGGGTTGCGCTTTATGATCTGGTCGATGAAGGCCAGGCCGCGGCCCTTGCCGCCGAGCGAGCCCTTGCCGATGCGCGCGAAGTTGGAATAGCGGTCGAAGCGGTCGCGGTCGAAGACGGCCACGACACCACGGTTCTTCATGCGCCTGTACTTCACGATGCACTCGAAGATGAGGCGGCGCACGGCGGGAGCCTGCGACATCTCATCGAAACGGAAGCTCTTCAGCACGTCGGCGATGGGGAAGAGGGCACGCGAATAGAGCCAGCGGCTCACTTCGTTGGTGCTGCAGACGTAGAAGAGGGCTTCGGAGGGTATGTTGAACACATTCTTCTGCAGACCCTTGAGATTGACGATGCGCATGATCTCACGACCCGTCACCGGGTCATTGACGATGAAATCGCCGAAACCGAATTTGGCCGAGAGGGCTGAGCGCAGGTCCTGGGGAAGGGTCTTGGAGTTCTTGTCGAGGAAGGTGAGGCCCATGGCCTCGGCCTTCGCGCGGTTTACGCTCTCCTGGCTCTCGATGATGACCGGCAGGAAGGGGTCGCGCTCCTTCACGTAGGCCGCGAAGCGGAGACCCGCCTCCGGGTCCTTCTTCCCCTCACGCGGATAGCGCGCGTCGGAGATGACGCCGAGCAGCTTGTCGCCATATTTCTCATAGAGGGCGGTGGCCTCCTCATAATCGCGGGCCAGGAGCACTTTCGGACGCCCGCGCATTCGCAGCATCTGCTCATGCTCGTTGAGGGCCTCGGTAGAGAACACTTTCGACTGGTTGAGCAGATACTTGTAGAGATGCGGAAGCAGCGAGGAATAGAATCGGATGGAATCCTCCACGAGCAGTATGGCCTGCACTCCCACCTCCTCGATGTCGTGGGCGGCGTTCATCTGGTCCTCCATCAGTTTGATGATGGCCAGGATAAGGTCTACGTTGCCGAGCCATGAGAAGACATAGTCGACACCCTTGAGATCCTCGTCGGCGATGCGGCGGCGCACCTCCTTCGAGAAAGGGGTCAGCACCACGAAAGGAATCTCCGGGTAAAGTTCATCGATGCGTATGGCCTCGCGGAAAGTGGCGCTCACGTCCACACCAGGCATGGCAATGATAAGGTCGAAAGCCTTCTGTCCCAGTTCGGCGTAGGCCTCCTCATAGGTCGCCACCTTGGTGAAGCGCGGCGGCGAGGAGAGGTTGAGCGAGACGTATTCGAAATACACCTGCTCATCGACACGGCCATCCTCCTCCATCATGAAGGCATCGTAAGGAGTGGCGATAAGGAGCACATTGAAGATGCGCTTCTGCATTAAATCCTGAAAAGCCGTCTCTTTGAGATAGAGGCGGCTCAGCAGGTTGTCATCGAGTGTTTTCATTTCTTTTCGAGAGAGTCAAGGAAAGCGTCGAGGGCCGCCGGCATCGACGGACATTGCGGCGTGGGGCCGCTGAAGTCGAGTCTCAGTCCGTGGTCGGCCACGGCTTTCGCAGTGGCGGCACCGAAAGTGCCGATATATTTTCCATTCTTCTCCTGGTCGAAATCAGGGAAGTCTTTCTTGAGGGTGGCGATTCCCTGTGGGGAGAAAAAGAGGAGCACATCGAAATCGAAGGGTTCGTCGGGCCCGAAGTCATTGCTGACCGTGCGGTACATCACGGCCTTCGTGAAGTCGATCTTGTTTTCGGTCAGCACCTCGCCATTATCCTTGTTGACGTCGGAGACGGGGAAGAGGAATTTCTCCTTCTTATTCTTGGTGATGGCTGCCATGAGCTGGGCGTCGTCGAGTTTGCCGGTCTTGCCGAAGGCGATCTTGCGTTTGCGGTAGACGATATATTTCTGCAGGTAGAGTGCGATGGCCTCCGTGGTGCAGAAATAGCGCATAGTGTCGGGCACCTTCACGCGCGTCTCCTCACAGAGACGGAAGAAATTATCGACGGCATGGCGTGAGGTGAAGATTACGGCCGTGAAGTCGGCGAGATTGATTTTCTGCTGGCGGAACTCCTTTGATGAAAGGCCTTCCACCTTGATGAAAGGACGGAACACGACCTCCACACCATGCTTCTCGGCCACATCATAGTAGGGTGATTTGTCCGAGGTGGGTTTAGGCTGTGAGACTAATATCTTCTTGATTTCCATACTCTTTTAAAGTGATGTCACCGACGCGCATAAGACGGTGGCGGCTGCGTAAGTCAGAATCAGGGGTATGATTTCCAGACTGCAAAGATAGTACAAAAAAAGCACCCATGACGAAATTCGGGTGAAAAAAATCCTGAAACCCTTCCAGATGAAGAGTAGTTTGGCTATGATGAAGACCACAGCGGCGGCGAGCAGGAGCCAGGGAGTCCATGCTGGTTGGGTGAGCACGAGCAGGGCTGTGGCGAAGAAGGGTATGCCGGCCATGGCCTGGGAGGCGAGGAATCCGCGGAGCCACATGCGGGCGTGGCGGCGGTCGTTGAAGACGTTGCCGACTATATAGTAGGCGGCGGCCATTATGAGTTCGTAGGCTAAGGCCACTCCGGCGCATACGGCCATCCCTATCGGGGGTGCCGGAGAGGGTATGGGGGGAGTATAGAAGGCTATCGCCGTCCAGAGCATTACTCCGGCAGAGAAGCACCAAAGCACGTTGAGCAGCACGAGCAGCGACGTCTCGCGCACAGTGTCGTCGAAGACGTTGTGGCGTTCGCGCACTTCCGTAAGGTCGTAGAGCAGGCTGGAGAGATAGCGTCCGTTGTTGCGCACTCTCAGGGCCACGATGCAGAAGAGCAGCAGCAGCGCGGAGAGCACGATGGAGAGTCCTGTGTCGTTGTCGGCGCGCAGGTCGGCCTCGGCCTTCGGAGCCGGCGGTGTCAGCAGTATTCCCTGCATCACCGCTCCCTCATCAATGTAGATGCTGTCGGGGGCACTATCTATGCTGTCCCCTGCGGCAATTGGCGCTGCAACGCTTGGAGCAGTCCTGAAGCTGCGCGGGGCCGGCGTGGCTACTGCACTGGGGGCCGGCGTGGCTACTGCACTGGGGGCCGGCGTGGCTACTGCACTGGGGGCCGGCGTGGCTACTCCACTGGGAGCGGGCGTGGCTATGGAGTCGGGAGGTGTCATTTCATCCAGCCCTCTTTTCTATACCACTCCACAGCACGGCGCACACCCTCGCTCAGGTCGATCCGGGGGGCGAACCCGAAGTCGCGCTGCGCCTTCGAGATGTCGGCCTTCCAGTTGCGCTGCTTCATGATGTTGAATTTGTCGCGGTTGAGGGTGGAGGGCTTTCCGCGAAGCACACCCCATTTCTCGGCAATGACGCTCACTCCCTTCACAGCCCAGAGGGGCATCTTCACGCCGATGGCACGACACCCCATCTCCCGGGTGGCTATGGTTCGGAACTCCTTCTGAGTGTAGGCCCGAGGCTCGGCCACATTGTAGGTCTCGCCGGCCGGGGCCTTCTCAAGGGCATCATATGCGGCGCGCGCCAGATCCTCCACGTAGATGAACGTCAGCATCTGCGGACGCAGGCCCACAGAGAAATCGAATCCCTTGCGGATGGACTCAAACATCAGGAAATAATCCCTGTCGCGCGGACCGTAGATACCCGTGGCGCGGAAGATGACCGTAGGGATGCCACACGTGGCAAGCCACATCTCCGCCTTCAGTTTCGAAGCCCCGTAGCGGGTGTTGGGACGCGGAATCATCTTCTCCGTGAAGGGAGTGTAACCCTTCTCATCGCCCGGACCCATGGCTGAGAGACTGCTCATGTAGAGCATCTTCTCCGGCACCATCCCGGCGGCATGGAGCGCATCGGTGAAATCGCGCAGATATAGATAATTGATTTTATTGAAATCAGCGAAATTGAGGCATTTCGTGGCCCCTAAGTTATAGATGATCCAATCCCACTTCTCCCCTTCGGGCAGCGCAGAACGCAAAGAAGCGCTCAGCGACTCCGGATTGTCGAAATCGAGAGTGAGGAAATTGATGGCAGGGTCAGAGAGCCACTTACGCGATGTGGAAGCCCTGACACCGGCCCACACCTCAAAGCCCCTCCGCAGCCCTTCGGCCACAAAGAAACCGCCGGCAAAACCGCCGGCTCCCACAACGAGCACCCGCTTCATCCTCTTTCCGGCCCTTTCCGGCCCCATTTCCAGAACAATATCACTCATCCTATTCAAATTCAAAAGTCCATTCCCAAACCCAATCCCTAAAGCCCCAACCCCAAAGCCCCAAAGCCCAAAGCCCAAAGCCTAAAGCAAGCCCAAAGCCCAAAGCCTAAAATCTAAAGCCTAAAGCCCAAAGCCTAAAATCTAAAGCCCAAAGCCTAAAATCTAAAGCCTAAAGCCTAAAGCCTAAAATCTAAAGCCTAAAGCCCAAAGCCTTAGTTCTGTGTAGCAGCTTCAGCTGCGCCCCGGCTTCAGCCGGAATCAAATTCCCAATTCCTAACTCCTAATTCTCCTCCATCCTCCTAAGCCGAAATCCTCTCCCGAGCAGCAGCTCGATGGAAGCCGGCAAAGCCTCAGGAAGCTTCGGAAGGCTCTTCAGCGAATCGTGGAAGACGATTATGCTGCCGTCGCGCACGAGCGCATCCACATTCTCCACCACGCGCCGGGCATCGGTGCGCCTGCTGTAGTCGCGTGTCACGAGATCGTACATGATCACCTCGTGCGACTTCCGAAGCTCCCGCAGCTGCCCCGGGCGGAGCCACCCATGTGGCGGCCGGAAGAGCCTCGATCCGATCAAGGCATCCGCCTCCGCCACATCCGCGAGATACTCCTCGGTCGTCGCAAGCCTTCCCTGGAGATGATGGTGGGTATGATTCCCGACGCAGTGCCCCCGCCGTCTCACCTCCTCCAACAGTTCCGGATACCGCTCCACATTCTGGCCCACCATGAAGAAGGTGGCCTTCACGCCATAGCGGTCGAGGATGTCGAGCACCAGAGGAGTGGCCTCCGGTATCGGACCGTCGTCGAACGTCAGGTAGACATCTCCCGCGCTCTGCGGCGCCGCGGCCTGATCACCCGCATTCGAAGCGTCCCCCGCCTGATCACCCGCATTCGGAGCGTCCCCCGCCTGATCGCCCGCTCTGCCGGGAAGCCGGAAATGAGCTCCCGGAAAGAGGGCACGGAAGAGACCCGGCGGGCGTTCCACGAGACGTTCCAGAATCCTCATCGCGAAAGGAAGGACGTCAGAGTCCCGAGACTCCGCCTCAGCGGAGCTCCGGGTGACGTTTCACGTATTCGTCGCCGATGCGCTTGGTGCGCTGGCGGTCGAGTTTCTTGAAGTTGGGATACTGCTCCAGGTCCTGGATGGAACCGCCGTAGCCGAGATATGTATCGATGGCACTGTTCAGGATGGAGTCGTACATACGTTCGTCGTCGCTGCGCGCGGCATACTCGGCGGGGGAGAGAGCGGCCAGTTCGTTGGCTATCTCCGAGATTTTGGCCACCTGCTCCGCAAACTCCTTAAGCACGTCGGCCTCGCTCTGCGAGGAGTTGCCTCCCACGATGTCGGAGGCCCCGCCGTTGCCATAGAGGCGGTTGTAGTTGTCACGCAGCGTCTCGACAGTGATGCCGTAAGGCTTGAGGATTGTCTCCACCTCGGCCAACTTACCGCCATTCTCGGTGAAGAGCTCGATGAAGCGGTAGTACTGATACGGGATATAGGCCGTCTCGGGAGTCAGCGAGGCGTTGGCCCCGAAGTCGCGGTTCATGGCCTGGTTGTATCTCAGGTAAGGAGCGTAGCGCTTCATGAGCGAAGTGAGCTGGTCGAGCCCCTGCTTCTTGAGCTTGGGATCGTTGAGACGTTCCTTGGAGGCAAGTTCCATACGCACCTCAGCCAGAGTCAGGGCCGTGGAGAGCGAGTAAGGAGCGGTGGCCTCGGGAGTGTGGGCATCAAGCATGTTGCTCACCTCGAGAGCCTTACGGTAGGAAGCCTTGGCGGCCGCCGGGTTCTTCTCCGCATTCTGGTCGCCTTCATAGATAAGTTCGGAGGCGAGGTCGAGCACGGAGCTGCGGGTTGTGATAAGCATACGGCGGGCAGTCTCGTCGAAATAGGGGGCACGCTGACCCGGTTTTACGTCGGCGCCACCCCAGAGATATTTCTTGGTGATGTTGTCGTAGGCACGGTCGGCACGCGAGGGGATTCCGCTCTGCTGAGTGGGTGTTAGCTGATGGGTCATACCCGTGGAGCGGAGCCATGGCGTGAGGCCGAGGTGATATTCATCGCCTACGGTCGAGGCCCAGTATATGGGACGCTGCCAGCCGTTGGCGGCGTTTGTGGCGATGATGTCGAGCATGAGGAGCTCGCCGAGGCTTATATAGCCCTTCGAGCGGTAGGACTGTGTGTTGCGCAGGTCGACGATGATATTGTCGGCGATGCGGGCAGTGTCGGCGCCGGTGACGAGACCGCGCTTCAGCACGGCAGCCTTGTCAACGGGGATGCTGACAGTGCCGGAGGGGAACATCGGGTAGCCCGTGCGGTCGCGACCGTAACCTTCGTAGGCAAGCTTCAGGGCTGTCAGCAGGTCGGTGGGAGCCGACTCGTCGCCGAGCAGGGTGACGTCGGCGCGTCCGTAGGCATAATCGCGGGGAGTTGCCGTGAAGTCGATGCCGGGAGCGGTGTAACTCTGCATACGGGCCTGGTTGGCATACCAGTCGGAATTGAGGTAACTCAGGTTGATGATCTTCACGTCGGGGCGCACTCCCTCCACTTCCTGGGCATACCAGAGGGGGAAGGTGTCATTGTCGCCGTTGCAGAAGACTATGGCATTAGGCTCGAGCGAATTGAGGTAATTCTTGGCGTAATCTCGGGCGGCATATCGGCCGGAGCGGTCGTGGTCGTCCCAGGTCTGGCTCACCATCTGGATAGGCACCAGCAGACCGATGACGGCGGCCGCGATGGCGCATCCCACGGAAGCCTTGCGCAGCGAGGCGGGTTCGTCGGTGATGGCCGAGAGCTGCACCTCTTCCTGCGCCACCGCCTCCTCACCCTTCTTCGGGGCGAACACCTTGCGGCCGCCGGCGAAGTGGAGGAAGATGCGCCAGAGTCCGGCCACACCCATGCCCGCCCATATGGCGAAGGCATAGAAGGAACCCGCGAAGGCATAGTCGCGCTCGCGCGGCTGCAGCGGTGTCTGGTTGAGGTAGATGACGATGGCGATGCCCGTCATGAAGAAGAGGAAGAACACCACCCAGAACTGCTCGATGCCCCGCTTGCCGGCGAATGCCTGCCAGAGAAGGCCGATGAGTCCTAAGATGAGCGGGAGCATGTAGTAGACGTTATGTCCCTTGTTATCCTTACCCAGGTCATCGGGCAGCAACGACTGGTCGCCGAGGCGCGGAGTGTCGATGAGGGGTATGCCCGAGATCCAGTTGCCCGCGTCGAGCTCGCCCTGCTGGTTGTTGATGTCGTTCTGGCGGCCGGCGAAGTTCCACATGAAATAGCGGAAATACATGTGGTTGAGCTGGTAATTGATGAAGTAGGCCAGATTCTGCGAGAATGAGGGCTTGAAGGCCATCTTCTCGGGGTAGTAGAATGTGCCGGTGGTGTAGTTGGGTTGCGGCTGACCGTTGAGGTCGAGTTCCGGCACCTTTTCTCCGGTCATGGCGTCGCGGGCCATGAGAGTGACGAGCTGACCGGGCATAGTGTCGAGGTTCACCCATTCGCGGTAGGCGTCGCGGTGCTGGCGAGAGTAGATGCGCGGGAAGAACATGTCGAGCTCCGGATTCATCTTAGCCTCCGGCTTATAGTCGCGGCGCACGTAGTAGTCGCCGTCGCGTTCGGAGAGGGCTTCGTTGGCGGCCTTCTCCGACTCGTCGAGGAACCCATATTCGGATGCGGGCTGCACACCCTTCACCCCTTTGGCATAGATGGCCTTGCCGGGGCGCACGATGGTGGTGTAGTTGGGAGTGGCGAGCATGATGGGCGAACCGTCGTCGGCATACATCACCGTGTCGCGGCTCATGCTCTGCAGTTCCTTCATCGGGGAGGAATAGAGTGTCTCGCCGTAGATGAGGGGATTCTCGCCATACTGCTCGCGGTTGAGGTAGGCGGCAAGGTCGAATACGTTGTCGGGGGAGTTCTGGTTCATCGGAGTGTCGGCCGAGCTGCGGATCAGGATGAGGGCGTAGCTGGAGTAGCCGATGAAGATGACGGCGATGCTCCACATGGCGATGCTGAGCACGCGCAGCGGCAGCGGACGCGCGTAGCGCGAGAAGAGCCAGGCGGCGAGAGCCACGAAGAGGATGAGGCCGATCCAGATGCCGTTGCCGATGAAGAGGATACCGCTGACGGCCACAGCCAAGAGGAAGCTGACCTTGATGAGCAGGGCCGATTTCTCACGCCATATCTCGGCGAGCGACCATGCGAAGAGGCCGGCGGCGACGATGGCGTAGATGAGGGCTCCGCTGTTGAAGCTCATGTGGAGCGTATTGACGAAGAAGAGCTCAAACTGCTGGGCCACCTTGATGAAGCCCGGCACAAGACCGTAGAGCACGAAGAAGATTATCACGAACGAGATGGCAAGTGCCGCGAGGCTCTTGAGCAGGTTCATGTTCTTATAGCGGCGGTAGGCGAAGACGAGCACGATGGCCGGGATGCAGAGCAGGTTGAGCAGGTGAACGGCCACGCTGACGCCGATTATGTAGGCTATCAGGATGAGATACCGGTCGGAGTGGGGTTCGTCGGCACGGTTCTCCCACTTGAGTATCAGCCAGAAGACGAGGGCGGTGCAGAAGCTGGAGAAGGCGTAGACCTCACCTTCCACGGCTGAGAACCAGAAGGTGTCGCTCCAGGTGTAGATGAGCGAGGCGGCCAGGCCGCTGCCCATGATGGCTATGTATTGCTGAAGGGTGGGCTCCCCCGTCTGGGAGTCCTTCACCACGAGCCGCCGGACAAGATGCGTCACCGACCAGAAGAGGAGCAGGATGGTGAGCGCCGAGAGAAGTCCGCTCATGGCGTTGACCATGACGGAGACTGTGGCGTCGGAGGTGGCGAAATTGGCGAAGAAGCGTGCCGTCAGCATGAAGATGGGGTTGCCCGGCGGGTGACCCACTTCGAGTTTGTCGGCCTGAATGATGAACTCTCCGCAGTCCCAGTAGGAGGCTGTGGGCTCCAATGTGAGCCAATAGGTTATCAGGGCGATGGCGAATACGAGCCATCCCCCGATATTGTTGATCAATCGGTATCTCTGGGTAATCATTTAAAAAAACGCGTTTTCGCGTGCAAAGGTAATAAATTATTCGCAGGGCTGCAAAAGGATGGGGAGGATAAGGAGCGCGCGGCTCCCGCTTGCCGTATGTTTGCCTGCATTTTTAAATTTCTTTATGATTTTATTATGAGTGGAGTTTCAAAGAAAATTATGGTGACGCCGGTTTTCACCTCTTCCGACAAGGATGACTGGAACTGTCAGGATGGGGAGGTGGAGAGCTGTGTGGCCACGAGTGAGCGGGGTTGGCTCGACCCGGATTCGGTGCGGGGTCTTGGCGTGGGTGCTACGGAGGGACTGACGGTGGAGGTCTCGCCCGAGAATCCGCGTCCTGTGGTGGGTCCGCCGGTGAGTACGGAACTTCCGGAGCCGGCGGGGCCGGAGATGCCGATGCCGTTGGCGTCGCTCTCTTCGCTTGGCGGGTTGCTTGCCTCCTCCTCTTCTTCGCGCCCGGATGCGCGGCTGCTCTGCCGCCATTTTGCCGGTGGGGAGAAAGAGGTATTCAATCTCCTGTTGCTCAGGAGCGACGGTAGGTTGGCCTGGGCACCATCGGACTCTCCTGGAGCGTTGCGGAATATTGCTCCGGGAAAAACTGTGGAGGTGGAAAAGGGTGTGACGGCGGGCGATTATGTAGCATTGCTCACCCCTGACGGCATCGAATGGCTGCATTGGGACAGAACTGCCCGCACTTATCAGCATTTCGGCAGTCTGCTCCCGCAGCTCAGTGTGGAGTTTGCGTTGGTGCGTGAGGCTGTCAATCCCTACAGTCTTGTCGCCACGGAGTGGCCGCAGGAGCAGTTTACGGTGCCTATGACCATTGGGGATGACGGGTATCCGCAGGCTCTCATCGACGAGACGGCACGCATCGTCGGCGAGTATGACCGCAGATGTCGTGAGGCGCGGCTTTTCACGGCTCCTTTCTTCGTGATGTGTGCCTGGCGGCTTGCCGACGGCACCCGTATCCCGGCGGGTCCGCCGGTGCTGATGGTGCCGAATTCGGAGGCTCCGACGGTCGCGTTGAATGGCAACGGTGTCTCTGAGTCGGCCACTTCGCTGACTGTGACCATCATGGGGCGGGCCTGCTCGCTGCATATGAGGGTGCTTTCACTCGGTGATGCGGCAGGCAGGGAGTGTGCCGTCAGTCATCTTGAGATTCTGGCCACGCGGCAGGTGGCGCTCCGAGGGGATTATGATGCGGCAAAGCAGGCGCTGCATACTGTCTCGCCTGCGGGTTATTCTCATTCCTGTATGGCGGACAGCGACGGCAGGCTCTCCGGAAGCGGGGAGTCTCCGGCTTCGCGAGGCGAACGTGTGAGGGCTTTCAGTTTCGGGGCTTTGTCGGCGGAGGAGGTGGAGGATACCCTTGCCGGAATCAGTGATTTCCGTACCCTCGCCTCCATACCTCTTTCCGGACTCCGTGCTTCGGAGGATTTCAAACGGGTGGAGATCCTTCCATCTTTTGGTGATGTAACGTCGCAGGGTGAGGGAAGATATTCCGGCGGAGTTGGCGATGAAGATGTCGTGAAACTGGATTTCAGGGCTCTGACGCACCTTTTGCCCGAAAACATCACGGTTGTCAACGGGAGGGTGGTGGCTCTTTCGGGAAGGGAGCGTGCTGCCTCGCCTTTCCCGCTGCGCGCTTCCGTGGCTTTCGGCGGCGGGAGTGTTCCGTTGGCCTCCGGTGGTTGGCAACTGTCGGTGGAGGTGGAGCTGGTCAGGGATGGGGGAGTGATTCGCCGTAGGGCGGAGGCGGACGATGCCCTGACATGGGTTGCTTCTCCGGAGGAGTCTTTCCCTCGTTGGCTTTTCTATCCGGACAGGGATGCACGATTCCTGACACTCACTTTCCGTAAGGGTATGCTGACGCGGCGTTGGCGAATGACGCTCACACCCCACGGAAGTCTGGAGGGTGCATACTGGTTCAGGGGACTTTCTTCCGGATTGCCGGAGGAATATACCGGTGACATTGCAGGGGAGGAATATACCGGGGAAAGTGCTGAGGAGGGGTTTCCGGATTCATGGCCGGCCTTGGCACGCGTGGCGGTCAGTGCGCCGCAGCTGCCGGTCTATTTTCCGGGAGAGAACCGCTTCAGTTGTGGCTCCGGACCGGTCACGGCGGCTGTGCCGTCGGTGCGTTCTCTCTCTTCCGGACAGTTGGGGGAATTTCCGATGCTCGTCTTTGCCGAGGAGGGAGTGTGGGCTGTCGGGACGATTACGGCAGGAGGCTTCCGGGCTGTGCAACCGGTGAGCCTCTACCGGAGTGTGAATCCAAAGGCGGTGACGGCCTCTCCTTCAGGCACATTCTTCATGACTCAGTCAGGACCGATGCTCGTCAACGGTACTCAGGTGAAGGGAATACCCTCGGGATGGCCGGAGGATACCGTGGAGGAGTTCAAGGTGAATGCCTGTGCGTGGTATGATTCCGGCCGGGATTCACTGCATCTGTTTCTTCCGGGCGGGTCGGAAGTTAGGGTTTATGATTTCTCGGAAGGAGAGTGGAATGTCGTGGGCAGCCAGGCTCCGGCGTATGTTGCCGGAGAGGGGATGAGTGCCCTGGCAGTAGGCGTGGATGGAAGCATTCTTGGCGGTGAGTCCGGCAGTGTGCCGCGAAGTGTAGATACGGGAGTACCCGCTTTGGGAGGAGGACTTGGCACGCTCCTTCCGGGAGTTACACTCAGACCCGATACACCACCTTCTTCGGGGAGTGTGACGGGTGTGTTGGTTGAGGAAAGGTGGTGGTTGTTGACTCTGCGGCCTTTGAAATTGGGATCACCCCATACTCTCAAGAAACTTCGGGATGTGGAGGTGCTTGAGGGAGGCGGCGTAAGGATGCGACTCTGGGGTGAGGCCTCCGGGCATTGGCATCCACTGGCTGAGGCCACCGACAGACTACGGTCGCTGGCCGGCAGCGGCTGGCGCCGCTACCGCCTCCAGCTCCTCTTCCGCTCCGCAAGCCAGACCCCCGGACCGCTCCTCCTCACCCTCCGCTGATCTTCCCGGACTGGGAGGAGCGCTCTCCCGAGCGCTTCAAAACCCTCAGAGACCCTAAAGTCCTTAAAGTCTTTAAACTCCCTAAAGTCCTTAAACTCCTTAGAGTCTTTAAAGTACTTAGGGTCCTTAAAGTCTTTAAACTCCCTAAAGTCCTTAGAGTCCTTAGAGTCCTTAGAGTCCTTAGGGTCCTTAGGGTCTTTAAAGTCCCTAGATTGCCATGTTTTGAGGCCGGTTGGCAGCCCCGGAGGGGCGAAACTTCAGTTATCCCCGGGCGAAGCCCGGGGGAAAGGGCATATGAAAAAATAAATCGCAGAAGCGCTTGCGCTTCTGCGATTTATTTATATATGTATCAGTTATTTGACTCCGGGGGCTTCGCCCCACGGTTAACCGAAGTTTCGCCCCTCCGGGGCTGCCCAATCGGATAGAAATCCTCCGGGGACTGCCCAATCGGATAGAAATCCTCCGGGGCTGCCCGCTGCTCGGATAGAAATCCTCCGGCTGCTGCCCAATCGGATAGAAATCCTCCGGGGCTACCCGCTCCTCGGATAGAAATCCGCCGGGAGGCTGCTGCCCAATCGGATAGAAATCCGCCGGGAGGCTGCTGCCCAATCGGATAGAAATCCGCCGGGGCTGGC
>CAZPQD010000068.1:0-16193 GCA_964588625.1 uncultured Sangeribacter sp. | reverse complement strand
GTGGAAGAGATATGCTCGCAGGTTGACGGCATCGTCGCGCCTGCCAACTACAACTGCCCCGGCCAGCTTGTGATATCCGGCGAAGTTGAGGCCATCGACAAAGCTTGCGAACTCCTCAAGGCTGCCGGTGCGAAGCGTGCGCTGAAGCTGAAAGTAGGCGGAGCGTTCCATTCCCCGCTCATGATGCCCGCCCAGGAGGAACTTGCAGAAGCCATCGCCGAGGCAGAGTTCAAGACTCCCGTCTGCCCCGTATATCAGAATGTTGACGGCAAACCTCACACCGATCCCGAGGAGATCAAGGCCAACCTCATCAAGCAGCTGACAGCCCCCGTGCGCTGGACTCAGGATGTGGAGGCAATGTGTGCCGACGGTGCCACTGAATTTGTGGAACTCGGTCCGGGCAATGTGCTTCAGGGACTCGTAAAGAAAATCAATAAGGAAGCCGCCACAAGCGGAATGCAGTGATGAGCCGCAAAGTCAACGTTGCAATAGTAGGCGCAAGCGGAGCTGTGGGGCAGGAGCTGCTCAAGGTGCTCGACGACCTCGACTTCCCAGTTGCCAAGCTCCGTCTTTTCGGCTCGGAGCGCAGTGCCGGAAGCCGTTATCCCTTCCGTGGCGAAGAGGTGGAGGTGGAGTTACTTTCTGAAGAAAGTGATTTCTCCGGCATCGACTTCGCTTTTGTCTCCGCCGGTGCATCCACTTCACGTCAGTACGCTGATGTGATCACCCGTCACGGCACGATCATGATCGACAATTCGTCGGCTTTCCGCATGGATGCCGATGTTCCCTTGGTTGTCCCTGAGGTCAACGGAGAAGATGCCTTCGATGCTCCGCGCCGAATCATCGCCAACCCCAACTGCACCACCATCCAGCTTGTCGTGACACTCGCCCCCATTCAGAAGCTGTCGCCCATCCGCCGTGTGCATGTAGCCACTTATCAGGCTGCTTCCGGTGCCGGAGCTTCAGCAATGGCTGAACTCGCCGAGCAGTATAAGGCTATCGCTGCGGGCAAAGAGCCGGATGTGGAGAAATTCTTCTATCAGCTTGCATCCAACCTCATCCCGCAGGTCGACGTCTTCACCGACAATGGCTACACGAAGGAGGAGATGAAGATGTTTCATGAGACACGCAAGATCATGCACTCTCCCGAAATCGCCGTCTCTGCCACCTGTGTACGCGTGCCCGTGATGCGCGCCCACAGCGAATCCATCTGGGTGGAGACGGAGTCTCCGCTTTCTGTGGAGGATGTCCGCAAGGCGTTTGAGCAGGCTCCGGGCGTAGTGGTGAAGGATAATCCTGAAAATAAGGAATATCCCATGCCCCTCTTCCTTAGCGGCGAAGACCCCGTCTATGTAGGCCGTCTGCGCAAGGATCTTGCCAATCCCGACGCCATCACCTTCTGGAGCGTCAGCGACCAGATCCGCAAGGGTGCAGCCCTCAATGCAGTGCAGATCGCACAGTACATGCTCGCCAATCCCAGGTGAGGGTTTCATCCATCTCATAGAGATTCCATTTCCTCACCATAGATGTGAGGAAAAATCCAAAAAAAGAAGGAGATCGAGCCAAAAGCCCAATCTCCTTCTCTTATTTATCTATGTTTCACATTTGTACCCGAACGGCATTTTCTCAGGATTTCGCTATTTCTTCTGGAGTTCGCGGAGCTCTCCGGTATAGGAATCCATGACGAAGCCCTGCACGTTGACTCCTTCGGGAGGCATCAGGGGATGGCGTGCTATCAGATCTACCGTCTCTCGGATGGCCTCGTCGGTGTCCTCAAATCCATGGAGCCATTCGCGGAGATTGATTCCGCAATGCTCCATGAGAGTGATGTGCTCCTCGCTCACACCTCTGTCCTTCATCAGGTGAAGCATCTCGCCGGCATCCATTCCCTGAACACCGCAGGATGTGTGGCCGATCACCATTATCTCATTCACTCCCAACTCATAGACTGCAATCAGCAGCGAGCGCATAGTGGAGTCGAAGGGGTTGATGATCGTGGCTCCGGCATTCTTGATAATCTTTACATCTCCATTCTTGAAACCGAGGGCTGCCGGGAGCAACTCAATCAGACGAGTGTCCATACAAGTCACAATCGCTATCTTCTTATCCGGATACTTGCTTGTGGCAAACTGTTCAAAGCGGCGCTCCTCCACAAACTTTCGGTTGAAATCCTTTATTTCCTGTATCATACTACTTTATTTTTCTAAACTTAATTTGTTGAGACGTTACGACTTAGATATTTCCTCCCCTAAAGCCTTACTTCTTTGAGGCACCGTAAGCGGTCGGGAGACCGCTATGCCTTTCTATCTGCGCCAACACCGGAAGCGGTCGGGTGACAGCTTCTCCCAGTCCGTCCTTATGCCTTATGCCTTAATTTATCCCAAGAAGTTCCACATCGAAGATGAGGGTTGAACCTCCGGGTATGCCGGGTTGTGAACGCTTACCATAGCCTTGCGAAGCTGGAATGTAGATCTCCCACCGGTCGCCGATGTGCATCTGCTGAAGGGCAATCTTCCAACCGGTGATAAGCTCCCTCAACCGGAAGGCAGGAGCCACATCGCCACGGCTCGAATCGAACTTCTTCCCGTTGATGGTCTTGCCGGTATAATGCACCGTCACCACGCTCGAGGCATTTGGTGTCGGAGATGACGAATCCCCTTTCTTCAACACCTTATAATACACTCCGCCTCCCAGAGGAAACACATCCTCCTCTTCGGCCTTCTCCTCAAGCCATTCAATGTTCTTTTCTATATAATCCTGTTTAGCCATTTTTCTGCTATCTACTTGATTTATATACTCAATTCTTAAAGTGGTGTCCTTAAGAAACTCTTGAACTTGCTTTTAATATAACATTTATAACCCCACAAGTACTGCCGCCAATCCTTCGCTGAAGGGTTTTGCCTGTTTGAATTGCGGTGCTATCACAAATTCCCCAGCCTCATTCACATAACCGGCTTTGTTTCGCTTCATGGCAACAGCGAGTCCTTCACTGTAGACAAGTTCAGCCGGCAATCGGTCGGCATCCGCGATCGGTTCGCAATGCGCCGGATTATCCCGTTCCGCAAAATCCGCATCCATCCATTCTCCCTTTTTCGTGATATATCCCCATCGGCCATCAAGCTGCACCAAAGCCTTCCCATCCTCAAACGGACCGGCATATTGATACTGAGGAACTATCACCGTAGCCCCCGTTTTATCGATATACCCCCTTGCCCATTCAATCTTGACGGCAGCCAACCCCTCATGGAAATCCCACGCGCCATCAAACTGGGCCGGAATCACCATCCTCCCCTCCTTATCCACATACCCCCATTTGTATTCCTTTGCCATTTCTATTCCTTTCTTTTCCTTTCATAACGCATCTTATCAAAAACTTCTCTATCTCTGATAGCTGCAATCAACTTCCCATTGGATTCCGTCGGCAGTTCCCCACTTTCATATCTGGCATATAGATTCCCTTCAAATCCAAGGAGTCGGAATATTTCCGAATAATTCAATCCATACCTTAATCTGATCTCCTTAATCTCATCAGGAAAAGGAATGCCATGGCGAACTCGATATTGAGAATATAGGTCATCGAATAAGATTGTATCTTGCTCCGTGGTGGTGAATTGCTCACCAGTGTCCTCGCAGACATAATAGCGCACATTCACTATATATTTCTCACCACGAAATACCTTTTCTTCAATAGTGGTTATTTCCTTAACGCGCCCTCCCGTAAAAGGACTCTTCATCTCAACGTATCTCTCCATTACCAAACTCTTACTTAAACGTTCCTTTTATAGAACAAAGGTACAAGTTCATTTTGGATCTTCCAAATTTCTTTTAAACAAAAGGGTGTCGCCGAAATCCATTCGGCGTTTCTTTTTGTCTGCAGCCCTGGTCAAACAACTGCTTAGCTTAAAGTCGCTATGAGAATCTATTGAAGCAATTGTTAAAAATTGTTATTTAGCCTATACTTTTTCTAGTAACCTGCCAAATATTTGTTATCTTTGCGACAACGTTTTAGTTATTGGCATTTGCAACACCTCGCAAAGCCAGCCGTCGAAAGACGAATAAACCCCGGGGGTAGGATACCGGGGTTTTTTTCTTGCCAATCCTACGGCAAGAATAGACCGGGTTCTTACCGGAGAAAGGAGGTGTTGCAAATGTCAATAACCAAAACGTTGAATGGTGTGAAGTATAAGCTCATATTTACCCGTTACATCAAGAAAAACGGCAGGATAATCTATCCTAAGAACTCAAAGGTTTTTTGCTTCTGGGTTAAAGCATAAATAAGAGCATAAATCCTTGCACCGCCCGGGAGGGCTTCCTACCAGCTCTCCCCCTTTTTTAAATTTAGACTTACGAGTGAAATTATTTGCTTTCGTACGTCTTTAAGGTATTTTTTTGCTCGTGGTATAATTGCGTTATGGCTCATTTGAAGATTTTATTAATACTTCTGACTTAAAATTGAAAAAATAACGTGCCATAAGAAAGAAACTACAAATTTTAATAATTATTATGAATGTAGAAGTGCCTTTACCATTGCTATTGATCCATTTTCTTTTTTAGATTACAGTGGAAATGCCGAATACTCAAGTAATCCTCCCTCTTTAGGAGAAACTGTCTGCGCAATTGCAAGCCTAAAAGGGTTTAAAGACTTTAAGAATTGTTTTGTGTGCGGTCACAGTAGAAGATCCCACTACAACTACAGGAGTATCTGGTGCAGAATGAGCAAGGAAGATCAGAATATTTCAAGGAATATAAATATAGGAATAGCACGTAAGTGTAGATACTTCATTTCCAACTCGCAACGACTAAAGTTCTTGTTTAAAAAAATCAATATTCTCAAATATGAAATTCTTCGTTGAGAATTGTCATTTGAGTAAAGAGAGGCCACACATGGATTGTTGTCCGTGCAGGCCTTGTGTATCGTGTGGAAAAAGCGTTAAGGAATATGGGAACTGTGGTAGTTCCACCACTTGTGCTTATCTGACGATTATTTTTTCGCCGTCGACGATGTAGATGTCGGCGGGGAGGCCGGTAAGGGCTCCCTCCTTGGTGACGCTGTGGCGTATCACCTTGCCGGAAAGATCGCAGACGTCCACGCCTCGCGCTGAAGTTTCAGAACCGGCGGTGATTTGCGGGGCAGCTTCGAAGAAATCGCCTTCAAGATTCCATGCCGAAAGCTCCTTGACATTGACGGAGGAATCGGAGAACATCTCTATGCCGTCGGCATCGTCGGAAGTGGGGAATACACGTATGGAAGTGGCCCAGCGGTCGTCTACGAATACATCAAGGATGGAATGGTCGATGAAGAGGTTGATCTTCAGTTCGTCGCCTGCCTTGGGTCGTTCGGGAAGCGGACAGGTATAGACACCATCATATACTCCGGCATCGTTCACAAGTCGCGGCAATTGTGAGAAGTCAAAAATCAGTTCGCCGCTGGAAGGATTATAGCTTACCGAAGCTTGTCCTGAAGCATCCTTGAAGATATTGAAACCGAATTTAGAGTCTCCCACCTCGAATCTTCCGAGGATCTCTACCTCACGACCTTTCACAGGATCAATCGCCTCGCTGCCGGAAAGCTTGAAATCGTTGCGGTTGAAGGCAGTGGTGGCCGAACGCATTCCGGCAAGCCCTGAATAGGGACGCTGAATCAACGAACCGTCAGCCGCCAGCGACCATTCCCTTGGGAGGGAATAGCAATGAGCCCAGCCAAGTTTCCAGTTCTCGGCAGCCGGAAGTTTGTCGGGCACTATACCCAGAACTATAGTCTTGCCTTCATGCTGATATATTGTGGGTGAAAGCAGACCGAACCCCTCGCGTGAATTGAGTTCCACAAGGCGGGGTGCAGAGGAAGAGGGATCCGCCACAAACTTTCCGTCAGCACCTATATCGCCTACCCAATAGAGAGTGCGGACACCCTGCTGAGTCTCGAGAGGAGTGGCGGTGAAAAGCCAGCGGCCATTAGCCATCCTGGTGATGTTGGGCATCTCCCAGAATCTTCCGTCGCGCGAGGCATTCTGGCCGGCAAAGAAGATGTCGCCAGTGTTGCTCCATGTTCCGGAGGAAGGTTCGTAACGGTGAAGTGTAGTCACGCCGACACCATTCTTAGACGATCCCACGATGATATATGCTCCAGCATCCGAACGGAAGAAATAAGGATCGCGGAAATCATCCGAAAGGCCCGAAGGCTTACCCCCAATTATAGGATTGGCAGCCGACTTTTTCCAGACCTCCAGACTCTCGGAAAGGGGGGAAGCCTGGGCTATCATTGCCTTGGCATAATCCACGGCAGTGTAGATGATATTGGGTTTGCCGGAAGTGATCTGTTCATCGGAGAATACACATCCGCTCCAGCATCCCTTGATGTCATACCAATCGCCGGGAGCGAGGGCGATCTTCTCCTCGCGCCAGTCATAGAGATTGCTGCTTGAGATGTGGCCCCAATGCAGACGCGCCATGTAGGGTCCGTCGGCATTCTTCTGGAAGAAGAGATGATAGCGGCCATCCGAGTAAGTCATTCCGTGGCACTCGTTGGTCCAGCCGGCCGCCGGCATACCATGGAAACGCGGACGAAGCTTCTGCGAAGCGAACCGCGAGGCGGGGATGTTTAGATCCACTTCATTCTCCGGTTTCCATTTCGATATCTCCTCTTCCGAGAGAGCTTCATTCCAAATGCAGACGTCATCGATCAGACCATTGAACGACATCAACTCGAAAGGTCCCATCTTCCTGCTCTCCACTCCCTGACCCATATAGAAGGGCCCGCCGGGGAATGAGATACTTCCGGAAGCCTTGGCGGAGCCAACCTCCTTGCCATTGTCATAGACCTTCACATACCGGGCATCGCAATCCACGACTGCCACAAGGTTATGCCATTCGTAAGGGGAAAGCGTCTGGTCGATCTCCACATCCACAGGCCAACCCGCTACGTAAGTGCGGAATGAATATTTACCGTTGAACCCGAGGAAGAAACCGAATCCAGTCTTAGCCTCCTCATCAAGGCAACTTACGATAGCCGTCTTCTGTGAAGTGTCAGTGTCGAGCTGTATGATGGGATAGCAAGGGACAGCCACCCACGCAGAAAGCGTCATCTTAGTAGAACCTGCCGGGAGCAATTCCCCCAGACGTGCCTCCACACGTGAGGTATAGCCGTCGAAGCGCAAGGCCTCCCCCACTGCTCCGGCCACATTCTCCGGAGTGAAGTTACCCTTGACATCGAAAGCCTTTCCGCTGACAGTCTCAGTAATCATCCCTTTGTCAACCTCCATCGGAAACCGGGCCACGATGCCGGCAGCCGCCGGAAGAGTCGCGAGCAGCAACGCACCCGCGGTAATATAGGTAGATATTTTCATAAATCACAAATTTTCCACAAATATAGTAAATAAATGCCAAAGAGTCATAAAATCTTCAATTAGTTTTACTCATAGTAAATAATTAACGAAGAACGAAATCCGTGGCAGTTAAAAAATAAGGCGACGTGAGCGTCGGCCCCTCTCGGGGACGACGGCCACGTCGCCTTATCAATGTAGTAGCTTATTTCAGGTAGTTGAGAATATTCTCAGTGAGTTTCTCAATGTTGTGCTGATAGGGATTCTTGCCGGAATTCTGGTTCCACTCGTAAGCTGCCAGACCCATGGCAACGCAGCGTCCATGCTCGGGGTTGGCGTAGAAGTCCACAAGACCTGCCACACAGTGGTCGCGAACGTGTCCCCAAGTAGCGAGCACGAGAGAGTTGGTGGTCACCTCGAAGTTCTTGATCACGTCAGCGTAGGAACCCGCCCCGTAGATATTGCAATCCCAGAGGCAGTTGTGGTCTTCACGGATGCCGGGGCCGATGAGCGGCAGTGTAGGATAACCGTAGCTGTTGGGATCCTCAAGCGTCAGACCCTCGAAGATGGCATGCGAAGTGCGGTCGTAGAAGCCCTGGTTGCTGTTGCCATCCTTGAAGTCCCAGCCGAGGTTGGGGTTGATTACCCATACGTCGTCGCCGGAACCACCCTCACCGTTGCCATAGACAGTGGGAGCCATGTTGTCAGGCACGATGCCGAGGGGCACTGTGAGCTGAGTGGCCATGTTGGAAAGGTAAAGGCTACCGCCGTTGGCCGAGTATTCCTTGAGAGCCTTGATAGTGGCCGGGGCTGCAATATCGCCCGGGAGGTTCTGCCAGCCAATTTCCAGACCTACACGGTCAACCTCGATCCACATCACGGAGTAGATAGCCGGATCATAGTTGGCGATTTCGGAAGGATGAACGAAAGTAGTGTTCGGCTGGGCAGCAAACCAAGCAGCGGCAGCGCGCTCGTCATCGTCAGTGAGGTCGGCAGCTGTGGCAGCGTCGGCCGGCAGCAGATAGAGCATCTTGGGCTCCATGTAGGGGATTGTCTTCTCTACGCTCTCGGCAGGAGAATAGTAGTAAGTGTCATATACAGCCTCCACCGAGTAAGTGAGCGGAGTCTCCATCGGCTGGGCGCGGAGCACGCAGGAAGTGGCGTCGGCATCAAGAAGGAGAGCCTTGTCGGTCTCACCGTTGGTGATTACGCGCACACCTGTGCGGTATTTCTGGTCGGGAAGAGTCCAGGAAAGGGTTACGGTGCGTCCGTTGAGTTCACTCTTCAGGCCTGTCACTCCGGAGAAAGTCTCGGAAGGAAGGTTTACCACCACAGATTTGCCCGTGGAGATATAGCCATCCTTGTAAGTCACCTTGACAGTGTAGACCACCTCCTCGCCCAGCGGTGTGCCGAGCACTGTGTAGGAATAAGTGCGGTCAGGGTTGAGCTCATAGCTCTCGATCTCCACGGCGTTGCGATAGAGCACACATCCGGTCACATCCTTGTCGGCAGGAAGCGACCAGGTGATGTTGACATCATGTCCGGCCTCGCCACCCACGGTGTAGGCCATGGAGGTGGCAACGGGCAGAGAGGGCTCCTCCACGTATCCGTTGGGAGTATATTCCGAGCAGCTGGCGGCCATCATGGAGAGGCCTACTGCGAGGTATGTCAGTTTATTCAGTTTCATTTCTTTCTGAAAGGTTTTAGGATTTTTTATTTGTAGAGATCGCCGGCATTGTCAACCTGATTGAGAGGAATCGGGCAATAAACGTCGCTCTCGCTGAGGTGTGCATTTTCGAGATAGTGGAAGAGGCTCTTCTCCTTTGCGTAGTAGGCATTGACAGTATTTACGACGTCGCCCCAGCGTACGAGGTCGAACCAGCGGAGACCCTCCATTGCAAGCTCGAGGCGGCGTTCCATGCGCACAGCCTTGCGGGCGTAATCCTGCGACCATCCCTGGGCGCCATACTCACGCACGAGATAATTGGCCACCATCGGGTTGCAATCCACGGGAGTATAGTTTGAGTCTACCGAGCGGGCAGCCTTGGCACGCACCTGGTTGATGAGATTGCGGGCTTCATCGAGATCCTTGCCCTGCTCGATGAGGGCTTCAGCCTTCATGAGGAGCACATCGGCGTAGCGCACGATGATATAGTTGAGAGAGCTTGCGCCCCAGGGTAAGATGCCGACAGTCACGTAAGGAGAATCGGGTGAGGGATAAGGCTTCTTGCCGGAGTACTGGCTGTAGTTGTTGAGGTTGCGGCACCAGTGCTCATTGTAGTTGTAGCCACGCCAGGGCATTCCGATACGCCCGAAAGTGAAGTCCACACGGGGATCGACGTTGCCGGCATAGTCAACCTTGTCGAGATTCTGGGAAGGAGCCTTGGAGGCATCGAGGTAAGGCAGACCGCTTGCGTCTGTGCGGAAAGCATTGACGAGGTCCTGCGAGCCGAGATAGAAGTCGTCGCCGTTGCCATAGAGGTCGCCCTCGGACACAGTGCAGTTGAGGCAGTTGTTGTAGTTGTACTGGTCGGGAGAGTTGGCCGAGGAGAACTGTACAGCCATCACAGACTCATACTGGTTGTTGAACTCCGGCTTCGACATGTCGAGGAAGTTGGGATAGAGCTGGTACTGGCCGCTGGAGATCACGTAGCCGGCATATTTCTCAGCCATGGGATAGTCATGGATGAAGAGGGCGACGCGCGCGAGCACTGCGGCAGCCACATACTTGTTGAAGCGGCCCGGATCAGTCTGCTTGCTGACATTGTCGGCATAAGCCTCCTCAAGATCCTTGACGATGAAGGAAGCGATCTCATCGCGGGTGTACTTCGATGCGCTGACGGAGGAGGGGTCGCTGACAGTCTCGTCGAAATAGGGGAACTTGCGGAAGATGCGGTAAAGGTCAAAGTAGTAGTAGGCACGCAGGGTCTTCATCTCGGCGATATAAGCCTTGCGGTTCTCATCGGAGAGGTTGCCGGCATCCTTGAGGGCTCTGATGGCAGTGTTGCAGCGGGAGATGGAGAAATAATTGTTGCGCCATTTGAAGTCGAGGATGGGGTTGTCGCTCTGCACGTTGCCGATGGAGAACTCGTGCATGTAGACCTCATAGCCGAGTTCACCGCCACCCTTCTGGGCATCGTCCGAACGGATATCGAACACCCAGTTGTTGATCGGGCCGGCAAACGACTCATTGTTGCCGAAATAGTGGCAGAGGAGAGTGGCATATGCCGAATTCATGAGGTCGCTGGCCTCGTCGTCGCCGATCTGCTCGGAAGTGAACTGCCCCTGGGGCTTGGTGTCAAGCAGATCGTTGCATGATGTGAAGGCCATTCCGCTGAAAGCCACGGCAGCCGTCATCACCGATGTCTTTATGATATTTCTGATATTTTTCATTTTGATGCTTAATCAGAGGGGTTGGTTAGAATTGAAGATTAACACCGAATGTGAAGGTACGGGGACGCGGGTAAGCACCGTTGTCGATGCGTGCGCCATATTCGCCGGGGAGGATTTCGGGATCAAGACCCTTATACTTGGTCATGGTGAATACGTTCTCCACCTGGGCGAAGATGTTGAAGCTCTCGCAGGCAAACTTCTTGGTGATGTGGTAGGGAAGCGAGTAAGAGAGCTTGAGATACTTCATCTTCATGTAGGAGCCGTCCTGCACGTAGTAAGTGGAGAAGCGTGCCTCATTGTTGGCATCGGTGAGCGAGAGGGCCGGGATGTCGGTGTTCTTGTTCTGGGGAGTCCAGGCGTTGAGGATGTCGGCAGCGTGGTTGGTGTTGGTGTTTGCGCGGCCGAAGGAGTAGAGCTGACCCTTCATGATGTTCTGGATATCGAAACCGAAGTCGCCGGAGAAGAACATGTCGAGAGTGAAGGCCTTATACTTGAATGCGAGGTTGATACCCATTGAGAGATCGGGGTTGGGGTCGCCGATGAAGCAGCGGTCTTCGTCGGAGATCACGCCGTCGCCGTTGAGGTCGCGGTACATGAGTCGGCCGGGGGCAGCACCCTGCTGAGTGGCATGGTCGGCCACTTCCTGCATGCTCTGGAAGATACCGTCGCAAACGTAGCCGTAGTAGATGCCCATGGGCTGGCCGGGTACGAGACGCTGGTCGCCGCCGATGAAGGCCTCACGGTTGTTGAGCTTGAGCAGCTTGTTCTTGTACTGGGAGATGTTGATTGATCCGTTCCAGGAGAAGTCGCCGTAGTTGGGCGAATTGTAGGCGAGTGTCACTTCCCAACCGTTGTTGCGCATGGAGCCGGTGTTGAGCCATGTGGAGGCATTCTCACCTGCCACGCTCAGTGCGGGCGGGATGGTCAGCATGTCGGTGGTCTTCTTGATATAGTAGTCGGTGGAGAGGTTGAACATACCGTTGAAGAACTGGAAGTCGATACCGATGTTGTTCTGTGTCGTAGTCTCCCACTTCAGGTCGGGGTTGCCGGTGGAGGCAAGAGTGATGCCGGAAGTTGTGGAAGAGTTGGTGCCGGCGATGTCATAGGCACCGTTGCCGGTATTGAAGATATAAGTGGAGTAAGCGGGATAGAGAGCCGGGATGTTGGCGTTACCGTTCTGACCCCAGGAGTAACGGATCTTCATGTCGGTCAGCACATTGTTCTCAGGCCAGAAGTTCTCCTGAGTGGGTCGCCATGCGAGAGAGAATGCGGGGAATACACCCGAACGGTGGCCTTTGGCGAAGCGGGAGTTCTCGTCGCGACGGATAGTGAACGAAGCCAGGTAGCGGTCGGCATAGTTGTAGTCAACCTTGGCGAAGAGGGAGAAGACGCTCCACTGTGTCTTGGTGCCTCCATTGCTGCGGGTGCCTGTGCCGGCATCGATCTGCATGTAGTCAGTGTCTTCGAAAGCATAGTCAGTGCGCGATGCTGAGAGGCTCTTGAAAGTGTAGCCGATAGCCTCCGTACCGATCAGGGCAGTGAGGTGGTGGGCATCGTTGAAGGTCTTGTTATAGACGGCTGTGTTGGTCCATGTCCAGGTGTCGCCCTGGCCGTAGTCCTCGCTTACGGAGTTCACGTCGTTGGGATTGATGCGGCGTCCGAGGTTCTGGTTGAGATACTGGGAGTGTTCGATACCGATGTTGGTCTTCACTGTGAGACCTTCCACGGGGAAGACCTCAACGAAAGCATTGCCGAGGATTCTCCAGCTTGTGGAAGAATTGTCGGAAGCGTTGGAGATCTGCTGCACGGGGTTGGCGAGGTCAGACTTGATGAGGGTCATGGGGTTGGCCCATTCGCCGTTGAGGCCGCGTACGGGGAGACCCGGCATCTGGGAGAGTGCGGTGAAGGGGATACCACGGTCGCCGGCCACGTCCATACCACGGTTGCTCCAGCGTGCCACGAGGAGGTTCTCGCCTACAGCCACATATTTATTGATGTCGAAGCGGGAGTTGATACGTCCGGAGAAACGCTCGTAGAAGGTGTCGATGATGTTACCGTTCTGGTTGATGTAGTTGGCGGAGAAGAGCACCGAACCCTTTTCAGTATTGTTGGAGACGGAAGCCGTCAGGTTGTTGGTCCATGCAGTGTGATATACTTCATCCTGCCAGTTGGTGTTGGCAGTGGGGAAGTTGGTATTGCCGTCCACGAATTTCTGGAGCACGGGAGTTGCGCCGCCACCATAGAGGATGTGGGAGGGCTGGATACCGGAATTGGCGGAAGCCATCCAGTAAGCCTGGCCCCACTGGTCGGCGTCCATCACCTTATAACGCTTGGCGATGGTCTGCGCCGAGATGGCATAGTTTACGTTGACAGTCAGACGGTCGCCCTTGCCATGTTTGGTGGTGATGATCACGACACCGTTGGCTGCACGCGAACCGTAGATAGAAGCAGAGGCGGCATCCTTGAGCACCTGCATAGTCTCGATGTCGGTCGGGTTGATGCAGTTGATGTTGTCGGTGGGCACGCCGTCGATGATATAGAGGGGGTCATTGCTCGAGTTGGCAGTCGACATACCACGCACGCGGATAGAGCCCGTACCACCCGGAGCAGCATCGGGCACTACGTTTACGCCCGGAAGCTTGCCGGCCATGGAGTTCATGATGTTGCCGGAGTTCTCACTCAGAGGTTCCTTCATGTTCATCACGGAGACAGCGCCGGTGAGGTCGGCCTTGCGGACAGTCTGGTAACCTACCACAACCACCTCGTCAAGGAGCTCCGTGTTCTCATCCATATATACAGTCATCGAGGGATGAGCCTCAAGCTCCACAGGATTATATCCGATGTAGGAGAATTTCAGTTTCGCGCCCTGCGGCACAGTGATATGGAACTCGCCGTCAAGGTCGGTGGAAGCTCCAGCTTTGGTCTGCTCACAGAGCACGGTGGCGCCGATCAGAGGCTCGCCGTCAGCTCTTGAGAGTACCGTTCCATGCACAGTGATGTCCTGCGCATGCGCAACGATTGCCATCAAGAACAGCAAGATTGCACTGAGGAATAATTTTTTCATGAGTCACACAGTTTTTAGGTAGTATGTTTTGCCGCGAAATTACAATCCTCTTTATAAATCAGTATATTACGAATCGTTCATAAGCTATAAATTATCGGCGATGCACGATTTTTAATCATGTTTGCAACAAATTTTATTACCTTTGCGCCATGATAAGGCTCTCTTTCCGGAGGAGTCGTTGAATTTCCGGGGGAGCAGCGTGTAAAAAACTGAGATATGATTCTGCGCAACCTCCTATTGATGCTTCTGCTCATGGCCTCGGCAGCTTCGGCCATGACACCTTTCCGGCGACATAAGTTCGACCAGTTTGATGTGCTTCCCCTTCGCGAGGGAGCCACCATTTTCTATGGCAATTCCATCACCAACATGTTTGAATGGTGGGAGGCTCTGGGGTGTGACCCCTCCGTGCTCAACCGAGGTGTCTCCGGAGCGATGACGCATGAGCTGCTCGAAAATGCCGGCTGCGTGACCCGCTTTCATCCGGCAAAGGTATTCATCGGGATAGGCACCAACGACCTCGGCGACGCCACCCGCTGCAACCCCGACACGATAGCCTCCAACATTGCCGGAATCGTAAGCCGCATCCTCTCCGAGTCACCCTCCACGGAGATCTACGTGCAGTCGATCCTGCCGAGCGAGAATGGCCGTCGTACCCTTCCACAGATTGCCCGGGCCAACGAAGCGATAAGGAGTGCTGTCGCTCCCTTGGGCGCCACATTCATAGATCTTACCGATGTCATGGCCGGTATCGCCACGAAGGAGATCTCCTACGATGGACTGCACGTCACGTCGGAGGGATATCCACTCTGGCTCGACGCCATCGAACCCTTCACCGGCCGCAAGACGATACTCCGACATGAGTCTCCACGTGACAACGGCGGAATCTCCACCAACTCTTTCGGTATGCGCAACACGTATTTCAGCGCTTACCCCGTGGGCCGAGAGGATGTGCTCATGATTGGCGATGAGATGATCCATGGAGGGGAATGGCATGAACTCCTGGGGGATGACCGGGTGAAGAACCGTGGCACGGGTTGGGGGTATGGAGGCCTGAGCCTGGATTCATGGCCCGGTGCAGTGCGCGCAATGCTCGGCGACGCACAGAAGCAGGAGGCCCCCGCCGCCATCTTCCTCTATGCCGGCTCAGAAGATATATATAAGGAGGGAGTATCCCCGGAGGTGATAGCCTCGAAATACTCCGGTCTGCTCGATAAGATCAGGGAGTATGCACCGGCAGAAAAGACACGCATCGTGGTCATGTCGCTCATTCCGCGCAGCGATGCCTCTACGGATGAAAAGCTTACAGTGCCATTCAACCGGCTGTTGGAAAAACTGGCGGCAGAACAAGACAACTGTCAATTCCTTGATCTGTATACTCCACTTGAGACTGACAGGATGGAATATCTTGATGAAGACTTCCTGACAGGGAAAGGTTACCTTGAGGTGAGCCGTCTTATCCGACCCCTGCTTCCCGGTCTGCGATAGTAATAATGGGACGGGGTTTGAACCATTGAAGAAAAGGGATTGTTTGAAAAGAAAAAACGTTTCCACAAAAACAACCCACAGAATCAAACAAACCGAAACCACTATGAAAGAACAGAAAGAACTGAAAGGAAGCAAGACAGAGGAATGTCTGAAGGCAGCCTTTGCCGGTGAGTCGCAGGCCTGCGTGAAGTATTCATTCTATGCCAAGAAGGCAAAGAAGGATGGGTACCAGCAGATTGGAGCCATCTTCGAGGAGACAGCCCACAACGAGCACACCCACGCCAAACTCTGGTTCAAGCTTCTGCACGGAGGGGATGTGCCCGAGACTCCCGAAAACCTCAAGGATGCCGCTGCCGGCGAGGAGTATGAATGGGAGGACATGTACAAGGATTTCGCAGCCATCGCCCGCGAAGAAGGTTTCAACGACATCGCCCGTCAGTTTGAGTTGGTAGGCGAGATTGAGCGCACGCATATGGAGCGTTACCGCACCCTGCTGAAGAATATTGAGGATGGGCTCGTGTTCTCACGCGATGGTGACCGTATGTGGATGTGCCGTGAGTGCGGACATATCCACGTGGGCAAGTCAGCCCCCAAGATCTGCCCCGTCTGCAAGCATCCGCAGGCTTTCTTTGAGCTCCGCCCGGAAAATTATTGATCAGGCTTTAGGCTTTAGGCTTTAGGTTTTAGGCTTTTTTAGGCTTTTTTAGGCTTTAGGTTTTTTTTAGGCTTTAGATATAGGCTTTAGGCATTAGGTTTTAGGCTTTAGGTGGCCTGAACCCTAATGTCTAAGGCCTAACGCCTACCATCTAAAACCTGACGCCTAAAGTTTTAGCGCTGCGGCCCCCTAACGCCTAAAGTCTAACACCTAAAACCTAACTATCGTATATCATATGATCGTTGACAGATTTATACCTCCTTAGAGACTATAAGGT
>CAZPQD010000067.1:0-16915 GCA_964588625.1 uncultured Sangeribacter sp. | reverse complement strand
TTAGATTCACAAGCATAATATGTGATTTTATTCTCTTTCATACTAGGATAAATGCATGGTAGTAGCGTTTCACCATGGCGATGCGCTGCTCCTCGGTATAGTTCTCGAGCTGCTCTTCAGTCATGGGGGGCAGATTCTCGATATACTCGTCGCGGATGGCCTTGAAGCTCTCCGCACGCCAGTGCTTGTCGGCACTGCCGGCGCGGGCTATCTCGTAAGCCTTGTCGTAGCACTTCTCGGCTACGTCGCGGCGAAGGTCTTCATCGTTTACCTCATGATTATATTCGCGCTTCACCTCCTTGCCGGCTTCCTTCATGAGTTCCATCTGCACGAGGCAGTGTTTCTTGATCTCCTCATGTGCCACCTTGAGGGCCTCGAGGAGTTCGGCTTCGGAGACTTCGTTCATCTCGCCTTCCACCATCATGATGTTGTCATAGGTGGCGCCGACCATCAGCTCGATGTCGCTGCGCTCAATCTGCTCGAAAGAGGGGTTGATGACCCACTCGCCGTCGACGCGGGCCACACGCACTTCAGAGATGGGGCCGTTGAACGGGATGTCGCTGACAGCCAATGCTGCGGAGGCGGCGATGCCGGCAAGAGCGTCGGGGGCTTCGTCGGCATCGGCGGAATATAGAGTGACATTTACGAATGTCTCAGCATGGTAGTTGTCGGGGAAGAGAGGGCGGAGCACGCGGTCAACGAGACGCGAAGTAAGGATCTCGTAATCGGAAGCGCGTCCCTCACGCTTCAGGAAACCACCGGGATAGCGGCCTATAGAGGCGTATTTTTCCTTGTATTCCACAGTGAGGGGCATGAAATCCACACCCTCGTTGGCCTCCTTTGCGGAGCAGACTGTGGCGAGGAGCATGGTGTTGCCCATTCGCACCTCTACAGCGCCATCGGCCTGTTTGGCGAGCTTGCCGGTCTCAATCGTGATCGTGCGGCCGTCGCCCAGCTCGATGGTCTTCTTGATAGGTTGTAACATAAAAATTCTTTATTGTTTTTCTTCGTCGGAATATAATTGTTTTCTTCGTCGATCTAATTTTCACGCAAAGGTACTAAAAAACTATTGAATGAACGGCATTTTCTTAAATTATTGTTACTAATTTTGCAACTGAATTAATTTGAACCGACATGAAGCTACGAAATATGACGCTTTCAGCGTTTGCGACAGCCATTTTAGGCGGTGTTATCCTCTGCGGATGCGGGGAACCGAGATTCAAGGTCGAGGGCACTCTGAGCGGTGCCGACGGAGAGAAGATTGTGCTGGAGAAGGCTGATTACTCAGGCCGCTGGCAGGTGGTGGATTCCACCCGCACTGACTCCGACGGACATTTCAGCATCAGCCATATCGCGCCCAACGCTCCGGAAATATTCCGCGTTGGAGCGGGCGGAGAGTGGGTCTACCTTCCCATAGACTCCACGGAGACTGTGACCCTTACCGCACCGCTTGAAGGGTTTGCCACTCAGTTCTCCCTATCGGGCACTCCCGGTGCGGAGGCCATGGAGAAGTTTGAGAAGGAGGTGCACGCCCTGGGCGAGCACCCTGATGCCGCAAGTCTCGACAATTTCCGCCGTGGTGTCTTCTCGCGGTATCTGCAGGACGCACGGGGTTCTGTAGTCAGCTATTACATCCTGACAAAAACCCTCGACGGGCGTCCGCTCTTCGACGCTTCCGATCCGGAGGGCGTCAGATACGTGGCGGCTGTGGCGAGCAGTTTCAGGCAGTTCCGGCCTGAAGATCCCCGCACGCAGCTTCTCGAGACGGCTGCGCGCGAGGGCTTGCGTAAGCGTAATGCCGCCAAGGGACGCACCCACACTATGGAGGCGGAGGCCATAGGCTATTTCGACATGACACTTCCCGACGCCTCGGGCAATCCTAAGAGCCTTTCCGACGTGGCGGGACATGGAAAGAGAACCCTGCTCGTCTTCACCCTGATGAATCATCCTGATTCTCCCGAACTCAACCGCCGCCTGCGCGAACTGGCTGCCGCCGGCTCCGACATCTATCAGGTGAGCTTCGATGCAGAACAATATGAATGGCGCGAGGGAGCGCGGAATCTGCCCTGGACCAATGTGTTTGATCCGGAAGGACAGCAGTCGCCGCGTCTGGCGCAATACAACATCTCCGTCCTCCCGACAGTCTTTGTGATAGATGCCTCCGGCCAGATCACATCCCGAATAGAAGACATGAGCAAACTGCGATGATCAAATGCAAACTGCGATGATCAAATGTTAAAATAGCAGGTGTTTGAAACAATCGGCGCGTAAGAAATGTTATGGAAACATAAACAGAAAACGCACCATCCTGCCGCTTCAGGCTGCATGATGAAGTCATAACCTAAAAATCTTTTGCACTATGAAGCAACTCTACACCGCTACCCTTCTCCTGCTCGCAGGTCTCTTCTCTTTCGGCGCGCAGGCACAGACCGAAACCAAGATCAAAGATCACCGTACGAATCCTGACGTCTATTTCCTTCAGATTGACGATGTGGCCAACAGTCTTGATCTGCTTCCCCCGCCGCCGGATGCCGGCTCGATCCAGTTCATGTATGACAAGGCCCGCTATGAATGGGGCAAATCGCTCCGCAAGACTGAGCGTGGCGAACAGGCCTTTCAGGATGCACGCGTAGGCGGCGATGGAGTTCCGCGCGCTTTCTCCGAAGCTTTCGGCATTGACATCACAGCCGACGGCACTCCCGAAATCTACCGTCTCGTGGTCGGTATGCGCGAAGATGCCGGTGATCTCTCCACCCGTGCTGCCAAAGATCATTACAACCGCACACGTCCCTTCGCCTGGTTTGACGAAATGACCTGCAATCCCGAACAGCAGGAGGAACTCTCCTCCAACGGTTCATACCCCTCAGGACATACAGCAATCGGCTGGGCCACAGCCCTCGTGCTCTCCGAAATCAACCCCGACCGCATCGATGAGATCCTCGAACGCGGTTTCCAGATGGGCGAAAGCCGCGTGATCTGCGGTTATCATTTCCAGAGCGACGTAGACGCCGGACGCATCGTGGCTGCCGGAGCCGTAGCCGCCCTCCATTCCAACGACGACTTCAACAAGCAGCTTGAGAAAGCCAAGAAGGAGTTCGCTTCGCTCAAGAAGGCCGGAAAAGTGAAACCCGGCAAGAAACAGAAATAAGAATCTACCCGCACTCTCATCAAGTGCAGCCATCCATATTGATTGAGCCCGGGCTCATCAAATGATTTCCCGGGCTCATCTTCTTTCTCCACTATCTTCATTATCTTAAACTTTCACTACCTTAAACCCCACCACTATGAAAACATCTACCATCCTCGCCTCCATGCTTTTATTGGTCGGTTCAAGCGCAGCCATGGCCCAGAACGAAAGTTCCGAACCGAAGTTCAAAATCAATCCCACAGGTCGTATCCTGCTCGACGGAGCACTCTACGCCTCTCCCCAGAAGGAGCTCTTCAAGGATGGCGTGGCTATCCCCGACGTGAGAATGGGCGTGAAGATGTCATATGGCAAGTGGAAAGCCAAGATCGACGTGGGATATGCCTATGGCAAAGTCGGCCTCAAGGACTGCTATATGGAGTATGACTTCAACGAGAATAATTTCCTGCGCGCAGGTTCATTCATCCATCAGTATGGCCTTCAGAGCGCCACTTCCAGCTCGATGAAGCCCACGATGGAGGAACCCGTGGCCAACGCCGTCTTCAATGACTCTCGTCAGATCGGCCTCATGTACCTCCACAGCCAGGACAAATATTTAGGCACAGTCAGCGTGCACGCCGAACCGAGTGCGATGACCGTGGTGCTCACCCCCACTCAGTTCACCCAGGAAGGCTACGGCATACGTTCCCGCCAGGTGTGGCGTCCGATCCATAGCGACGGCACAACAGTGCAGGTCGGCATCTCCGGTGCTTTCGGCACTCCGCAGCGCTCGGGCGATCCCGATGAGCATGACGCCTTCACATTCAAGAGCAACTTCCCGACACGCGTGGCTCAGGTGACTGCCCTCAACGCCACTGTCGACAACTCCATGAACCTCTGGAAGTTCACTCCCGAGCTCCTGCTCTCTTACGGCCCGGTGGCTCTTGAAAGCCAGTACTACTATCAGCGCGCCAACCGCCGCGACAATCTGCATTCCTTCACCGGCATGGGTGCTTATGCCACTGTCCGCGGTCTGCTTCTCGGCGACAAGAAATACGCTTACTCCATGCTCGATGGCGGTCTCGCCACCCCCAACAAGGGAACTCTCGAGGTTGTGGCCAACTACACCTACGTGACCCTCTCCGACTCCCAGGCTGCCATCTACGGTGGACGCATGAACGACCTCTCCGTGACGTTCAACTACTACATCAACAAATACATGCTCTGCCGTCTGCACTACAGCTATACCCACACCTGGGATCGCGAAGGAGCCCCCAACATCAGCCTCAACGGCTTCATGGCCCGCCTGCAGGTGCTGTTCTAAATCAGGCGTTAGGCGTTAGGCGTTAGGCATTAGGCTTTAGGTTTTAGGCTAAAGACACCGACAAAAGCCAAAGGTTTTTGACCTTAATTTGACCCTAATAAATTTGGACGGAAAAATATTTATCATTAATTTTGCAACAGCGGTTACTGTAACCGCTGTTGCAATTTAGTTTTATGAAATTTTACGACAGAGAAATAGAAACGCAAACACTGCGACGTATTGAGGAAACCTCAAAGAAGTTTGCTCAAATGACGGTCATAACAGGCCGACGAAGAATCGGAAAGACCACTCTGATCAAGCATGCCTATGAAGCCGATGAGATGATCTACTTTTTCGTAGCGCGGAAAAGTGAAACGCTCCTATGCAAGGAGCTTGTGGAAACTATCCGCGATAATCTTGGTGAAGATTTGGGAGATTTCAGCAGTATGGGACGCCTTTTCTCTTCTATAATGCAATTGGCAAAGCGAAGACACTTCACTCTCGTATTCGATGAGTTTCAGAATTTCAAATTTGTCAATGATGCCTTTTTCAGCGAAATGCAGAATATCTGGGACTCCAACAAGTCGGAAGCGCATATAAACCTTATAGTATGCGGTTCGCTTTATTCAATGATGACCAAGATCTTTGACGACAGAAAGGAGCCACTCTATGGCCGTGCCACGTCAAGGATGCGCATTCACGCTTTCCCATTGAAAACGCTTGTGGAAATAGTGGGTGAACACAACCCTGACTTCACCCCCGATGACCTGCTTTCTTTTTATATGATTACGGGTGGCGTACCTAAATATGTAGAGCAACTTGTTGAGGCTGGAGCCTTCACCAAAGACAGTATTCTCGAATATGTGCTTTCTTTTGGGTCATATTTTATAGACGAAGGGAAAGAGCTCCTTTCAGATGAGTTTGGGAAAGATTATGGCAATTATTTTTCCATTCTATCGGCGGTTGCCTCCGGTTTCAACGAACGTGGGGAGATTAAGTCATACACAGGTATAGAAGCTGGCGGATTCCTTGACAAATTGGAAAACACCTACGACATCCTCAGTCGTTATCGCCCTTATCTTGCCTCTCCCAACAGCCATAACGTGAAATATGGCATCAAGGACAATTTTTTAAATTTTTGGTTCAGATTCATCTATAAGTATCGCAGTGCTGTTGAAATCGGCAACCTTCAATATGTTCGTGAGAAAGTCAAGTCTGACTATGACACTTATTCCGGCTGGATTCTGGAAAGATATTTCCGTCAGTTGTTCCGCGAAACCGGCCTCTACAATATAGTGACCAATTATTGGGAAAAAGATGGAAAGAATGAAATAGACCTTATAGCCGTCAATGAGGCTGATAAGGAAATTGTCATAGGGGAGGTAAAGCGCAACAAACGCCGCATCGATCTCCACAAACTTGAAGAAAAATCTTCAAAGATTGCAGAGAAGAGAAAGGGATGGGCAATAGGATTTACTTCCCTCTCGCTTGCCGATATGATTGAGTGACATGTTGCAGTATCGGTGATTTTTTGTTAGCTTTGCAGAAAGAAAAAACAATATTAAGGAACTATGGCTATCGACTGGAAAGATGCACTGGGAGCGTTGCGTGAGCAGCTCCCGGAGGGGGAGGCTTCGCCAAACGAAACTCACGGCGATGCGGAGAAGAAGGAGGCAAAGAAGGAGACGCTTCATGTCGTGATGGAGCGCAAAGGCCGCAAGGGTAAGACCGCCACCATCATTGAGGGATTCCTCTGCGATGATGAGACTCTCGAAGAGACTGCCCGCACACTGAAGCAAAAAATCGGAACAGGCGGAAGCGCCCGTGGCGGCGAAATCCTGCTCCAGGGCGACTGGAAGGAGAAAGCCTCCTCCCTCCTGCGCGATATGGGCTATAAAGTGAAATAAAAGAAAATGATTCAACTTCAACGCGCTTCTGCAGGCTCGGGAAAAACCTTCACCCTGGCCCGCAAATTCATCGGCTATCTCATCAGCCGCCCGCTGAATAGATCGGGGGCCAAACGTCTTTGCCGCACAAAAGGTGAGATTCTCCAATCCCTGCGCCAGATCCTGGCCATCACCTTCACCAATATGGCAACTACGGAGATGAAGCAACGTATCGTTGAGAAATTAGCGGCACTTGCCACCGCCACCTCCTCCACACCCGACGGAGCCATCGATTATCTATCCGATTTCAAAAAGGAATTCAAGGCATCGGCCGAGGAAATAGCTGAGGTCTGCCAGATAGCGCTTGAGACAATCCTCAATAATTTCAGTGATTTCAATGTCTCCACCATCGACTCGTTCTTCCAGGGTGTGCTCCGCACCCTCGCCTACGAGACCAACCTCACCGAGTCCTATCAGGTGGAGATGGACTCCGACCTTCTTGCATCCATCGGCATTGACTCTTCGCTCGATCAGATCAACACCGGTTCGGACACTCCTGCCCGCTACTGGCTCGACCGTCTGATGGAGAAAAGCCGCGACCGCGGTTCGCAATGGAACGTCTTCGCACGTTCTTCTCGCAAGACGGCACTCTATCAGCGCCTTCTGGCCACAGCAAAGAAGATGGAGAATGAGACCTACAAACAGAACCGCGAGGATATTGAAAATTACTTCCGTGCCTTAGAGGAAAACGGACTAACTTTCCGCGACATCTATGAGCAACTGGAAGCCAGCAATGAATCGCAGGTCAAGACTTCTCACGGAGTAATGGCAAAGGCAGCACGAGCACTGCTCCGACTTCTCGAAGCAGCGCCTTCCGAAGTGAAACTCAAGGCCACACCCCGCAGCCACGCCCAGCTCATCGCCAGTTCCCGACCTTTTGGCAACCGCAATAAGGATGGAAAGCCTACCGTTACACTTTTCAAGTATAAAAAAGTAAGGCAAGATATTGACGGCGGCAATGTGATGACCTCCTCCACAGGCCGTTCGAAGAAGGTAATGGGGATGCATGGAGGATTCATCCAACAGGTGGAGGAGGCAGGAGTAGCCATGTATGAGGCTTGGCTCGAATGGACATTCCAACAATCGACACCCCGCTTCCTTTACTGGCTCCTTTACCGCGACAACCTCCTTTATCTCGGCCTGCTCCATGAGATTCGCCGCAACGTGACGCAATATCTGCAGGACAACGGTCTTGTGGAGCTCTCCGACACCGGGGTCATCCTCCAGCGTATCATCGACGACAATGAGGTGCCCTTCATCTACGAACGTCTCGGCACGCGCCTGAGCCATTATCTTATCGATGAGTTTCAGGACACATCCTCACTCCAGTGGGAGAATATGAGTCCGCTGCTTCGGGAGAGCGTGGGCCGCGGAGAGGAGAGTCTCGTCATTGGCGACGCGAAGCAGAGCATCTACCGTTTCCGCAATGCCGATTCCGAGATCATCTCCACCATCCTTCCAAAAGAATTTGCCGGCCAACATCGGGCCTGCGGCGACAGCGTGGAGGAGAACACCAACTGGCGCAGCGACCGCCGCATCGTGGAGTTCAACAATCTCTTCTTTCATGCCTTGGCGGCACGCACTGTCGATGCTGGCGGCGCCGTCGGAGGTGCACAGGACGTGTATGAGGGTGTGGTGCAGCGTCCGAGCCATAAGGAGCAGCGGGGATTGGTGTCCATAAAATTTGTATCAAAGACAGATGCGGAACCATCCTCTGACGATTCAGGAGATGCACCGGCATATTTCACTGATTTCGGACAGCTCGTGCAGGAACTCCTTGCGCGGGGCTACAGGCAGCGTGACATTGCTTTCCTCGTAAACACGAAAAAGGAAGGCACAGAGATCATCGACACATTTGTCGACTTCAACTCCGCACTTCCTGAAGGGGCGGAGCGCATTGAGTTTGTCAGCGAGGAGTCGCTGCTGGTCAGTTCGTCGAAAGCCGTGGCCACAATCATCGCAGCCCTGAAGGCTATCAGCGAACCGCGTACCGCCCGTCTTGAAGAGGAATCCGAACGATACCGCAAAGGACTTGGAAGCTGGGAACGGATCGGGGGTCATTTTCATCTCTACGTGATGCAGAATGGAGGAGTACCCTCTTCCGAACTTCTGGAGAAATTCAAGAACAGTCTCGGCACCCCCGACGATCCCACTCTCGCCCTGCAGGCGGAAGTGGGCCAGATGCAGGCCCATACTCTCCCTGCAATCGTGGAGATGGCCATAGGACGATTCGTAAGCAAGGAAGAGGCATTGCGTGAGACTCCCTATATAGCCGCTTTTCAGGATATCGTGTTGGAATACAGCGAAAGGAATCCTGCCGACATAGCCTCATTCCTGCGTTGGTGGGACACCACGGGCAGCCGCCGTTCCATCACCTCCCCGAAGGATATAGACGCTGTGAAGGTAATGACAATCCACAAGTCGAAGGGACTCCAGTTCAAATGCGTCATAGTGCCGGAAGTGGCCTTCTCCTTCTCCCCATCCGCAAGCAAGACCGAATGGCTGTGGGTAGACCCCGACCCGAGTGTCGGGATTACGCCCCGGGGGTGTATTCCTTTGCCTCCGAAAGTGGCGGTGGAGTCGGGCGAGCTCGGCAAACTTCTCAAGGAACAAGCCGAGAATGATGAGGCTACACATGCACATCTTCATGAATCCACCTTCTCTGCCTATGCCCATGCCTATATGATGGATATCCTGAATAAGGTATATGTGGCTTTCACCCGTGCTGAGGAGGAACTTCACATATACGTGCCGGCTGCCAAGACCATGACCGGGAAAATCCGCAAGAATCTCGAGGAGGCACTGGGACTTTCCGAACCTGAAGAGGAGGCCCCGACACCGGATGATGAAGCCGGCGAAAAGTCCTCTCCTCTTTCTGCCACCTTCGGCAATATGGCTGAGAGCCTGCTGACCATAAGCCTGCATATCGCCGACTTCATCGGAGCCACAGATGAGGCACGTGCCCGCTTCATGCCAGGCGAGACAGCCGATATTCACATCAGCGTGGAGCCTGCACGTGAGCCCGACGAGGAACTGCGAGAGGATGAACGGCATGACGGGCAGGATGAGGAATCCAAACCGCAGATGCGTGAATATCGCGACACAGAAATAGGAAGGATAGAAGTGGGACATCCGCGTACTGCCGAGGAACGCGAAACCGACCGCCAACGCCAGGAGGAGAAACGGCGGCAGCAAGAAGCCATGAGGGCATCTGCCCAACCGGAAGTTGGAGAGATAAGCATCGGTCAAGGCTACGTGAGCAACAGCTTTCCGAAATCTCTCCGTTTCCGCGACCCTGACGCCGGTATCCTGACGGGTGAGGAGGAAGAGACTGAGACCTATATCGATCCTCGAAGCGAGGGCAACATCATCCACGCAGTTCTCGAAAGGATGCGCACAGCTTCCGACCTCGACCGCGCACTGCGCCACATGCGTGTCAAAGGTCGCCTCACCGCCAGTGGAGAGCGGGAACTGAAGGCGAAGCTTTCCGCGATGCTTGCCGACCCCACAGCCGCCGCCTGGTTTGCAGAGGGCCTGCGTGTGCTCAATGAGCGAACCCTCCTTTCTGCCACTTCAAATATGACGATCGCCCGGCGTCCTGACCGCATGACAGTGGATGAACGCGGCAACGCCATAGTCATCGACTACAAGACCGGCAAGGAGCTTCCGGCCCATAAAAAGCAGGTGGGACGCTACGTCAGTCTGCTCCGGAGTCTGCACGATAACGAGGGCACTCCCCTCTTCCGATCAGTGGAGGGATGGCTCTGGTATCTCGTGGAAGATAAGAAAGTAAAGGTGTGAAATTTGCAAAAGAGATTAGAAATCACTAATTTTGCGACTGCAATAACCAACACATAAAAAATTGGATATAGACCCTTTACCATCGTCGTGCACTCCGACGATGCCTCTGATGATACTCCTCAACCGAGCCATAGAGTTTCAGGCGCCGGAAAGCTGGGGTGCCTGGATAGTCATAATCTTAGTGGCTCTTCTATGCCTGCTTATGTCGGCCTTCGTCTCCGGAAGCGAGATTGCCTACTTCGGGCTGACACGCAATGACATCGACCAACTTGAGGAGAGCGAGGACGCTGACAGCCGCAAAGTGTTAGGACTCATACGCGACAGCGAACGCCTTTTGGCCACAATCCTCATAAGCAACAATCTCGTCAACATCACGATGGTCGTGCTCCTGACGTTTGCCATCAACCAGACCATCAAATTCAACAGCGGACTGCTCAATTTCCTGGTGCAGACCGTTTTCCTGACCTTCCTCCTGCTTCTCTGCGGCGAGATTTTCCCGAAACTCGTGGCCCGCGGCCGTACGCTGCGCTGGGCCCGTACGGCTTCGGGTGGCCTGACGGTCCTTTACAGGCTCTTCGGTCCGCTGGCCCGGATGATGGTGAAAAGCACTACCCTCGTCAATCGGCTTGTGACCAAAAAGAATGAGCAGATATCCGCCGACGAACTTGAGAAGGCTCTTGAGATATCCGACCTATCCGAAGGGCAGGAAAAGGAGATGCTGGAAGGGATACTCACATTTGGAGAGAAGGAAGTCAGCGACATCATGATCTCGCGTGTGGACGTGACGGCCATTGAATATCACGACACATGGCCTGAAGCGATGGAGATAATCCTGAAATCCGGCTACAGCCGAATACCTGTCTACGACACTTCGCAGGATACCATCCGCGGTATCCTTTACAGCAAGGACCTTCTTCCCTATATCGGAAAACGAGGCAACGACTTCCACTGGCAATCGCTGCTGCGCGAAGCCTATTTTGTGCCAGAATCCCGCATGATCGATGATCTGCTCGAGGATTTCCGCAAGCGTAAGATCCATATCGCCATCGTGATCGATGAGTATGGAGGCACTCAGGGAATAGTCACCCTCGAGGATATCATAGAGGAGATCGTAGGCGATATTGACGATGAGTATGATGAACAGCAGACCACCTGGCGTAAGATCGGACCGGATACCTACATCTTCGATGGCAAGGTATCCATCAGTGATTTCTGCCACGACATCGACATCGAGGAGGAAGAACTCGGCGACTGCGGCGAAGCGGAGACCCTGGCGGGTCTGCTTCTCGAAATAAAGGGGGATTTCCCTGCCCGACGCGAGAAACTCCAGCGCGGACCTTGCAGCTTTGAGGTGGTGCAGACAGAACGCCACCGCATCACGAAAGTGAAAGTCACCGTCAATAAGGCTGAAGAGGAAACCTCCACCACATCCAAGAAGCAATAACGGGAGCGTAACTCCTGGAAACAATAACGGAGACTAACTCCTGGAAACAATAACGGAGACTAACTCCTGGAAACAATAACGGAGACTAACATCAAGCAATCATGACAGAGACCGATTTCATATACTGGCGGCATATGACGCCGGCCGGCATCAAAGTTGAGGAGATCAGCGGCGCAGAGCAGCGCAGCCAGAAGGTATGGCTTGCCATGGCTATGCAGATCTACGGTGAGAATGGCGGCGACGAGTATCGCAAGACAGGTCATTTCGCCAACGGAGCACCTTTCCTTTATGGCGACACCTGCCGCATATCAATCACTCATACCGGTCATTTCCTCGCTATAGCCTCGCTGCCTCGTACGCCTGAGGCAACCCTCGGTGAGTTCTCCCCACGTACTGCCATGGGCATCGATGCCGAACGCCTCGACCGCGAACAGGTGTTGAAAGTCAGGGAGCGTTTCCTCAACGATGAGGAACTCGCCATGATTCCCTCCGATGATCTTGAAGCCAACATAAAGGCCTGGACAGCGAAGGAAGCTATGTATAAGGCCGCCATGACTGAGGGGATGGATATCCGTCAGGATCTACGCATCATCGAGCTTCCTCCTTTCGGCATCCCAACAGCCGTAAGCGGCAGTGGCACTCCGGTTTTTGGCAAGGGTGAGATACGCCTTTCCGATGGAACAACTGAAGCTTTGGATCTCTTCTGCTACGAGTCAGAGGGATGCTGCGTGATGCTTGCCTTCTCCCCAAAATGCGCCAAATTCGACGTCAAAAATTAATTTTCATTGTGGTCCGAATGAAATGAAGACCCACCATCCAATTTCCGGACGCGATGAATCGCGTCCCTACTGATACTCGCAAAATTTCCGGACGCGATGACGCGCGTACATTCCCATATGATTTATAAATTTTGGACGCGAAGAATCGCGTCACTACTGATGACGGCTGCCGCTTTCACTCTTCATTCTCAGGAAATCATCTCACCGCAGCATGCCACCTATGAGATAGCTGTGCTTACGAAAACGGATGAATCGATGGATCAGACTGCCATCGAGGCTCTCTATTCGGCTGGTTATCTCTGCGACGTTGCCGGTTATTCTTATTTCTCCACCGATGACCTTGCCTCTGCTCTCGGGAATGCCTCGTTGCTGCTCCTCGCTTCGGGCTTCGATTCCTATCCCCTCTCCTCTTCGGATTATGAAGCGATCGAAGAATGGGTGAAGGGGGGCGGTGTGTTAGTGAGTCCGGCTGTGGAACGCTTGCGCTCTGCCGATAAGAGTTATATCTCGACGCTATGCGGTATTGACGCATCGGCGGCGATCGCCACTTCCAAACTGAGATACATCATCAATTGGGATTGTGCCAATGAGTCTATGCCCGAATTGGATTATTTCGACCAACCGGAAGAACAGGCCACCTCCATCGGTAATGTACCCAGCTATGCTTATACCTTGGATGCTGACTTTCCGGCTGAGACAATGGCACGCTATGAGGATGGCACGCCGGCTGTACTGCGGCATTCTCTCGGCAATGGCACCGTCTACCTGGCGGGAGTGGCATGGCGCGAAGTAATCTTACGCAATCAGCTCAACAAAGACCGTTCGGCCTCTCGCTGCTACAACAATGGTTTTGAACCCTCCGCCGATGTGTGGGCTTTGTGGTTGCGTTCCATTGTTGCCTCCCATAAGGAAGCGTCGGTGTGGAAGTTTACTGTTCCCGCCGGCTTCACCCAATTGCTCATCCCCACCCACGACTGCGACTCTCGGACGGCTTATGACGCCATGCACTTCATGTCGGATTACGAGGCTTCCATCGGTTGCAAGGCTCACTATTTCCTGACCACCCATTACTTCCGCGACCGCGACTATCACGACACTGCCTATCTTTCGGCTTTCTATGACGCTGCCTCCATCGCCCAGTCGAAGGAGTTGCTCGCCGCAGGACATACTGTCGGCAGCCATTCCATCTGCCATTTCCCTGACTTTGAGAAATGCAAGAATATGGATGTCGTGACGCGTGAGGAGTATGCCCGGCGGGCCACGTGTGTCGACGGTGTCTCCACCGGTGCCTCAACTTGGGCGGAAGTGGTGATGTCGAAGCAGATTCTTGAGGAAGACCTCTCCAACCATGTGCGCTCTTTCCGTTCGGGCCACCTCTGCAACAATTCAGATATGCCGAAAGCTCTCGTGATGGGTGATTATGAGTTCGCCTCCACCTTCACGGGTGGCGACCTTCTGAGTGAGTTCCCTTTCTTCATGCGCGAAAGCAACTCCTGGGCCGGAAACCCGACCGGTGTGCTGCAGATTCCCCTGCATATCTCCGACGTATATAATGGCAATCATACTGCTCTCAATGATGACACCTGGGAGACACATCAATGTGTCGACGACTGGGTCAGCGCCATGAACCGCCTGCATGGTAACTATGCTTCGGCTGTACTGCTCATCCACCCCAACCGCGAATGGAAGATGGAGCTGGAGAAGCGACTCGTGGAGCGACTTGATCCCGACGAGACAGGATTTTATAATTTTGAGGCTTACGGCGATTTCTGGAAGACGCGCCTCGACCTTCCCTGCCATTTGCTTTATGACAAGGAGGAGAACATCATGACCATCATCAGCGACCCGGAGGCTGTGGATGCCAACAAGGTGACTTTCGTCATTGAAGCGAAGCAGGAGCCGGAGTCTGTGACCGTGACTGACGCTGAAGGCAACAGTACCCTCGCCTGCCGTTTGCGGCAGTTGCAACCGGGCCGCTATCTCGCCATCCCTGATTTCAGCACCGGCATAGAGAGCATTGAAGCTAAATCTGGCAACAATAAACACAATACCACCGACCAATGCTTGCTGAGACTTGTGGCTGGCGGATTGACAGCAGATACAACTGGCCGACTCACTATCACCGGACTCGACGGACTGACTGTAAAATCCGCAGACATCACTTCTTCGGCCGAAGTGGTAGACCTGTCAGGGCTTCGTCCCGGTGTCTACATCGCCCGACTCGACACTGCCGGCTCTGCCCTCATTTTCCATATCCGCTAAAGGGAATCCGCATTCAATAAAGAAAAACTAAAATACAAAAAAATCACCCATGCACCAATTTATGATATTGGTGCATGGGTGATTTTTTACTATTCAATATTTTGGCCTCTGCTTTTGAATTATCCTTTCTTCGAGGCGAGGTATTCGTCGTGGTAGCCGTCGAAGATCTGGCGGATGGCACTGCCTATGCGCAGATAGGCGGCTTCATCGAGGTTGGCGAGCGAAGCGCGGACTGACCATTCCGGTCCGTCGAATCCGCTGCCGTTGAGCAGCACGACTGAAGTCTCCTTCGCCAGACGCACCACTGCATCGATGGGCTGGTGGGTCTCGTTGAGCCATTTCGCGAAGTCGGCGCCATAGATTCTCTCACCCCACTCGAGAAGGTCGATCTCGCTGTAGTAGCCCACACGCAGAGGATCCTTGCGCAGACGGAAACCGGTACCCTTCCAGAGAGCCTCGAGACGGTCGGCGATGAGGGTCATCATCTTCTTGCGGTAGACGTCCTTCACATCGAGCAGGCACATTAGGCTGAAGAGCGACATCTGGATCTGCTGCGGGGTTGAGAGTCCGGCGGTGTGGTTGAGGGCCACGGCACGGCTGTCGGCCACAAGACGGTCGATGAAGAGCAGGCTGTCGGGATCCATCGTCAGCGAAGAGTAGCGGCGGCGCAGATCTTCCTTCTCAGATTCCGGCAGACGTGAGAGCAGACGGTCGAAGATGTTATCCTTGTGGGTGGAGATGGTGGCAAGACGCCAACCTGTGGCTCCGAAGTATTTGCTGAAGGAGTAGACACATACGGTGTTGTGCGGGAGCACATACATCAGGCTCTTGAAATCCTTTGCGAACGTGCCGTAGACGTCGTCGGTGACGATCATCAGGTCGGGATTATCGTTGGTGACTATATCGACGAGGCGGTTGAGGTTTTCATCGCTCATGCGGTAGGATGGCGGATTGGAGGGATTCACAAGGAACACCATCTTCACGTTCTTGTCGCGAAGCTTGTCGAGCTCACTGTCGGGATATTGCCAAGTGTGGAATCCCTCCGGGTCAAGCTGGCTCGCCTGGACGTTGACCACGTTGAAATCGTAGCGGTCGAGACGCGGTATCTCAATGTAAGGGGTAAAGATCGGGGTCATCAGCGCCACAGTGTCCCCCTTCTTTAGCAGATGATTGGCGATAAGCGATTCGAAGATATAGACCATGGCGGCCGTGCCACCTTCTGTGGCGAAAATGTCAAACTCACGGCCAAGACCCGGAGCACGGTCGCCCATCTCCTGGGCGAGATATGCCTGGCAGATCTTCTCTGTGTTCTCAAGGATGCGGGGAGGAGTGGGATAATGGTCGCCAATGATGCCGTCAGCCCATTCGTAGGCGAGGCTGTCGGGGTCGATGCCGAGGGTTTTCTCGCAGTATTCCAGCGATTTGAGGAGCAGACGCGCACCGCGACGTCCGGAATTGTCGGTAAGGAAAGTGCGGAGCCTATCCCCGATTCCTTCGCGCGACGGCATACCGGCAATGCCGGGCTTTAGGTAGAACTCATCGCGGGCCTCTTCCATCGCCCACATTCCAAGCAGGAAGAAGGCATCGCGTGGGTCGGTGGCAATCCAGTTGGGGTTGCCACGTCCGGCGTTGAGGTAAGTGTCGGTGGAGGTGCGGGCCTCTTTCTGTGCGAGGTCTATGAGGGTGTTCTTGATCTCAAATGGACTCAGGTTCTGCAGTTCTTTCTGAAACTGCTCTCCTGATGGATTCTGTGTATTCATAATATCTTGTGGTTTTTATTTTTTCCTATTTTTTACAAAACTATTGAAGGATGGCTGCTCGCGCCATGTTAAGCCAACCGTCATGCCCAGGGTTACCGTCATACTCAGAAGGCGGCCGCCATGATTACGGCCATTAGAATCAGCAGGGTGTTACCGATGGCGTATGTGATGGTGTAACCCATCGCCGGCAACGACGAACCCACTGCATCCTGTATGGCACCGAGTGAGGCGGTCGTGACTCGCGATCCGGCCACACATCCGAGGTTGATGGCTGCCGGGAAGTGGAAGAATTTGTCGCCTATCCAGATGCCAAGTATGAGGGGGAGCGTGGTGGCGATTATACCGGCCACGAAGAGTAACCAGCCCACCTGCGTGATGCCGCTGACGAACGTCGGACCGGAAGCGATGCCGATGACGGCGATGAACATGTTGAGGCCTACGTTATTGAGCACCCAGAGTGAGGAGGAGGGTATCTTTCCGAATGTGGGGTGCTTGG
>CAZPQD010000066.1:0-17015 GCA_964588625.1 uncultured Sangeribacter sp. | reverse complement strand
AGTGGGTGGGCTGACGCATCGAAACACCCGTTGCACTTCTTATTGGAAACTTTCTTGCATGAATTAAGAATTTTTTCAGCGTTCGGTGTTGCTCCGAACGCTGATTTTTTTGTAATTTTGCACCGCAAAATCGGGCTGAGGCTCTGTAAACAGCGTATTGGCCCGGCAGGGGATTTACATCACCTTGGAGAAATCCTTGGCAATTCATTCAGTCTATGGCTGCAATGAAAGTGATGGGACGGCTCTTTCCCCTTTTTTTCAAATCCATTGTCTGCTTCCCGTCTGCAGAATCTTTTTTGTAATCAGGATCGTGCGTGCCTACTCTCCATAGGCTGCGCGGTCGGAATATCATTAAGGGTTCTGACAGTAATCAAGCAAACGAGAAGGACCGTTGGTGGTATTCCCCCCGACGGTCCTTCTCGTTTGTATTCAAAACCAACACTATAATAACATTTATGAAAATTATCTGGAAGTTATTTATCGCCACTTTCGTGCTTCTCGGCTCTTTCGCCTCACAAGCCCGCGAAGTGGTGGTCGGGGGCAATAGATTTGACATTGCTCCCCGCAAGGAAGCAGCTGTCGGGGAAGTAGCCACTTTGAGTGCGCAGGCAATTCCGAGCCAGTATGCCGGCATTGCCACATTCTACGGCCCGGAGGATCCCTCCGTGGATAAGATCCGTGTGCCTGCCACTGTCGAGGTGGATGGTAGCACTTATCTTGTCAACAACGTTGCCACTTCATCCTCTTCTGTGTACTCTTACTACATTGAGGATAGCCCCGAGGAGATTTATTTTGTAGTTCCGATCCCTACGACGGTCACTGATCTATATGTAGGACGCCCATTAAGTCCTAACAATAAACAACCATTTAAAGATCTGAAACTTAAAAAATTAGGCATCGGTCAGTATGTGGATGAACTCACTGACGAGTATGATTTCAATTGCTCCAACTTCGAGACACTGTATGTCTGCGAGAGTTCCACACCACTGGTTGTGGTGTCCTCAGTCAGCCAAGACCTGAGCGCTGCGAAAAATGCTTGCTTGCTGCGCGACATCGTGCGTGCAAACCCCGATGACTTCGGTTTTAAATACCATATATTCACTAACCTGGAAATCGGAGGTGGATTCACGGGTGTGCCCGACCCTACTCTATGCATCTTCAACTGCACAAACCTTCTGATTGATAATACTTATGATTATTGCGAGAAGGTGCGCCCCAACGTAGAGTACATAAGCTCACACTCCGAGTGCAATATGTATCTCACCAATCAGCGCCCCTATGAGGAATGGGATTGCAGCGGTAAGTTGAGCAATTACGCATATCCTCTCACCGAAATCAACCTCTCGTATTCATACGCTTCAGTGCCGGATTATGCCTTCTTTTATGCAAGGGATCTCGAGACTGTCTACACCACTGATAACTATAAAGGTGAATATTTCGGAGCATTTGCCTTCGGCAACTTCTCAGGTTTCGTCAACCTGACTGTCTCTAAGACTATCGAAGAAATAGGAGACAAGGCTATCTTCAAGGTGCCTGACCTCAAGAAAATCACCATCGTCCCATCTGAAAAGCCTCTCAAGCTTGTCTGCTCCAACTTTAGTTTTGGCAAGCCTACCGTGGATTGCATCACTCTCGGCCGTACTATTGAACCTATACAGGGCAATTGGGCTTATCCCTCTCCTTTCTATATGATGAATGTGAAGAAAATCGAGCTTCAGGAGGGTGTGGTGGATATCCCGGATTATCTCTTCTATGGAGCTCTTGTGCCGGGGGCCATGTATCCTCTCAAAATCCCCAACTCTGTGGAGACTATCGGCCAGGAAGCCTTCCGAACCACAATGATCAACAAACTCACCTTCGGCACGGGAGTCAAGTCAATCGGCAGCCTTGCTTTCGCCGACCTTGACCGGGAGAGCCTGTCAAGCATCAATATTTATGCAGCTGAGCCACCGGCAATGCCTAAGGATGTGTTTCTGACCCCTGGCCTGGTACTTGGCGATCTGCAATATCAGATCTATAACGAGGTGCCTCTCCATGTGCCTGAAAACTGTCTGGAGGCTTACAAAGCTGATCCTGCCTGGGGTCAGTTCAAGAATATCATCAACGACCTTTACATCACTCCGAAGTTCTATTTCTGGAAAGATAAGGTATCCGTGGCCTTCTCCGCCCCATCCTTCACACTCCAGCTGGAAAACGACAGCCCGGCTTCTCCCCGCTTCTCCTCTGAAAATCCCGAAGTTGCATCCGTCGACCCCGTTACGGGTGAGATTACCCCCCACAAGCCGGGAGTCACCGTCATCACTGCAGTGATAGAACCCTCAGGTGCCTACAGGGGTGCTGAGGATTCTTGCGAGGTGACTGTGCGCGATTTGATCCCGGTGACATCCATTTCTGTCACTCCCTCGGAAGTGGACTGCCATGTTGGAGATATTGTGAAACTTCAATGCTCCACCGAACCCTCCGACGCTGAAAACCGGGCCAACCTTACCTGGCGTGTATCCGACCCTTCGTTGGCCGTAATCAAGGAGTCAAGTTTCTTTGATTGCAAAGTGGAATGTCTTGGCGTGGGCGAATTCTACGTGATAGCTGATTGCGATGGTGTGACCACGAGCGTGCCCTTCCATTGCACTTCTCTGACTGAATACACCATTGAATTGGAACCTACCGAACTGACTCTTCTGCCAAATGAAAAAGTGCATCTAATTTCATTGGTGACCCCAAATGACGGTTATTCACCCCAGATTGTATGGTCGAGCACCAACCCTGCTGTGGCTACCGTCAACGACAACGGCGACGTGACCGGCATCGCTGTCGGCACCACCATCATCAGCGCTGCAATCGGCTCTTCTATAGCCACTTGCAAAGTTACTGTGGAGGATGCCACAACGGTTGTCATCGACAATGTAGTTTATGATATTGACCTTGACTCGAATACAGCTTCTGTCATCAAATCAAATGAGGCTACGGGGGATGTAGTGTTGCTCACCGAAATTGAGCGTAGTGGTTCGGCATATCCCGTCACCTCCTTGGATTCTCATGCCTTCTATGGTACATCCATCACATCACTCACCATTCCCGCATCCGTAATGGCCATTGGTGCGTCAGCATTGGGAGATTGCCCTCTCTTGGAGAAGGTGGTCATTGAGGACTCTCAGTCAGTACTTGAAGGTGACAGTTATCTGTATTATGCCGAAGGCCGTCATGATTACTTCTACCTCGGACGCAATTTGAGCGAAAATGCCGCTGACAGTTGGCTATTCCGTTCGGCCTTCCCCCACACAGTCATAGGCGGATATGCCACCCAAATCCCCTTCCTCTACGGCAGTACAGAACTGGAAACGGTAGTAATCACAGCTCCCGCCACCTCCATCCGCACCATGTGCTTTGCAGAATGCCATGCCCTGACTGAAGTGACGCTGCCAAAGGAACTGGAGACTCTCGGAATCCAGGTGTTCTATAACAGTCCATCCATCCGCAAGGTCACTGTCAATGCACCCGTGCCTCCCGTCTTTGAACGAGATTATTCTCAATTCGAACCTGAAGTATTAGCTCAGGCTACCCTTTATGTCCCCAAAGGCAGCTCGGCTCTCTATGCGCAAGCTCCGGTGTGGAAGGAGTTCGTACACATCCAGGAATTTGATGGCCCCGTGACTGTGGATAGCATTGACTTGGGCGCCGACAACGTATCGGTCTATGACCTTGAAGGACGTCCCGTACTCATAAACGTACCCGCCGATAAACTTCATACCCTCTCCCCCGGCGTTTATGTAATATGCCAAGGATCAACCACCACTAAATACGTTGTAAAATAAAATTAGACATCCGGATGGGTATTTCCCCTTCAGATAGCATCCTCCTGATCTCTTATTTTTGACAAGCAATTTCACCCCTAAACTTGCAGAATATGTTTGTTTTGCATAATTTTGTGGTTCAGTAATCCTCCCTTATTATGGATCTAAAGAATATATTGTCAAGAATTAAGGATGCTCTGGCTGTATATGAGCCCAATGCAAAGGCCATACTCTATGGCTCGTATGCTCGTGGGGATGCTCGTCCGGATTCCGATATCGACTTGCTAATCCTTCTCCCAGATTCTTACGAAGGGAGGGATTTTGTCAAGAAGAATTTCTCCATTTCTGACATCCTCTATGATCTCTCTCTCGAGTTAGGCGTGGACATCTCTCCTTTTATCACCACGAACAAGCTTTTTCATGCTCGAAAAACGCCTTTCACAGTCAATGTCAATAATGAAGGAATTGAATTATGACCGACCGACTTGACCCTTCTTCACGCAATGGCCTGATTAACTATAAGTTTGAGAGAGCCTCTCAAACCATTCAGGAAGCATATGTTTTGGCGAACGCCAAATTCTTCAATGCCGCCGTCAACCGTCTCTACTATGCGGCTTACTATGCAGCATCAGCCCTGATGCTGACGAATGCGCTTGAGACGGTGACCCACAAAGGGATCAAAACCATGCTTGGTCTGAAGTTCATACAGACCGGGAAATTGGATTCTGAATTTGGTAGAATCTATCAAAAGCTTTTCAACTGTCGGCAGGCTGGCGATTATGACGAGTTCATTTATTATGACGAGGAGACTTTCAATGAGCTTCGACCCCTCGCTGTGAAATTTATTGAAGGGCTGAAGAAATTTATGGAAGGTCAGAAATAAAGTCCCAATTTCAGCCATAGTCGGCAAAATTGGGACTTTATACTTTTCCAGGGAAATAGGTGGACCACTCCAGTGAGAATGCCTGAACACCGACGGTGAAGACGATCGGCGATTAGAGGTTGAAATAGTAGGTGCCGGTGGAGAGGGGGGTGTAGAAGTCGTAGGTGTTGCCACGCAGGTAGTAGGAGGTGTTGTAGGCGGGCATGTCGACTCCTCGGTTCCACATGTCGGTCCAGGGATTCCATGCGTTGAGCACTGTCACATCATATTGTGCCCCGTTCCATTGATACGCCACATATAGTGGGAGCACTCGCCAGATACCGCGTGCGTCGTAGCCGCAGGCCATGACGTTGGTCGTGCCTTGGTTCTGGCCGGAGAATCCTGAGTTTGTGCCGAAACTTATGTTGAGTCCCACCGACGGGGAACACCAGGGGCTGCCCCATCCCATCATAGGACCAGGGCCTGGGCCGGGACCACCAGGACCGCCGGGACCAGGACCAGGACCGCCGGGTCCGCCGGGGGCAGGATTGAAACCTCCTCCCGCGCCGGGGGCCGGGAGTGAATTCTGGGCGTAAAGCGTGGGAGCCGACAACAAGAGTCCCGCTGCAAGCAGGGCGCCCATTATTTTTCGGAATGTAGTGTGTGCGATTTTCATAACCAAGATTTTTAATTTTATAGTAAAACAAACGAAAGGATTGTCAGGTTCTAAGACGCATTTCCAAAAAAATTACTATATTTGCACCTTATTAACAATCTACAACAGATTATCAGCAATCTACAATAGAAATCAACCATCTACAACACACATACGGAAATGGCAAAACAGGAAGATGTCTTCAAGACGATCGTGGCCCATGCCAAGGAATATGGGTTCGTGTTTCAGTCAAGTGAAATCTACGACGGTCTATCCGCCGTGTATGACTACGGCCAGAATGGCGTGGAACTCAAGAACAACATCAAACGTTATTGGTGGGAGGCGATGACAATGCTCCACGACAACATCGTGGGTATCGACTCCGCCATCTTCATGCACCCCACCATATGGAAGGCTTCGGGCCATGTCGATGCCTTCAACGACCCTCTGATCGACAACAAGGATTCAAAGAAGCGCTATCGCGCCGATGTGCTCATCGAGGACGCCATCGCCAAGTTCGACGAGAAGATCGATAAGGAAGTGGCCAAGGCCGCAAAGCGTTTCGGCGAGAGCTTCGATGAGGAGATGTTCCGCAAGACCAATCCGCGTGTGCTCGAAAACGCAAAGAAGCGTGAGGAGCTCCACACCCGCTTCTCAGAGGCCATGAATGCCAACGATCTGGCTGCCATCAAGCAGATAATTCTCGATTATGAGATCGTGGACCCCATCAGCGGCACAAAGAACTGGACCGACGTGCGCCAGTTCAACCTCATGTTCAAGACTGAGATGGGCTCAACTGCCGACGGAGCCATGGATGTCTACCTGCGTCCTGAGACAGCCCAGGGTATCTTCGTCAACTATCTCAACGTGCAGAAGACGGGCCGCATGCGCATCCCCTTCGGCATCGCCCAGATAGGTAAGGCTTTCCGCAATGAGATCGTGGCCCGCCAGTTCATCTTCCGTATGCGTGAGTTCGAACAGATGGAGATGCAGTTCTTCGTGCGCCCGGGAGAGGAACTGAAATGGTTTGACTTCTGGCGCAACACGCGCCTCAAATGGCACGAAGCCCTCGGTCTGGGCAATGAGAAGTATCGCTTCCACGACCATGAGAAGCTGGCCCACTACGCCAACGCCGCCACCGACATCGAGTTCAAGATGCCTTTCGGCTTCAAGGAGGTGGAGGGTATCCACTCCCGCACAAACTTCGACCTCTCGCAGCATGAGAAATTCTCCGGAAAGAAGATCCAGTATTTCGACCCGGAACTCAATGAAAGCTATGTGCCGTATGTGATCGAGACTTCAATCGGTGTGGACCGTATGTTCCTCTCCGTCTTCTGCAGCTGCTATGAGGACCAGGATCTGGGCAATGGCGACCGACGCGTGGTGATGCATTTCCCGCCGGCTCTCGCTCCCGTGAAGTGTGCCGTGCTCCCCCTCGTCAAGAAGGATGGGCTGCCCGACAAGGCAAGGGAGATCCAGCACCGTCTGCGCTTCGACTTCACCTGCCAGGTAGACGAAAAGGACTCCATCGGCAAACGCTACCGCCGCCAGGATGCCATCGGCACTCCGTTCTGTATCACCGTCGACCATCAGACTCTCGAAGACAACACCGTAACCCTGCGCCATCGCGACACTATGGAACAGGAGCGTGTGGCCATCGATGATCTTGAGAAGATCATGGCTGAGAAGGTAAGCCTCAACTCCCTGCTGCGTAAGCTCCTCTAAACAAATCCCGGATAGCCCCGGCCGGAGGTTTCGCCTACCGGCCGGGAGCCTCGTTTTATTAATCAATATTCTGTCCTGATGAAGAAAGTTTTTTCAAAGATATTCGGAGCCATCGTGGCTGTGCTCGCCATGAGCTCTCTCTCTTCATGCAACTACAACTCTCTGGTGGAGAAACAGGAGAATGTCAATCAGGCATGGGCCCAGGTTGAAAACCAATATCAGCGCCGTGCCGACCTCATCCCCAATCTCGTAAATACCGTCAAGGGCTACACCGCCCATGAGAGTGAGACTCTGCTGAAGGTGACTGAAGCCCGTGCCAAAGCCACTTCCATCAATATCAATGCCGACAACCTCGATGAGGAGACCCTCGCTAAGTTCCAGGCCGCACAGAATGAGCTCAGCTCCGCCCTCAAGTCGTTGCTCGCAGTGCAGGAGGCTTATCCTGACCTGAAGGCCAATGAAAATTTCATGAATCTCCAGACTCAGCTGGAAGGCACCGAAAACCGTATCTCGACCGAAAGAATGAGATATACGGAAGCCGTGCGCGACTATAACACTGCAATCAAGAGTTTCCCCACAACCATATATGCGGGCTGGTTTGGATTCAAGGAAAAACCTCAGTTCAAGGCTGAGGCGGGTGCCGAAAAAGCTCCGGAAGTTAATTTCTGACAATCATTATGAAAATGAAGACCTCTACAGCGCTCCGACTGCTGCCGGCTTCCTTGCTGCTCCTCATGGGAGCGGCTGCCTGTAATTCCGACCTGCCGGAGGATGACAGCGTGGAATGGAACAAGCGCAATCAGGATTTCGTGGAGACAGAAGCTGCCCGCACTGAAAACGGTAAGCCTTACTATACCCGCGTCTCCCCCGATTGGGCTCCTTCTGCATTTGTGCTCATGCACTGGCATAACGACCGTAGCCTGACTGCCTCCAATCTGCAGCCCCTCGATAATTCCACCTGCTACGTGAAATATGAACTCGAGAATATCGACGGCGAAAAGCTTCAGGATTCCTACAGCATGAACACTTACGGCGACAGTATCTACCGCTGCCGCCCATGTGAGAATATCGTAGGTTTCTGGACTGCCCTGCGCAATATGCATGCCGGAGATTCCGTCACCGTCATTATCCCCGCTTCCGCCGGATATGGCAACGCCTCCTCGGGCAAGGTGAAGCCTTATTCCACTCTCGTCTATCATCTCAAACTGAAGAGTGTGCCGGCTTTTGAAATTCCCCGCGAACCGTAATCCCCTCACATTGATCTAATCTTTCATCCATGAAAAATAAACATCTTCTTATACTCGGACTCGTAGGCGCCGGAGCTCTCGCTGCCGGAGCTGCCTCAATCCGTATCTCCAACTATCGCCATGCGCCGGAGGTGAGGATACCGCTGCCGGCTGCCTCCGACTCGCTGACGGCCTCCACCAATAAGTTCGATCCTTCGCAGCTTCTCGCCGCCAAAGCCTTCATCCGCGATTATGAGGATCAGGACTGGACTACTGTCACTCCGGACACTGCCGGACGTGTGCTGCTCGCCCCGGCTGGGGAGACAGCCCGGCTCAACACCTTCACCTCGCGCCTGCGTCCCGCCCGCTACACCAAGGGCAAGCTGGTGCTTAAGTCCACTTCCGTGGCTGAAGTAAGCGTGAATGGCCAAAGCATAATCAAAAAGAGTGCAGCCGACTCTGTGGCTTCCCCGCAGGAGGGACCGCTGGAAATGCGCCCGGCCACTGAATACATTGTGCAGGTGAATATGCTTGCCTTGCCAGACGATAAGGCCACTCCTGAATTCAGCCTGGAGTTCGTGCCGGATGAGGGGTATGACAATGTGGAGATTGCTTCTGCCGACCGTATGAAGCGTCTCTTCGAAATAGAGGATATTTCGCTCGGCCAGCGCGTGACGTCTACGGCTCTTTCTCCCGACGGCCAGTATATCATCATCAACTATAAGGAGATGTTTGATGCCGACAACACCCGCTATTGGGCAGTGCTCCAGGAGACTGCTACCGGGCGTGTGGTGGCTGCCGATATCGATGCCTCGGCCCGATGGATGCCGGGAGCCAACCGCTATTTCTATTCCAGAAAGATGGATGGCGACTATAACGTCTATGCCGTGGATGTGCCTTCTATGAAGACGGAACTGTTGGCTACCCGAGTGCCGGACGCTTCCTTCTCTGTCGCTCCCGACGGCAGCTTCCTTCTGTATTACACACCGGTGGAAGGGAAGAAGGAGGAGGGTGTGATGCGCCGGATCAAGGATCCCGACGACCGTATGCCGGGCAACCGCGACCGTCTCTACCTCACCAAATATGACATCAAGAACCGGACTGCCACTCCCCTCACTTATGGCGGACTCACCACTGCCTGCCTCGACATCAGCCGCGACAGCAAGAAGATCCTTTATTCCGCAACCCGGGAGACTCCCTCGAACTATCCGTTCTACAGCACCGACGTCATGCAGCTCGACCTCTCCACGCTCAAGACCGACACTCTGATCCGCGGCGAACGTGCCTTCAGGGGCGCCATCTATTCGCCGGATGCCAAGCAGCTCTTCGTCACGGGTGGTCCGAGTTCGTTTGATTCCATCGGCATGAACTGTGGAAACCATCCCATCCCTAACGATTTCGACGCCCAGGGCTATATCTTCGACATAGCCTCGAAAAAAGTGAAGGCGATGACACGCGACTTCGATCCTGCAATCCAGGATGACCCGCAGTGGAGCGCGGCCGACGGCAAGATATATTTCACGGCTGAGGAAGGTTTCTATGTGCCTCTATTCTGCCTTGACCCGAAGAGTGGCAAAATCGATAAGATTGACACTGGCCTCGAATACGTGGTGGATTATTCCATTCCTGACAATTCCGGACCCTGGCTCTCGGCCACAGGCATGTCGCACACTTATGCCGGCCGCGCCGAACTCCTGAATCTGAAGACGGGAAAACGCCGCCTTATCGACGACCCGCTGAATGGACGCCTCGGAAATGTAAAATTTGGCAAGATGGACTCCTGGACCTTCACTGCCTCCGACGGCACGGAAATCGACGGCATGATCTGCCTGCCGCCTGATTTCGATGCCTCGAAGAAGTATCCGCTCATCGTCTACTATTACGGCGGCACGAGTCCTTCCAACTCCAGTATGCATCATCCTTACACTCCGCAGCTTTTCGCCTCAAGGGATTATGTGGTATACGTCATCAACCCGAGCGGCACAACCGGCTACGGTCAGGAGTTCTCCGCACGCCATGTGAATGCCTGGGGCATACGCACTGCCGACGATATAATCGAGGGCGTGAAGGAGTTCTGCAAACAGCATCCTTTCGTCGACGAGAAAAAGATCGGTTGCCTCGGCGCAAGCTACGGTGGCTTCATGACCCAGCTGCTCCAGACCAAGACCGATATCTTTGCGGCGGCTGTCTCTCATGCGGGTATCTCCAACGTGACTTCCTATTGGGGTGAGGGCTACTGGGGTTATTCCTACAATGCCATCGCCGCTGCCGATTCCTATCCCTGGACAAATCCGGAACTCTTCACCCAGCAAGGTTCGCTCTTCAACGCCGACAAGATCAAGACTCCTCTGCTGCTGCTCCATGGCACCCGCGACACGAACGTGCCCATCGGTGAGAGCATACAGCTCTTCAACGCTCTCAAGGTGCTCGGACGCACTGTAGAGTTCATCACTGTTGAGGATCAGGATCATGTCATAACTGATTATAACAAACGCAAACTCTGGCAGAACACCATCATGGCATGGTTTGCCAAGTGGCTTCAGGATGATCCGCGTTGGTGGGATTCCATGTATGGTGAGTAAGACTCCGTTCTCCAAAAATCAAGTAATTTCAAAAGATGAAACGCATCATGAAAATCAATGGTCTGAGGGCTGCCGCCATGGCGGCTTCAGCCCTCATCCTGGCGTGTGGATGCTCGCAGACTGAGAAGACTGAGGCTGCCACCGCCGAGATTGAAGCCGCCCAGATGGAAGGCCGAAATGCCGCCAAGCTCTTCCTGAGCCGCGACATGACCGACACGATGCAGATGCAGCATAGCCTGCTCGAAGCTAAGGCCAAGCAGAGCAAATACGTCATCGATAAAAAACCTGAGTGCGCGGCCGCCTTCGACTCTGCGTTCATTTCCACCCTGCGGTCAGTAAGGCCCGACCTCGCCGACCAGCTGTCTGCTCCCATGCGCCGCTGAAGAAAGCTCCTGTACGATGCTGTAAAAAAAGCAAGCGATAAATAAAAAATCCCTTCCAGCCATGCATTGTGTGGCCGGAAGGGATTATTTTTTCGGTTTTGAATGATACGGGACTCAGTCGAGTGTCTGCACTCCTCCACCGTTTACCATAAGGGTCTGTCCGCTCACCCAGGCGGAAATGGGAGAGGCAAAATATAACACTGCTCCGGCAATGTCTGAAACTTCTCCAAGCCTTTTGAGTGGGGTGTGGGAGAGCATCCTCTCCTCAATCTCAGGGGTAAGCACTGATGCGAGGGCTCGCGTACGCGTGGCACCCGGACCCACATTGTTGATGCGGATACCCATCTTGCCGTAGTCGAAGGCAAGATTTGATGCCATATGGTTGAGTGCTGCCTTCGACGAACCGTAGATAGCCATATCCGGGCTATTGTTGATACTGCTCATCGAGGTGATGTTGACAATACTGCCATATCCCGACTTCTCCATATAGGGAGCCGCCAATTTGCACAGCTGCCAGGGTGCGAATACGTTGATGGCGAAAATCCGCTCCACATATGCGCGGTCAATCTTGAAGGGATTCTCCCGGCCACCACCTCCGATGCCTGCATTGTTCACAAGGATATTGACTGTGCCGAAGGTGCTGACGGCAAAATCTATCAGGCGTTCAAGATCTTCTGTCTCAAGCACGTTGCAGGCCACAGCCGCACTCTTTCCTCCGGCTGCCTTGATTTCCTCAGCCACAGCTTCTGCCTTCTCCAGCGACAGGTCGCTGACTACAACCGAAGCTCCAGCGGCAGCCAATATCTCACATGATCCTTTTCCGATGCCGTCGCCGCCGCCGGTGACAACGGCCACCTTTCCTGTCAGATCAAACAAAGCGTCATTTTTCATAATTCTGATATTCTTTTTTCTTTATTACTCCTCGTCTCTATTTTACTCCTCGTCTCAAAAAAGAGAGACGGTTCAAAAATAGGACTCCTCACAATTTGTCCTTATCTGACAAGCATTCCGGAGGCCACATTCTGAGCTGCCTCCTCCCCTTTTGTAGCCTTCATGATGGCTATGGCAAAAGGAAGTGTTGTGCCGGGACCCTCCGATGTGATCAGATTGGGTTCCTCCACCACAACTGTCTGCTCCACATATTCACCTCCATTGGAATTGATGGCATCGCCAAGACCGGGATAGCAAGTGGCTTTCTTTCCCTTGAGCACTCCAAGCGGAGCAAGCACAACGGCCGGCCCGGCGCATATCGATGCAATGCGCCCATTCTTATTGTAATGAGCGAGTATTTTCTCCCTCACAAGGTCATTGGCATAAAGATTCTGGGCTCCGGGGTCTCCACCGGGGATGATGAGCCAATCAGCTCCCTCTGTATTCACTTCCGAAATAAGGGAATCGGCCACAAGCGTCTGGCCCGTGGCACCCTTGATCTGCAGATTGTCGGCCACTGCAACTGTCGTGACAGGAATGTCTGCCCTGCGGAGGGCATCGATCGTCGCCACTGCCTCCACCTCCTCCACTCCGGGAGCAAGGAAGATATAAGATGTCTGTGCTTTCATACCTAAAGTTCCTAAGATTAATGCGAGTGTCGCCATGACACCCTTAAAAATTGATTTTACCATAATATATACATTTAACCAAGTCTTCCCGTACACTGCCCCCGCTCCGACCTTGACTTCTTTTCTTACAGAAGTCTGTCTCCGGTTACTGAAGGCAACTGTGTCCCAAGACTCTCCAATTATAACCACTCCCCCTTCCGGATGGTTCGCCCGAGTCCTTCATCGAGCATCGGATATATGTTAAGCCGTTTGATGTATGGCAACGTTGTTTTCTTGCCGGTTTGGTGTTTTTTTCATACTTTTGCGTGGATTCTTTCTGTTGCGGTCAGAATCACTTTTTTTGACGAGCTCGCTTGACAACTCCATACCATCATATGAAAATGAAAAAATACATCATAGCCTTGCTCATAGGCATTGGCTTTTCCGGCAGTGTCTTCTCTGAAGTGAGGGTGCATTGCGATGCCGACAGGCAGAAGGCCTCCCGGATTCTTGAGCAGGTGGCGGCGCTTCCTTCACAAGGAGAGAGGATCATCGCCGCTGCCCGTGCACTTGCAGGCACTCCGGTTGGCAACTCAGCTCTCCATGACAGTGTGGGCTCGGCCATCATAAGTTTCCATGAGTTTACGCCTCTCGACTTTGCCAGCACCGTACTCTCCTTTGCCAAGGCTGCCACTGTCTCGAAAAATCCTTCGTATCAGGATTTCGCCGACGCTTTCGTCAGCCTCAGCCGCCGGAAAGGTGAGGATGGAGGATTCGCTTCTCGGCTTCTCTATAGCGCCGACTGGACTGTCGACAATATCTATCGCGGTAATCTCACCGAACTCACGGAACGGTTGCCGGACAATGTGTTCCGCACACGCTCTTTCGACCATTTCACCACTCACCGCTCCGATTATGAAGCCTTACGCGACTCCGCCGAATGGGAAAAGGTCAGGATGGTGGAGATGGGCTACCGCTCCCACAAGATTCCTTACATGAAGAAGCAGACAATCGGCAAGAAGGATGTCAAGGCAAAGGTCGCGAATGGAGATGTCATAATACTTCTCGCCAAGGAGAATGACCGTGACATATATGACATCGGGTTCATTGAGATGGATCCCGATGGCGAGATGCGTCTGATCCACGCCGACCCTGCAAAGGGAATGATCGTGGCGGAGACTGTCAACGCAGAACGTTTCTTCAAGACCGACGGACAATATTTCATGGGTTATCGCCTGCTTCACCCTTCTTTCTGATGGACTGAGCACTTTTCTCTTATGGCAACCCTGAAAAACTGTGAAAAATCATAGGGTAGATGAAAATTTGCTATTTCATGAGCTTTTTAACCCAAAAAATTTGGTTTATTTGGTGGCAAATTGCTATCTTTGCGGGAAAACAGACTGACCCTACATCAACCTTTCACGTTTCAAACCTATGACTTCTGCAAAAAGAACCAGAATCCTCATGATATACACAGGCGGGACTATCGGCATGATCGAGAATCCCGTCTCCCACGCTCTGGAGCCTTTCCATTTCGACAATCTTCTTAAGAATGTCCCGAAGATTTCGATGCTTGACTTCGATGTGGATACATTCCAGTTTGAGCATCCAATCGATTCCTCCTCCATGAATCCTACCCACTGGAGTGAGATTGTGAAGATCATAGAGAAGAACTATGATGCCTACGATGGCTTTGTCGTTCTCCACGGCACTGACACAATGGCCTATACAGCCTCCGCCCTCAGCTTCATGCTGGAGAATCTGACAAAACCGGTCATCATCACCGGTTCGCAGCTCCCCATCGGAGAGGTGCGGACTGACGGGGAGGAGAACCTCATCACGGCCCTGCAGGTGGCTGCCGCACGCGACGCCGCCGGCCGACAGATGGTGCAGGAAGTGGCCATCCTCTTCGAGAGCTACTTATGGCGAGGCAACCGAAGCACCAAGCATAGCTCAAGCAATTTCAATGCCTTCACCTCCAACAATTACCCTCCGCTGGCGAAGATCGGCCTCGGCATCAGCTTCAACAACTATGCCTTGCTCCCGCATTCCCAATCTGAGTGCCAGGAGGGTCTGAAAGTACACTACGGGATGGATACCAACGTTATCTATATGGATCTGTTCCCCGGAATAAAGGAGGAGCACGTGCGTCACTTCCTGAACACTCCGGGCGTGAAGGGCGTCGTGATGAAGACCTTCGGAGCCGGCAACGGCCCCACTGATTCCTGGTTTCTTGAACTCATCCGCGAAGCCGTTGACCGCGGTCTGGTGATTGTCAACATCACCCAATGTTCCAACGGCAGCGTGCATCCCTTCCGATACGTCACCGGATATGAACTCATGCAGGCCGGAGTCGTCCCGGGCCACGACCTAACCCCCGAGGCTGCCATCACCAAACTGATGTTCCTCTTCGGACAGGGTCTCTCCCCCGAGGAGGTACGCGCCAACATGGAGCGCTCTTTCTGCGGCGAACTTACCGGCTGCTGATCCCTCCTCCTCTCCTTTCCCCCTCCCTCTTTCAAAATAGCCCCATGCTTGATAGAAGGGAGCACATCTCCCTAAATCAAAGCCTCTCCCCAAATTTTTATCAGACAAATTACGACGAAGATGAACGAACTCGCCAAAACCTATAACCCTCAGGAGGTTGAAGACAAATGGTATGCCTTCTGGGAAGAACACGGCCTCTTCCATTCCGAGCCTGACGCGCGCGAACCTTACTGCATTGTCATCCCACCGCCTAACGTGACGGGAGTGCTCCATATGGGCCATATGCTCAACAATACGATTCAGGATATTCTCGTGCGCCGCGCACGAATGCAGGGTAAGAACGCTCTTTGGGTGCCTGGCACCGACCACGCTTCCATCTCCACTGAGACGAAGGTGATCGCCAAACTCGCTGCTGAGGGTATCAAGAAGACCGACCTTACGCGTGAGCAGTTTCTGGAGCATGCTTGGGAATGGACTGAGAAGCATGGCGGCATTATCCTCAAGCAGCTCCGCAAACTCGGTGCTTCCTGCGATTGGGAACGTACTGCCTTCACCATGGACCCCTCCCGCAGTGAAGCCGTGACACGCGTCTTCTGCGACCTCTATGAGAAGGGCCTCATTTATCGTGGCCTGCGCATGGTGAACTGGGACCCGCAGAACCGCACGGCCATCTCCGACGATGAGGTTTTCTTCGAGGAGGAACAGTCGAAACTCTATTATCTGAAATATTATCTCGCCGAGGAACCGGCTTCGCTCGATGCGCCGGAGGGGTCGGTGGTGCATACCGATGCCGACGGCCGACACTATGCCGTCGTGGCCACAACCCGTCCGGAGACCATCATGGGCGACACTGCTATGTGCATCAACCCGAAGGACCCGAAGAACGCCTGGCTCAAGGGTCGCCGCGTGATCGTGCCTCTCGTAGGACGCGAGATTCCGGTAATTGAAGACCGCTATGTGGAAATCGAGTTCGGAACGGGTTGCCTCAAGGTAACTCCGGCCCACGATAAGAATGACTACGAGCTTGGCAAGACCCACAATCTCGAGACGATCGATATGCTCAACGAAGATGGCACTATAGCTGAAGTGGCCGGTATGTATGTCGGCATGGATCGCTTCGACTGCCGCAAGGCTATCGCCGCTGATCTTGAAAAGGCTGGTCTGCTTGAGAAAGTGGAGGATTATGTCAACAATGTCGGTCTGTCGGAACGCACTAAGGTGGCTATTGAACCGCGTCTGTCGCTCCAGTGGTTTGTAAAGATGGAGCATTTCGCCAAGATGTCGCTTCCCCCGGTGATGGAGGATATCATCCGCTTCGTCCCGGATAAATACAAGAACACCTACCGCGTCTGGCTCGAGAACATCAAGGACTGGTGCATCAGCCGCCAGCTCTGGTGGGGCCACCGTATCCCGGCTTACTTCTATGATAATGGCACGGGTGAGGAGGCTTACGTAGTGGCTCCCACTCCGGAGGAGGCCCTCGAGAAGGCCCGTGCAGCTTCTGGCAATCCTGACATGCCGATGGAGGCACTCACTCAGGATCCGGGAGCACTCGACACTTGGTTCTCTTCCTGGCTCTGGCCCATCACTCTCTTCGACGGCATCAACAATCCCGGCAACCGTGAGATCGATTATTACTATCCCACCGCCACTCTCGTGACGGGTCCGGACATCATCTTCTTCTGGGTGGCCCGCATGATCATGGCCGGTTATGAATACGTGGGCAAGCAACCGTTCGACAACGTATATTTCACCGGCATCGTGCG
>CAZPQD010000065.1:0-17035 GCA_964588625.1 uncultured Sangeribacter sp. | reverse complement strand
CGCGACCCTCAGCTTGGGAAGCTGATGCTCTACCAACTGAGCTACTATCGCATTTTCCATTCTTTTCAGACGCAAAGTTAATACAATCTTCAGTATCTCACAAATATTTTGCTAATTTTGCGTTTTTAAAATAAGGGAGAGCCCCTTAAAAAGCCTCCTTGCCCATCCTGTATTCCAATCATATGACTTTGGATGGCAAACAAATCAATCAATATCACGCAATCTTACATTACATGACGAATATGGATAAGAAATACTATATAATGGAGAATGGCACCCAGGTGGGTCCGTTTACTCTCGATGATCTGCGCCAGCGGGGCATCCGTCCTGACACACTCATATGGTGTCACGGGATGACGGGTTGGGAACAGGCTATGTCGCTCGATGAGCTTTCCGACTTATTTTTCTCCAACACCGCTTCCCCTCAGCCTCAGGGACAATCTGCCGGCGTTTATCCCAATTTCGGGGGTGACAATTCAGCTTTATCGCAGTATTTCGCCATGATCAACGGTCAGCGTATAGGTCCTGATTCTCCCCTCGGTCTCGTAAACCGTGGCTTGAGACATGATACTCCCGTTTGGCGCGATGGGCTGCCCGACTGGGTGATGGCCTCCACTCAACCGGAAATTATGGAAGTGCTGAACGGTGGCAATCAACAGCCATACGGAACCTCTTATCCATCCGGCAATCCACAGCCCCACAATCCCTATCCGGGAGTTAATCCACAGGGCGGCTATCCCCAGCCTGGCAATGGTATGCCTGTGCAGCACACCAACTGGCTTCCATGGGCGATTGTTGCAACAGTGCTCGGACTTTGCAATTGTCTCGGCATTGTGTTCGGCATCATAGGTATCGTCAACGCCAACAATGCCAATGAAGCATACGCCAGGGGCGACTATTCCACAGCGAGATCCTGCAACGGCACTGCACGCGTGATGACAATCATCGGGCTTGTGTTGGGTGGGCTTGCACTTATTTCCTATGTAGGAGTCTTCAATATCTTCCCGTGGGCACTCTTTACTTTGTAATGGCCGATGGCCAGCGTCGCGGCCCATACCGTATAGACCAACTCGTGGAGGCCGGAGTGGGACCCTCCACTTATGTATGGTGCAAGGGTATGGATGATTGGCAGCGAGCTGACGAGGTTGCTGAGATATGCCGTTTCTGGCGCCGACGACTCGCCGGCATCCATGATGCGGATGAGGAATTGAAGAATACTGACCCAAAGATGGGGGATGACAATCCCTCCGGGGAAGATATGAATCCCCACATAGGGCGTGCCACAATCCTGGGGCCGGAGCAGGACAGTATGTCGAACCCCGACCCCGAGACACTACGCAAGCAACCGGCCAACGGGATGATGCTCGCTGTATTATTCACCCTCCTCTGTTTCCCGCCAACAGGATTCGTGGCCATCTTCATGTATTGGCGTTCGGCTGCTGAGTGGGCGCGCTCCCTGAATGTGAAAGGGGAGGAAGCTGAAGGGATGCGGCGTGCCGCCTGGGATTACTCACGTCAAGGCCGGATGTGGACCGGCATCACTTTCTTCCTCGGACTAATCCTTTGGGCACTGCTCTTCCGACTGCATTTTTAGGTTTTAGGCATTAGGTATTAGGCGTTAGGTATTAGGCATTAGGTATTAGGCGTTAGGTATTAGGCGTTAGGTATTAGGGATTATATTAGGGATTATATAGAAATAGGGATTAGGTATTCGTAAAATCATACCTAATCCCTTTTACCTAATACCTAAAGCCTAAAACCTAAAGTCTACAGCCTAAAACCTAAAACCTAACGCCTACTCGCGTCCCTCGTCGTTCGATGTAGATGCCCGGCGTTGTGGGCCGGGAGGGGAGTGGGCGTCCCTGAAGGTCGAACCATTGGGATTCGGTGGAGTCAATCTCCGGAGTATCCACACCTTCGGCTGCCGAAAGCACCTTTACAGTGAAATTTGAGCTGATGCGGCGGTTCAGGCAGTCGGCGAAATAGACTGCATATTCCCCGGGCTCAACATCGAAGGTGGTCGGGATGGTGCGAAGGTCATAAAGACTCGGTGTCATCTCGATAAAGACCGATGAGAGCAGCGTGTCGGGTGTATCGTCAGTGCCAACCATATATAGATAGAGCTGTCCTGAATAAGAGGCATCACCATTCAGGCAGTCGGCCATAAGATTTGCTTCCACACCGCGATAGATGTCAGAAGGGATGACGAGGTCAACAATCTCAAGTTCGGGGAGTTCCTTCATGCCGTTGCTCTGGAAAGTCATCCTGCCATTCCCGTCGACGTAGAGGGTTAGGAAACGGTTGTATCCATTGTAGACCGGTATTCGGGTCCATTCTCCCCCCTCGGGCTGGAAGGCAGGGTAGATACGGTAGGTGCCTTCAATCTCAATCTGCGGCACAAAGGCCATCGCACTGTGATAGCCGGACACTCCATATTGGTTGCCGGCGGGGAAAGTGATCTCCTGATAAGAAAACCACCCCAATTCATTTTCCATTTCATCGGTGATGAGCACTCCAAACATACCCGTCAGGTCGTGCGTCACGTTGGCATACATTCCTCCTCCGGGGAATGATACGCGAAGATAGCATCCCTCCGATCCGTAGTTGGTTACGGACCCTACGGTGAAGTCGCCGTTGATGTAGGTGGGAGTAATGGGCTTGAGACCTTCCGACTTATCCGGACGGCAGATGCCTACCACAGCCTCCTGCATATAGTTGAACGCACCTCCGCCTCCTCCGGTGCCGAGAATTGGAGGATTCAGCGATGTAAGGCGGAAATAGCCGTCGGAGATACCACTCCATCCCCAGTTGATATGAAACATATTGTCGGCCCGATAGCCATCCAGCACAAACTGATGACCGCCCAATCCGCCGACGCCGGAGTAACATACAGGACGTCCGCCGGCCATCTCCTGATACATGAGCTCCTCCCATTCCCAAAGGGAATAAGTGTCGCGGATGGCGAGACTCGTGCATTCCGGATAGCCTAAGTAATCGCGCAAGGCCGGAGCGATCCGGAAAGATACGGCTCCGCTCTGGTCGTCATTATACTCCATATCCACGCCTACGCCGCAGGCATACATGAGTGTGGCCACAGCGTTCTTCTCCTTATCAGTGGCAATCGAACTGTCGTAGGAGTCGCGCATATTCTTCCAGTCGAAGGTGGTGTTCTCGTAATCGAAGAAGTAGCGGCGGTTGCGGTAGGTGTACGAATGCTGTCCGAAGCCGTGTGTGGCGGGCCATTGATGATGGTTCACGATCTGAGCCATCGCAGTGGCCACGCATCCTGTAGGTGCCTGTTTGTCGCCTATCGTCGGACAAAGCTGGTTGTAGGGTGCGCTCTGGTCCCACTTGGTGGAGAGCATGGGTTCCACATCCTCCCGTTTATCCTGCATGATGATGCGAGAAGGAGCTTCCGCCGAGATAACGGGGGCAGACTGCTCCGGCCCCGGACCCTCTGTCAGAAACCAATTTATCTCCCGTTCATACTCCGATAGCCACCATTTCATATTGGCCGGTACGGATGCCATGTCGAAGCTTCCGCTGTCAACGTCGGCCAACAACGCGCCGAGCCGGTCGTCGGCAGTCACGATCAGGTAGCCACCCTGCGGTTTGTCAAATACATAGTAGGCTGGAGTGGTACCCTGACAGACGTAGGAAGTGTGGGAGAGGGTCATGCGTCCACCGGCAGGAGCCACATTGCGGCATACGGCATCCGTGGAGAAGACCCGTGAAAGAGCCTGCTCCGGAGAGAGTGTCTCCGCGGAGCAGGTGATGGTTAATCCGGCCGCCAGCAAAAGCAGCGGAATCCGGATCCTTAGATTCTTCATAAGCCCTTCACGATGATTTTCTTAACATCCTTTCCTCTGCGGGCAACATAGACGCCAGCCTCGGAGGGACGGGAAGCCAGGCGCCGACCCTGCATATCAAAGAAGCTTACTTCCGGATCGCTGCCGTCGAGCGTCAGTTCAACGCTGCCGGGCTCATTGCTGATGGTGACGGGGAAGTTGACGCTGATACGGTGCTGGAGGCAGTCGGCCACATACACTTCGTATTCACCTTCCTCATTTTGGAAGTTAACGTTAAATTCACATGAGGCTTTGCTGTCAGCCTTTGCTGTCAGGTCAGTGTAGGCAAGCATGGAATCAGTTGCGCCATCCTTTCCACAGAGATAGAGGAACACCTTGCCATTGTATGCGGCCTCGCCATTGCTGAATTCGGCAGTGAAAGCAGTGTCCTCACCTTTGAGGATTGTCTCCGGCACAACAAGTTCGGTCACTTCCAATTCCGGAAGCTGCTTGAGGTCGCCGGAAGCAAAGGTATAGTCGCCGTTGGCATCAACGGTAAGAGAGATGAATTGGCTCTTGCCGTTATATACCGGCACCAGCTGCCAATCCTCGCCGTTGGCGCGGTATGCGGGATAAAGTTGGTACTTGCCTTCCTCAAGAAGGGGCACAGTGGCCCAGTTGGAAGCCCAGCCATCGATGCTGCTGGCAGAAGCAGCCTCAAACTTGAGAGTGGTGTAGGGATAAATACCCACTATGTTGCCAAGTTCATCAGTGACTCTCACACCGAAGGTGCCAGTCATATTCACAGGAGTATTGGCGAAGATTCCACCCCCCTCATATGAAATCTGGAAATCTACGGAATTGCGGGTGTACTCCACTTTCGACACCTTCATCTGTCCCGAGATATAGAGGCAGGAGAGATGCTCAAGACCTTCCGCCTTGTCAGGCGGACAGATATACACGACCGCACCCTGGCTGAAGTTGAAGCCACCCGCGCCTCCGCCGGTGCCGAGTGCAGGCGGGTCGATGGCTGTCAGGCGGTAATAGCCGTCGGAAAGACCGCTCCATCCGAAGTTGAGGTGATAGAGGCCGTCAGTGCGGTAACCGTCAAGCACAAACTGATGGCCGCCGAGTGTGCCCACACCGGAATAATTCACAGGTCGGCCACACGCCACTTCCTGATACATGGCTTCCTCCCATTCTGAGGTGGAATACGTGTTGCGCAGTATGAAGCTCACGCAGGGAGCATAACCGAAATATTCAGTCAAGCCGTGGGGTATGACAAGCGAGAAAGCCGAGCTTGCACTCTTGTTATAGCTCATGTCCACTGCCATGCCGCAAGCCTTCATGAGTGTGGCTACGGCCTCTTTCTGTGCATATGAAGAGGGGTATTCATAGGAATCGATCATATTGTCCCACTCAAACTGAGTGGCGGCGAAATCGAAAGAGAAGGAGAGCCCTTTCTCGTCGGTATAGGAATGCTGGCCGAAACCGTGGTTCTCCGGCCATTGGTGATATTTGGCAATCTGAGCCATAGCTGTTGCCACACACCCCGTGGGGCATGTCTGGTCGTCAATGGTGGGGCATAGGATATTGTATGGATATTGCTGAGCCCACTGTGTCTTAACGAGGGGGGCAATATCATGGCGGCTATCCTTAATGCTGACTTTGGCCGCCGTTGCGGGCATGACTTCGGCAGGCATCCCCGAAGAGAGGAACCACCCTATCTGTGAGTCATATTCACCGAGCCACCAGCGAACGTTTTCGGGAAGCGTCTCGAAGTCAAACGACCCCTTCTCCACGTCGGCCAGGAGAGCCGGCAGGGAGTCGTCGGCAGTGAGGATTACGTAGCCACCTTCGGGTTTGTTGAAGACATAGAAAGAGGGTGTGCCCGTGGCTTCTGCCACGGATGTATATGCAAGGCGCATCTTTTCGCCTGTGGAAGACACACGACGGGGGGAGGCTTCATTCCCCATGCGGGAGAGCGCAGCTTCGGGAGTCAGCGGAGCAGCGGAGGCCGTCAGGCCTGCGGCCGCCATAATAAGGTATAATGGAATATGAAAATTCAGCTTTTTCATAGTGGAGGTTATTTAGTTATTTCACAAGGAAATGGTCGCCGGTCTCTTTTACGATATTGTCGAAATATTTCTGGTCATAGCCGGGGAATTCGGGATAGATGGGGAGTCCATATTCACTCTTGATGAAATTGCCGTCGGCATCCACCTTCTTCATGTTGCCATCCATGAAGCGGACGAAGAGATACTGTCCGAGATCGCGGTAGCGGTCGGTGGCTTCCTTGGCGATGGCGGCTCCTTCGGCGTTCATCTCGCCTACGAGAGTAGCCATGTCGCCAGCCTGTGCAAGGGCCGCATAGCGCTTCTCAACCTCCGGGCGTGTCTCCTGGAATTTACCTTCGAGTTCTCCCTGCACCTTGCGGATGTCGGGAATCATAAGGTCATAGCGGTTGTAGGCCTGGTTGGCCACCCAGTTGTTCACCCAGAAATTAGCATTCCAGGAGAAGGTGTTGATGTCACCCTCGGCAAGTTCGGCGGGCACTTCAGTCATCGCGCAGTAGAAAGGCATGTAGACGCTCGTGTTGGTATCGTCAGTGCCGAACCAGAGCACACCGCCCACGGGGTCGGGGAGCCAATCGCGGCTCTGGCTTACGAAGCTCCATCCGGTCTGCTGAGTGGCGATTGCGCGCTCGTGGGTGTACGTCTTTCCATCCACAGTATAATCCATCGGACGCCAGCGGTAAGGCACCTTGTTCGGTCCGGCACCCACATCGGAAGTCATGTTGAGCGGAGTGCCCTCGAAATGGTCGCGCATGCTTTCCTGCATCTCGGCTACGCTCACCTTGCGGTCGGGAATGATGTAGAGCGGCATCGGTTCGTCGCTTTCGCCCACGCACCATGCGTAGTAGCTGTCGGCTTCCGGTTTGAAGCGGCGGAAATAGCTCCACACCCTGGCGTCGCAGCCGCGTCGGGTGTCGGCCGGATGTTCGGCGTAGGCATCGGCAAAGGCGAAATCCTCATCCTTGCCGTTGAAATATCCGCGCTTGCGTGCGAAGCTGATGACATCCTTGGAATATTTCACATTATCCTTGTCCTTGAGATTCACCTTGCGGATTCGCGGTTCGTTGGCATGACCCGAGATAGCCTCGTCAGGAATCCTGACAGCCATCCATACGGCGCCCTTCTCGGCTCCCTTGCCGATCAGCTCCATCACCCAGAGCTCATCCTTGTCGGCAATCGAGAAAGACTCACCCGAACTGGCATAGCCATACTTCTCCACAAGGTCGGCCATCACGTCAATGGCCTCTCGCGCTGTCTTGCTGCGTTCCAGGGCTATCTGGATGAGCGATCCATAATCGATTATCGCCTGTCCGGTGGTGTCCTCGAGCTCATGGCGTCCACCCCAGGTGGATTCTCCTATGCAGACCTGATGCTCATTCATGTTGCCCAACACTTTGTAGGTATGTTTCGGCTGTGGGATCTGTCCGAGCACCTTGCCCGTATCCCATTCCTTGACGGTACGCATTGCGCCCTTCTCATGGTCGGCTGCCGGAGTCTGGGTGAGCATTCCGTAGAGATTGTGGGAGTCGGCGGCGTATGTGACCATCACAGAGCCGTCGGTAGTGGCCTTCTTGCCGGCGAGCAGATTGGTGCACGCGTCGGCATCGGAGGCAGTGGCGGCCAGCAGGGCGAGGGCCGGCACGACGATGTTGCGTAATTTCATATTTTTCGAGTATGATAATTGGTTAATTCGATTTTGGAGGCTTCCCAAGAGGGAAGATCTCACTGAAAAACCCTTTGGCCTTCGGCCAGACGAAGTAATTTGACTGGAAAAGGAGCCTCAGAATAATTCTGCACGAAATTACGAATTATCGGGCGAATCCGCAAATTTTTTATTAATTTCGCGTCGCTTAAAGCAAAGCAAGGTTCGGCGGCGTTATATCTACAGATATTACGAAGTATATGATATAACCCAACCCCGGAAATTATGGAAAATGAAAAAGATATGAAGACATTCGAGGATCTCGGAGTGGAACCCCGGTTGCTGAAGGCTATTGAGGAACTCGGATTTGCGCACCCCATGCCCATTCAGGAGATGGTGGTGCCTCATCTGCTTGAGAAGGAGGGTGACGTTGTGGGTCTTGCCCAGACCGGCACAGGAAAGACAGCGGCCTTCGGTCTGCCGGTGCTTCAGCGCATTGACCCTGACCGCCGCGTGCCGCAGGCCCTCATTATAGCTCCGACCCGCGAGCTGTGTCTTCAGATAGCCGGCGACCTTGCCGACTTCTCCAAATATATCGACGGACTGAAGATACTCCCCGTCTATGGCGGTTCGAGCATCGACAGCCAGATCCGCACGCTGCGTTCCGGCGTGCAGGTGATTGTCGCTACGCCGGGCCGACTCATCGACCTTATCAGGAGGGGAGAAGTGGATCTCAGCAATGTGCACACCGTTATCCTCGATGAGGCTGACGAGATGCTCAACATGGGCTTCATCGACGATATAAAGCAGATACTGACCCATGTGCCTGAGGAGCGCAAGATGCTGATGTTCTCAGCCACGATGCCAAAGGAGATTGCCGAGATCTCCAAAGATTTCATGCACGACCCGGTGGAGTTTGTGGCCGGAGGTCGCAACGAAGGCTCGAAGAATGTCAAGCACATCTATTATATGGTGAAGGCTCACGACAAGTATCTCGCCCTCAAGCGCATTGCCGACAACAATCCTGATATCTACGGCATCATCTTCTGCCGCACCCGCAAGGAGACACAGGAGATTGCCGACAAACTGATAGCCGACGGCTATAATGCCGACTGTCTGCATGGCGACCTCTCGCAGGCACAGCGTGACCTTGCCATGAAGAAATTCCGCGACCATGTCACTCAGTTGCTCGTGGCTACCGACGTGGCTGCCCGCGGTCTTGATGTCGACGACCTCACTCACGTCATCAACTACGGTCTGCCCGATGACGTGGCCGTATACACCCACCGCTCAGGGCGTACGGGCCGTGCCAACAAGACGGGTGTCTCCGTGGCCATCATCCACTCGCGTGAGAAGAGCCGCCTGCGTCTGATAGAGAAGAAGATCGGCAAGACATTCGAGTATAAGAAGGTGCCGACACCGGAGCACATCATCGAGAAGCAGCTCTACCATCTGGCCGACCGGCTGGAGCGCGTGGAGGTGCCGGAACAGGAGATCGAAAAGTATCTGCCCGGAGTGCGTAAGAAATTGGAATGGCTTTCAGAGGAAGACCTCCTGAAGCGTGTTCTCTCGCTGGAGTTCAACCGTCTGCTTGCCTACTACCGCGATATGCCTGACATTGACCTGAATGCCAGCAATAAGCAGTCGGGTGACGACGACGGTGAGAAGCGTCGTTCTGCCCGCCGCGATAAGGATCGCCGCGAGGCCGACGCCGGCTATGAGCGCCTTATGGTGAATGTCGGAAAGAAGGAGGGATTCTTCCCCGGCAATCTCATGGAGCTTGTCAACAGAAGCGTCGTGGGTCAGAAACCTGATATAGGCCGTATCGACCTGCTGCCGGACTATACACTCTTCGACGTCAGGAAGGGAGATGCCCGCCGCGTGATCGACGCTCTGCGCCATGCCGACTTCTTCGGCACCAAGATCCATTGCGAGGTGGCTTCTGACCGCGACTATTCCGCCGATGCCCGTCAGCGCGGAGGCCGCAAGAAAGCGGAACGCGACGAGCGACCCTCCAAGGGAAAGAAAGCTGCCAAGAGTGAAGCTCCCAAGAAGGCAACCAAGGAAAAGAAGGCAGTGAAGGAAAAGAAAGAAAAGAAATCCAAGAAAGCCGAAAAGGCCACACGGCCTCAATACAACGGCAATTACGATATTTTTATAAAGAAAAAGTGATAGGACTCAAAAGAATTGCAGGGTGCGGATTCTGCGCCCTGATGCTCTCAGCTGCTCTGTCGGCAATGCCGGTGGAGCAGCCGGTGTCTGCATCGGATGGCAACGATGCTGCGCCAAATGAGACTACGGCTGCAACTCAGGATGCGCAGACACCTACCGTATCCTCAGCTTTCGTCAAGCTTCCTGTAGGTGTGCTCGATATACTCCCTTCATGGACGCGCGAGGATATGCTCGCCTATTTCCGGGCTGACTCGATATGGGAGGCCCCCAACTCTATGGGAGGTGTGTCTTCACTCACGAAGATGACCCCCGACTTCCTGGAAGTGAAGATTTCAGATGTATCCACAATGCAGATCAGGCGTCTGCCGTTTAAGAAAGGGTATGTGTTCATGACCGTATATACTGTCGGAGCGGAGGGCGCCGCCCCGGATTCGCAGGTGAATTTCTACACGGAGAGCATGAGTCAGCTTCCGACTGCAAAATTCCTTCCCAATCCGCGTCTTCTCGATTACCTCGACATTCCCAAGGACTCTCGCCTGAACAAGGATGAACTTCAGCAGCTCGTAGCCTTTCCTACATATAAATATTCCATCACTCCCGAGGGACTGACGCTCAGCAGCGTGCTCACCGTAGGCGACTACATGACGCGTGAAGACTTCGAGCAGCTCAAACCCTACGTGCGTCCCTCCGGCGTCAGCTACATCTGGGATGGAAATAAGTTTAAGAAAATTACCCCAAATAACTATGGATCGTAAAGTAAGAGTAAGATTCGCTCCCTCACCCACGGGACCCCTCCATATCGGAGGAGTGCGCACGGCGCTCTATAACTATATTTTCGCCCGCAAGAATGGCGGCGACATGATTCTCCGAATCGAGGATACGGATTCTCGCCGTTTTGTGCCTGGTGCGGAGGAGTATATCAACGAGGCTCTCGGATGGCTCGGAATCCGTTTCGACGAGGGTGTGCGTGAAGGTGGCCCTCACGGACCATACCGTCAGAGTGAGCGCCGCGATATCTATCGCCGCTACGTCGAACAGCTTCTTGCCGACGGGAAGGCTTACATCGCTTTCGATACTCCCGAGGAATTGGAGAAGGCACGTCAGGAGATACCGAATTTCCAGTATGACGCCAGCACGCGTATGAACATGCGCAACTCTCTCACTCTCGGGGAAGAGGAGACCCGCCGACTCATCGACGCCGGTGAGAATTATGTGGTGAGAATCCTCATCGAGCCGGGCCGCGACGTGGTGGTAAACGACCTTATCCGCGGCGAAGTGAAGATCAATTCATCCATCATCGACGACAAGGTGCTCTATAAGAGTGCCGACGACCTGCCCACCTACCATCTGGCCAATATCGTCGACGACCATCTGATGGAGGTGAGCCACGTGATACGTGGTGAGGAGTGGCTTCCTTCCGCTCCGCTTCATGTGCTCCTCTATGAGGCTCTCGGCTGGAAGGACTCGATGCCTGAGTTCGTGCACCTCCCGCTTCTGCTCAAGCCCGTAGGCAACGGCAAGCTCTCCAAGCGCGACGGCGACAAACTCGGTTTCCCGGTCTTCCCCCTCGAATGGCACGATCCGAAATCAGGTGAGATTTCCAGTGGCTACCGTGAGAAGGGCTATCTTCCGGAGGCTGTGGTCAATTTCCTCGCATTGCTCGGATGGAACCCCGGCGACGACACCGAACTCATGTCGATGGACGACCTCATCGAGAAGTTCAGCTTCGAGCATTGCTCGCGTTCCGGCGCGAAGTTCGATTACCAGAAGGGTATATGGTTCAACCATGAATATCTTATGCGTATGCCCGATGATAAGCTTGCCGAGCTCTTCATCCCTGTGCTCGAGGAGAAGGGTATCACCGGTTTCGACAAGGATTATGTGGCCAAGGCCGTGGGGATGGTGAAAGGTCGTGTCAATTTCGTGGGTGAACTCTGGGATCAGGCTGATTTCTTCTTCAAGGCTCCCGAGGAATATGCTCCCAAAGATGTCAAGAAACGGTGGAATGAAGAGACTCCCCGCATCATGGGAGAGCTCATCGAAGTGCTCGAAGGAATCGACGACATGTCATCCGCCAACGCTGAGAAGATAGTGCTCGACTGGATCGCTTCAAAGGGTTACCATCTCGGCAACGTCATGAATGCCTTCCGCCTCGCTGTCGTTGGCAGTTGCCGCGGTCCGCACATGTTCGACATCACCGAGCTCATGCCTCGCGAGGAAGTCGTTGCGCGTATCCGCAAGGCCATCGACCGCATTAATTAACCCTGTAATGTCGCGTCATCCCCAATAACAAACATCAATTTGAAATTCACCAATTTTCTCGAACCGTTTTGCTATGGAGTGGGTCTGACCGGTTACAGGGCAGCCATCTCCATAGCGTCTCTTTTCAATGAGAAGGCTCGTCTGCTTGCCCGTGGCCAGCGTGAGGTATGGCGCCGGTTGCGTAGCGAATTGCCGTCGGGCAGCAGTCCCGTGTGGGTGCACTGCGCCTCGCTCGGTGAGTTCGAGCAGGGACGTCCGTTGATTGAGCGTCTGCGCGCCGAGCGGCCGGACATCAAGATTCTCCTTACCTTCTTTTCCCCCTCGGGTTATGAGATAAGGAAGAATTATGCCGGGGCTGATCTCGTCTGCTATCTGCCTCTCGATACTCCCGGGGCGGCCTCGCGTTTCCTCGACATCGCGAATCCGCGGCTGGCCATATTCGTGAAATATGAGCTGTGGCGCAACTATCTCAAGGGACTCCACAAGCGCGGTATCCCTTCCTATCTGATATCCGCCAATTTCCGTGCCGACCAGCCATTCTTCCGAAAGTCCGGGTCATGGTATGCCGGCTGGCTACGATGGCTGAAGCATATCTATGTACAGACCCATGAGAGCCGGCGTCTGCTTGCCGGCATAGGAATCGAAAACGTCACTGTGGCCGGCGACACCCGCTTCGACCGTGTGGCCGACATCAAGAAAGCCGCCAAGGAGGTGGATGTGCTTGAGCGGTTTGTCGGCAGAAAGGGAGCGCCTGACCATACATCCACAGTATTTATCGCCGGAAGCAGCTGGCCTGCCGATGAGGAGATATATGCGGAATGGTTGAACACCCGTAAGGATGTTAAGGTCATCATCGCCCCGCATGAGTTTGACGCCAGCCGACTTGCGAAACTCAAGATGCTGTTCGGAGAAGGGTGCGTGTTGAAGAGCGAGGTGGAGGCCGACCCTTCCCTTCTCAAGAATGCCCGTATCTTGATCATGGATTGCTTCGGACTTTTGTCATCCGCCTATGCGTATGCCGATATTGCTTACGTCGGGGGAGGATTCGGAGTAGGTATTCATAATATCAATGAAGCTGCAGCCTTCGCCATCCCCGTCCTGTTCGGCCCCAACCACAGTAAGTTTGTGGAAGCTGAGGAACTCAAGACACTCGGCGGTGGAATATGTGTCAACGGCAAGGATAGCTTCAGCACGACCGCCGACCGACTCCTGTACGACATCTCCGATCGTGAGCAACGAGGCCGCTGGGCCGGCGAATACATCGAAGAGAAAACCGGTGCGACCGACATCATCTGGCGGGAAATCACCCCTGAATTAGGAATAATCAAGCCCTAACACCTAAAACCTAGTGCCTAAAACCTAACACCTCATTAACAACAGTCTTTCCTATGAAAAAACTACTTTCATTTTTAAGGCAACTCGCCAAGCATAACGATAGGGAATGGTTTAACGCCCATAAGGAGGAATACCTCGCAGTCAAGAAGACTGCCGACCAATTGGCGCAGCGTTTTATAAATGTCATTGCTTCCGTCGACCCGGAGGCAGGACGACTCAGTGTGGCCGATTGCACCTACCGTATCTACCGTGATACGCGTTTCTCTCCTGACAAGACACCCTACAAGACCCATATAGGTATCTTTGTCAATCCCCCTTATGGCAAGAAAAGTAACCGTTGCGGTTATTATCTGCACCTTGAGCCAGGCAACGTATTCTTCTGTGCAGGCACGGTATGTCTCCCCTCCAAAACAGTCACGGCCATCCGTCAGAGTATCTTCGATGAGATCGACGAATACCGCTCGATTGTGGAAAATGAAGATTTCCGCCGTCTGCTCCCCAATCTCGGCATGAATCCCCTCAAAACAGCTCCAAAAGGGATTGACAAAAACTGGGAGTTCATAGAATACGTACGTCCGAAAGACTTTGTAGCTGCCTCCGACCCCTACCCGGAGCAAGAAGTGGTGAAAAAAGACTTCATCGAATCCCTTCTCCCCGCCGTGGAACAAGCCCGCCGCTTCAACGACTTCATCAACTACACCATCGACCATACCTCCGAACAGAACTAATTTTTAGCTTTTTATTGGAAAAATTTCATGGATTGGGAATATTGTTGTATTTTTGCAGCGTATAACCAAGGTATTACCCAAAGACTTCGGACGCTTGCGAAGCCCATAACGTAAAAATCAAGTATACAGTCAAATATTAACATCTATCTTTATCCCATTCAGGCGCATGACTCACGGGCAGAGATGCTAAGATGCGCGGAAAGATGAAATTATTAAAAGAAATGGACTCAGAAAAGAAACCCAGAAGGCCGCGCATCGCGGCCGGAATGAATCAGACCTCATCCGATCCTGTGGAAAACGATGCACGTTACGAGAAGGTAAGTTATCCTTCCTCACAGAATAATGAAGACTCCGCCGAGCGTTCGGAACGTCCGGCAGGTGGTTATCAGCCGCGTCAGTACAACCGCAGCTACTCTCCGGACCGCACGGGCAACTCCTACGGACAGCACCGTTTCAATAACCGTTACGGCCAGCAGGGATCATACCAGCCCCGTCCTTATCAGCAGTCGACTGAGCAGACAGACACCAAACCGGCAGATGGCGGTGAGGGAGTAAAGAATGAAGCGGGAGAACACTCTCAGGGTTATCAGCCCCGCCAGTATCAGCCCCGCCAGAACTATGGACAGCGTCAGCAGGGCGGCTATCAGCCGCGTCAGCAGGGCGGCTACGGCCAGCGTCAGCAGAATGGCTACGGCCAGCGTCAGCAGAACGGTTATGGCCAGCAGCGTCAGCAGAACGGCTACGGCCAGCAGCGTCAGCAGAGCGGCTATGGTCAGCAGCGTCAGCAGGGCGGCTATGGCCAGCAGCGTCAGCAGGGCGGCTACGGCCAGCAGCGTCAGCAAGGGGGCTATCAGCAACGTCAGCAGGGCGGCTATCAGCCTCGTCAGCAGAACGGCTATGGCCAGCAGCGTCAGCAGGGTGGCTATGGCCAGCAGCGTCAGCAGGGCGGTTATGGCCAGCAGGGCGGCTACGGACAGCAGCGCAACAATAGCTATCAGAAAGGTGGCTACGGACAGCAGCGCCAGGGTTTCAACAACCGTGGCGGCAACAAGCAGGGAATGAAATTCACCCCGCGTCCCAAGCAGATCGACTATGTGCTTGAGGATCTCGATCCCGAAGCACAGATCCGACTCAACAAATATATGGCCAATGCCGGTATATGCTCGCGTCGTGAGGCGGATGAATACATCACCGGCGGCAAAGTGAAGGTGAACGGAGAAGTTGTCACCGAACTCGGAACCAAGATCAACCGCACGGATGTGGTGGAATACGAGGACAAGGTGGTGACACCCGAGCGCAAATGCTACGTGCTGCTCAACAAACCGAAGGATTGTGTCACTACAAGCGATGATCCCAATGGACGTCTCACCGTGCTCGATCTCGTCAAGAATGCCTGCCAGGAGAGAATATATCCCGTAGGTCGTCTCGACCGTAATACAACAGGTGTGCTTCTGCTCACCAACGACGGTGACCTTGCATCCAAGCTTACACATCCCAAGTTTGTCAAGAAGAAGATATATCACGTCTGGACCGACAAGGATATCTCCGAGGAGGATATGCAGCGCATCGCCGACGGCATCGAGCTTGATGACGGCGAGATTCATGCCGACGCCATCTCCTACGTGAGCGACACTGACCGCAACCAGGCCGGCATCGAGATCCACAGCGGACGCAACCGCATCGTTCGCCGTATCTTCGAGAGCCTCGGATATCGCGTCACTAAACTCGACCGAGTGTACTTCGCCGGTCTCACAAAGAAGAACCTGCCGCGTTGCCGCTGGCGCTATCTCACTCAGGAGGAGGAAAACTTCCTGTGCATGGGAGCATTTGAATAATCAAACAGGCAAGAAAAGGAAAATATCCGGCAATTATATATCGTATATATTGCAATCATAAGAATATGGAAAAGATAAAGAGAATCCCCGTGGCCGAAGTCCTCAAGGATCATGAAGCTCTCGTGGGAAAGAAGGTAGACGTCAAAGGCTGGGTGCGTACCCGCCGCGGCAACAAGAATGTGCAGTTTGTAGCCCTCAATGACGGTTCTACGATAAATAATCTCCAGATCGTTTTCGATCTTTCCCGTTTCTCGGAGGAAGACCTTCGCCCGGTGACCACCGGTTCGTCGATCCATGTCCAGGGTGAGCTTGTAGCTTCCCAAGGCAAGGGACAGACAGTGGAGGTGCAGGCCGAGGAACTGGAGGTCTACGGCACAGCCGATCCCGAGCGCTATCCCCTGCAGAAGAAGGGACATTCACTCGAGTTCCTGCGTGAAATAGCACATCTGCGTCCGCGCACAAATACTTTCGGGGCCGTGCTCCGCATACGTCACGCGCTGGCTTATGCCATCCATAAATTCTTCAACGACAAGGGTTTCTTCTATTTCCACACTCCGCTCATCACTGCCTCCGACTGCGAGGGAGCCGGTGCGCAATTCCAGGTGACTACCCTCAACCTCGAGGATCTGCCGCGCCGCAAGGATGACGGAAAGGTGGACTACTCTGAGGATTTCTTCGGCAAGATGGCTTCACTCACAGTCTCCGGTCAGCTGGAAGGGGAGCTGGGCGCCACTTCGCTTGGCCTCATCTACACCTTCGGACCCACTTTCCGTGCCGAGAACTCCAACACTCCGCGCCACCTCTCCGAATTCTGGATGATTGAGCCGGAGATGGCCTTCTACGAGATTGAGGACAATATGGACCTCGCCGAGGAATTCATCAAATATTGCATCCGCTATGCTCTCGAACACTGCGCCGACGACATCGCATTCCTCGAGCAGCACTTCGATAAGGAACTCACTGAGCGTCTCCGCTTCGTTGTCGACAACGACTTCGTACGCCTTCCCTATACTGAGGGTATCCGCATCCTCGAGGAGAGTGGCCGCAAGTTTGAGTTCCCTGTCTACTGGGGTGTCGACCTTGCTTCCGAGCATGAACGCTACCTCGTGGAGGAGCATTTCAAGAAGCCGGTCATCCTGACTGACTATCCCAAGGAGATCAAGGCTTTCTACATGAAGCTCAACGACGACGGCAAGAC
>CAZPQD010000064.1:6979-17376 GCA_964588625.1 uncultured Sangeribacter sp. | reverse complement strand
ACCACACGCCCCCCAGACGCGTACTCTAAACCGGGCTGAGCTACACCCCGAGAAAAAATGGCTTTGGAAAGACCTGCCGGTATTCCGGGGGCGCATCTTGTGATGCTTTGCCTCGCTGAAATCGGAGGCTGAATACTCTCGCCCGAGTGCCTTTTGAACTCTCTTTATGGGCGGGGGTTCTTTCCTAAAGCGTTGCAAAATTACTACTTCTTTCGTTAGCCACCAAATTTTTCAGCAACTTTTTTTAAAAAAATTTCTCACAATTTTTCTAATGCTCTGATTTTCAAGACTTCACAGCAAAATATATTTTCTCACATAAACCAAATACCCTGATTATGACTCTTAATAGTAAGAAGCCCGAGATGCTCGGGAAGCTCGAGAAGCCCCATCAATCAAAGTAATTCATTATGAAGACATTCAGATTCATTTCACTATCCCTGGCAGTTGCCATCGGTTTGAGCAGCTGCACGCTCACCTATCGGGGCGCACGCAACAGCGCGCCGCCGCCGGGTGTGAATGTTGTGGTGGATGCCGGACCGCATCACACCCCTCCTCCCCCGCCCCCTCCGCGTCCGAACAGACCGGGTAAGCCGCCGAAGCCACCAAAACCGCCGAAGCCACCAAAGCCGCCGAAACCTCAGAAACCGCCCAAACCGCCGAAGCCTAAGAAGAAGGATAAGAAAGGCCACAATAATAAGGGCAATCACCGCCATTAAGAAATCAGCGGCGTCCCCAGAGAAGTTTGTTGCGCAGGATGGAGGCGAAATCATCTTCGGGACGCCTCATGACGGTGGTGGAGAAGAGTGCACGGCGTATGCGCAGTTCAGCGCCGCAGGGAAGCACGGCCGAGCGGCCGTCGAGACTGACACGGAAGGCGTCGGCACGCGACGTCACCTTCAGCCGAAGGTCGCTCTCGGCCCCCACCACGAGCGGACGCAAGGTAAGTGTGTGGGGAGCCACGGGGGTCAACGTGATACATTTAAGGGTCGGTTCCACAATCGGACCTCCTGCCGCCAGGCTGTAGGCCGTGGAACCTGTGGGCGTTGCCACCACCAGTCCGTCGGCAAGATAGTCAGCCACTCCGAAACCGTCGATGCGGGTGGCCACATTGATCATTGAGGATGTGTCCTCCTTGAGCACCGACACCTCGTTGAGGGCGTAGGGCCACATGTCGGAAGGCATATCGTCAGACTCGAGACGCAGCAACATCCTGTGCTCGAGGCGTGCGTCACCGCTCGTGAGCATGTCGGCAAGCTGGGCTGCCTCGCCAAGAGTGTAGGAGGCAAGGAATCCGAGATGACCTGTGTTGATGCCAAGGATAGGCACTTCAGTGGCGCCGGCCCGTTCGGCGGCATGCAGGAATGTGCCGTCGCCGCCGATACTCAGGATAGCGTCGGTGGAGACGGGGAAAGTCTCGCATAGGGCGAAGGACGTGACATCCAATCCGTTAGAGGCGAGATACTCACCGAAACGCCTGTCAATATCCACATTGAAGCCCCTCCTTTCGAGAAGGCGCAGCAAGGCATCCAGATCGGCGAAATGGCCGTCCTGGTGAAGATTGCCGTAAAGATAGAGCCGGCGGAAAGATTCTTTTTCTCCCATATCCTCAGACATTGAGCAGGGCCTGGAGGGCCTGGAGGCGTTCGCCCGCCACATCGAGGGCTCGCATCTGCTGGCCGTAGGCGTCGGTCACGCGGAAGTCATAGCGTTCGAGGCTGCGCACGGCGGCCGAAGGGTCGGACGCGCGCACACGCAGCGTGACGCTCAGCATCCCCTCCGGAGCCGGCACGCTCCAGAGGTCGACGAGATGGGCGTCGGCCGCCTCCACGGCATGGGCCATGGCCGAGGCTGAATACTCCTCGGGGCTGCATTCCACAATGATGACGCTGCTGTCATCCCGCGCGGCAATCATGCGTCCGAGACCCTCGAGAAGTGAAGACTCCGTGATGATGCCCAACAGGTCGCCATCACCCTCCGACCTCACAGCCAGACTGCGCGAGGGGGAGTCGAGTAGGCGAGGCAGGACATCGACCAGCGGGACGTCAGCACCGACCGCCGGAAGCCCTGACGAGGCTCCGGAAGGCAATCTGAAGGGTGACAATACATCGCGTGCGGTCATATATCTTTTCTCCTTTCCTTTTATTTCGATTTTTATTTTACGCAAAAAAGAGCGGTGGCGTTTTGCCGAAAGACTATTTTTTCCTATTTTTGCATCTGATTTGCGCGGAGGCGAAACAAGCACACTTCCTGATTATAAAACGTCGGAGGAGGCCGAATCGCTCACCTTTTCAAATCAAAGTTACAAATTCTGTGCCGAATCCGCAAAAGTAGGCAAAAAAATTCACATTCACCCAACTAAAGCCAACCTAAGAGGAGATGACCCGACTGAGCGTCAACATCAACAAAGCAGCCACCCTACGCAACGCGCGGGGTGAGAACAATCCCGACGTGCTTCGCTTCGCCCTTGACTGCGAGCGTCTTGGAGCACAGGGCATAACAGTGCATCCGCGTCCTGACGAGCGCCACATAAGGCGCAGCGACGTGCGTGAGCTCAGCAAGGCTGTGACTACGGAGTTCAACATCGAGGGTTACCCGTCGGAAGATTTCATGAAGCTCATAGAAGAGGTGAGGCCGGCGCAGGTGACACTCGTGCCTGACGCGCCCGATGCCCTCACCTCCTCGGCCGGCTGGGACGTAAAGCGACGCCATGAGGAGCTGCGCCCCATCGTGGAGCGCCTCAGGAAGACCGGCGCACGCGTCAGCATCTTCGTGGATGCCGACCCGGAGCAGGTGAAGAAGGCTGCCGAAATCGGGGCCGACCGTGTGGAGCTTTACACGAAGCCCTACGCCGACAATTACGCCTCCGACCGCGAAAAGGCTATCGAGCCTTTCGTCAGGGCTGCCCGGGCCGCCGAAGAGGCCGGAATAGGTCTGAATGCCGGACACGACCTCAACCTGCAGAACCTCGCATATTTCCATCGGGAAATGCCTTTGCTCGACGAAGTGAGCATCGGACATGCCATAATCTGCGATGCCCTCTATCTCGGCATAGGGGAGACCATCAGGCAATATCTCGACTGCCTCGCTGACTGATGGCCGCCCTTCCACTCCGCATAAGGGCATATGAATAATACCGGGAGAGACAATTGCCACCGCCCGGAAATATCAAAAGCAATCCTCAATCATCCACCATATCCCCACAAGCTATGAATAAGCTTTCTTACTGGCAGCTCGTCATGGACGGCGGCTACATCATGATTCCGCTCGCGGTCCTGCTGCTGCTGACGATATTCGTATTCACCGAGCGCTGCATCGCTCTCCACCGCGCATCGCGCGAGGACGCCACCTTCATGAAGAGAATCCGCGATTACATCCATGAAGGCGACATCGAAAGCGCCGTGAATCTCTGCAAAAAGACTGGCACCCCCTACGCACGCCTCATCCTCAAGGGAGTCTCGCGCATCGGCCGCCCCATGAATGATGTGCTCGTGGCCATCGAAAACACCGGCAACATCGAGGTGGCCAACCTCGGGAAAGGTCTCCCCTGGCTCTCCACGACAGCCGCCGGAGCTCCGATGCTCGGTTTCCTCGGCACCGTGATCGGTATGGTGGAAGCCTTCTTCGCCCTTGCCAACGCCGGCACTTCTGCCAACATCACAGTGCTCTCGGGAGGTATCTACCAGGCTCTTGTCACTACTGTGGCCGGTCTGGTGGTCGGCATCGCCGCACTCTTCGCCTACAACTATCTCGTGGCCCGCGTCAACCGCATAATGAACTCGCTCGAAGCCAAGACCATGGAATTCATGGACCTGCTCAACGAGCCTACAATCTGACAAAGCTGACGCACCATGGCCCTGAAGAAACCCTTCCCCACGCTCGACACTTTCTCCATGTCGTCAATGACCGACGTCATCTTCCTGCTGCTCATCTTCTTCATGGTGACCTCCACTATCATCTTCCCCTCGGCCATAGAAGTGGGATTGCCGCAGAGTTCCGAACAGACGTCGGAGAAACCCGTCACGGAAGTCTACATCGACTCCGACAATATGCTATATCTCGTGGCCGACCGCAACGACTCCATCGCAGAGAACAACACCCCTCGCCAGCTCTCGCTCGCGGAGCTCTCCGGTGAGCTGAGCCGCATACAGGCCGCCGACTCGCTGCGCGCCGTGGCCCTCTACGCCGACAGCACCGTGCGATATGCGCGTGTGGTGGAGATTCTCGACATGGCCGCCCGCGCCAACCTGAAGATGGTGCTCGCCACGCGTGCGAAGCAGGCTCCCGAGGTGGCTGCAATCACTCCCCAACCTTCCGACTCCCAGCAATGACCAAGAGTGAGAAAAAAGATTCAGCGATAGCGGCTGCCGTGACTTTCCTCGCGGCACTCGTGCTGCTGCTCGTGCTCTTCTTCGGATCCTTAAGATTCGAACGCTCGCTGCTTGCCGCCGACTCCACCCCGGAGACAGCTCCCGAGGAGGAGGAAGAGGAACTATTCATCGATCCCGAATTGCTCGACTTGGGAGAGGAGAACGCCGTCACCAAAGATGCTCCGGCTCCCGCTTTCAAGGGAGAACCCGAACCGGCTGAGGAGGATAAGGCGGAAGTGGTGGAGCCGGGTGAGAATCCCAAACCGGCCCCTCCCCTGCCCAAACCCATCACACAGAAAAAAGAGTCGCCCGTGAAGGCCACCGAACCCTCCGCCACTGACAAGGAGCGGAGCAAGGCGACTTCCACTGTGGCAAAAGGATTCTCCGGACGCAACGGCGTGGAGGATGGCAAGGCTGCCCAGAGCGTAGGCTCCGGAGGCACGGGAGTCGGCATCTCAGGCAATGCCCGCGGACGCACCTTCCTCGGATGCCCCCGCCCTGACATCACGCTGAGACACAAGACGGTGGTGACGGTCAACATCGTGGTGGATGCCGCCGGGAATGTGACTTCCGCCTCGGCCAGCGGCAGCGCCTCGGCCGACATACGCCGCAAATGCGAGCAGGCCGCACGCAAGGCCCGCTGGACTGCAAAAAAAGGTGCCGGCGAAACGCACGGCACCATTACCTTCACAATCACTCCCCGATAAACCCGGGAATCATCTCCCGGATATAACCTTTCGGGGGTGACAGACTGACTCACTCCTCCACTTCTTCGCCGATCAGTGTGGCGGAAGAAGCGGAAGTAATCCTTACCTTTACAAAATCACCCGGCTTGTGGTTGCCTTTCGGGAAAACCACCATCTTATTCTGCGAAGTGCGGCCGCAGGCATCGTCGGCCGACCGCTTCGAGCGTCCCTCCACCAAGACTTCGAATACCTGGCCTACATCGCGGCGGTTGCTCTCGGCCGACAGCTCATTCTGCAGGGCTATCATGCGGTTGAGACGTTCTATCTTCACATCCTCAGGCACATTATCAGGCATCTCACGCGACGCGAGTGTGCCGGGACGTTCGGAATATTTGAACATGAAGGCACTGTCGAAACCGGCCTCGCGCATCAGAGAGAGCGTCTGCTCGAAATCCTCCTCACTCTCATTGTGGAATCCAGTGAACATATCCGTAGAGAGACCCGCATCGGGCAGAATACGGCGTATGGCGCGCACGCGGTCGAGATACCACTCGCGGGTGTACTTGCGGTTCATCGCCTTCAGCACAGAGTTACTGCCGCTCTGGACGGGAAGATGGACATGGCGCGCGATGTTGGGATATGCGGCCATCACTTCGAGCGTCTCATCATCCATATCCTTGGGATGGGAGGTAGTGAAACGCACACGCATGGTGGGGGCTGCGCGGGCCACAAGCGCCAAAAGGTCGGGGAAACGGGTTACGGCACCGTCGGCCCCCACATGGCGGTAGCTGTTGACATTCTGCCCCAGGAGCGTCACCTCCTTGAAACCACGGGCCTCAAGGTCGGCGAGTTCGCGCAGGATGCTCTGCGGCTCACGCGAGCGTTCGCGACCGCGCGTATAAGGCACGATGCAGTAAGAGCAGAAATTATTGCAGCCACGCATGATGGAGATGAATCCCGAGACAGGCGCACCGAGGCGGCGCGGCGTCACGTCGCGGTAGGTCTCCGTAGTGGAGAGATCCACATTGATGGCCTTCACGCCCCTCTCGGCGGCGGCAAAGAGATTGGGGAGGTCGAGGTAGGAATCCGGCCCGGCCACAAGATCCACACCATGTCGCTCAATGAGTTCGCCGCGCATGCGCTCGGCCATACATCCGATGACACCGATGATGATGTCGCGCCCCGAACGTCGGCGCAAGGCATTCCAATAGGCCAGACGGGAAAGGATTTTCTGCTCCGCATTGTCGCGAATGGAACACGTATTGAGCAGCACGGCAGCCGCCTCGGCGTCAGACTCGGTAGTGTCATAACCGGCAGTCTGCATGACGGCCGCGACCACCTCCGAGTCGGCCACATTCATCTGGCAACCATAGGTCTCGATGCGCACTTTTCGGCTCCCAGTGCATTTTTTATCGTTATTCGGCAAAAAAAAAGGCTCCATATTAGTCGTATCTCAGATAATAGTATTACTTTTGTGCAAAATTACCATTAAAATCTAAACGTGACAAATGAGCATCCCTTTTATTACCGCTGAAGAGGCCGCGAGCTATATCAAAAACGGTGACAACGTAGGCTTCTCCGGATTCACCGCATCGGGTACGCCGAAGGTAGTGACTGTGGCCCTGGCCAAGCGCGCACGTGAACTTCATGAGAAAGGCGAACCGTTCAAGATCAACATGTTCACAGGCGCATCCACCAATGATCATGTTGACGGCGAGCTCTCGCGTGCTGACGCCGTAGGCATCCGCACTCCCTATCAGGGACACAAGGACGCCCGCAATCTTGCCAACAAGAACGGCATGCATTATTTCGACACACACCTGAGCCACGTGAGCCAGGACCTCCGTTACGGCTTCTATGGCGACATCGATGTAGCCATCATCGAGGCTACGGAGATGAGCCCGAGCGGCGAGATCATCCTCGGCGCCGGCCTCGGCATGGCTCCCACTCTTGCCATGATGGCCAAGAAGGTGATCATCGAGTATTCTTCCTATTACCAGACTTCCTTCCGCGGCTTCCACGACAATTATGTGCCTCTGGATCCCCCTCACCGCCGCGAGATCCCCATCTACAAGCCCTCCGACCGTATCGGCAGCACCGTGCTGAAGATCGATCCGGCAAAGATCATCGGCGTAGTGCCCTCCAACGCTTCCGAGAGCATCAAGCCCTTCACGGCTCCCGACGAGATCTCCCAGCGCATCGGCAACAATATCTCCTCTTTCCTTGCCGACGAGCTCCGCAAGGGCAAGATCCCCAAGGAGTTCCTCCCCATCCAGTCTGGTGTGGGCAATGTGGCCAACGCCGTTCTCTACGGACTTGGTGAGAACCCCGACATCCCGCAGTTCGAGATGTACACTGAAGTGATCCAGGATGCTGTGATGCACCTCATGGAGGAAGGAAAATGTAAGTTCGCATCCACTTGCGCACTCACCTTCTCCGACGATGCCATGCTCCACTTCATGGAGAACATCGACTTCTTCCGCGACAAGATCCTCATGCGTCCGGGCGAAATCTCCAACCATCCCGAAATCGTGCGCCGTCTGGGACTGATCGCCATGAACACTGCCCTCGAGGCCGACATCTTCGGCAACGTCAACTCCACCCACGTGCTCGGCACAAAGATGATGAACGGCATCGGCGGTTCGGCCGACTTCAGCCGCAACGCTTACCTCTCGATTTTCTCCTGCCCCTCCATCCAGAAGGGCGGCAAGATCTCGGCTATCGTGCCGATGGTGAGCCACGTAGACCACTCGGAGCACTCGGTGAAGATCCTCGCTACAGAGCAGGGTGTGGCCGACCTCCGCGGAAAAGACCCGCGTCAGCGCGCCGAGACCATCATCGAAAACTGCGTACACCCCATGTACAAAGAGATGATGTGGGACTACCTGAAGCTCTCCACCGGAGGCCATACTCCCCACAACCTCAAGGCAGCCTTCGCCCTCCACGAGACTTTCATGGACTGCGGCGACATGAGCCAGACCGACTTCTCGAAGTTCGTCTGAATCAATCCTCTATAGATTTGTCTGAATCAATCCTCTATAAGAGTTAAAGAGGGGTGGCATCTCGATGCCACCCCTCTTGTCATTATTTGTCATTATGTCATAGTGTCATCTTGACAGAATGTCATCCTTGTCATTATGACATTTTGATATCCTTGACATTATGACATCTTGTCGTTTTGACATATCGGCATGATGCCATCCCGCCTAATTCGCAAAGCGGATGTCGATGACTGTGAGAGAATCGGGAGCCAGGCGGCGAAGAAGCGGTGTGAGCACGCTGCGGGCGTTCTCGCGCGCACGCTTCACGTAGCCTCGGCTACGGAGTGTGTTCTCGAGGCGTGAGGCCGCACGCTTCTTAACGGCATTCTCCTCGGCGGCCGTCAGCTTCCGTCCGAAGACGGGGCGCTCGGAATCCCACGTGTCGAGTACTTCATAGGATGAGGGCGCTGTGCTCTCCAGAATCTCAAACCGCTCCGCGGGCACGTTTAGGATTAGCGTGTCAGGACGCTGCACGAGCGAGAGACTGTCGAGATCATACTTCACGCTGCCTTCAACCGTCATGCGCGCCACAATCCATTTGCCATCCACCTGGTCCTTCACGGCTATTTCCTCGTGGAAATCGAGCGTAGCCAGCCGGGCCATCTCCTTTATCTCCTTCAGTGACGCAGGTTTTGTGGAATATATCGGTTCTTCCTCCACAGGACGCGTCATAAACCAATAGATGTAACCTCCGGCTACCAGAAGGAGCAGGGCCACCAGTATACTTCTTATCCAGCGTATCTTCATGATGTTTCTATTCTTTGTTGGGGATCCTTTATATCCCGTCGGGGGGAAAGTCCTTAGACTGAGAAGGATTTTTCACTTTGAGATTGAGACTTGAGCCTGATAGCCCATATCGGCGAGAAGGGCGGTGAAGTAGGCGACGGCCCTTTGCTCGGCAGCGGACTTCAGGCGTACGCTCAGAGTGGGATCGGCTGCAATCTCCTTCTTCACCTCACGGTTCATCTGCTCCTTGAGGCGAGCACGCTCTGCCGGAGAGACGTCGGAACGCAGTCCGCTCACGCGATAATGCTCTTCACGCAGGGTGATGTCGCGTCCTTCATAATCCACTTTTACGGGTGGGAGGCGAAGGCTGACCGTATGCGCATCCTCATCCACCTTAAGGTCGTCGGGGCTTAACGCAGTCAGGTCAATGGAGGCTCGCAGATAGGTATCGTAGGAATAGACGGCTATCCTCTGTCCCACCTTCATCTTGTCGACGAGAGCCTCCGCCTTGGCGGCGAATCCCGTGGCATTGCGGAATGAGGGGTCAGCCACAGTGCCTACCTTTCCAATCGACATACGTGCGAGGTCGAGCCGTCCCACGTCCTGAAGGCTGGAATAAAGGTCGATGCCACGGGAAGCCTCCTCTGCTTTCTCATTGGAACATGCCGAGAAGCACATCAGCACAACGAGAAGCGGAAGAAATATCTTCAATTTATTCATAGGCTTCTGATTAAGGAATTAAATTTCGCTTTGGTTCTTACATAGGACAAAAAGTAAGGTCAGCGGTTTAACTGCCGGGGTAGCGGAAACACAAATAGGGCGCATCGGAATGATGCACCCTTATGCTTTTCGCCATAGGCGGAAAAAACTTTTTATTTTGCGTCAGCTGCAGGAGCCGGAGCTGCCTCCTGTGCAGGGGCCGGAGCAGCGGCGGCAGGCTTGGGGGCGGGAGCGGAGGCTGCCGGTTTGGCTGCGGGAGCGGGAGCGGCAGTAGTGGTGGGAGCGGCAGCCGGGGCGATGCTCGATACGTTCATCGGAGCCTTCACCGTGAAGCTTGCGCAGATGCTCACGACGCAGATGAAGATGGCCAGACCCCATGTGGCTTTCTCTATGAAGTCAGTGGTCTTACGGTAGCCAAGATACTGGTTGCCGCCGGAATAATCGGAGGCAAGACCGCCACCTTTAGACTTCTGGATAAGCACTGCACCGATAAGAAGCAGACATGCGATTACGATGAGGATGCAAAGAAAAATATACATTGCTGTCAGTAATTTATTTTATCTTCTGTTTATGATTGGCTCCGCCCCTTATGTCTGGGGCGGAATTAGAGTGCAAAGTAACAACTTTTTTTCGGATTAATCAAACTTTCGGCTTAAAAAGCGTAATTTCCGCGATTCAGACTCTTTCCCTCCTCTTTTTCCACGCTCCTCCGCAAGCTTAACACCTGCTTAACACCTGCGTTCACTTAGAGGGAATGACTATGTCAGGAACGTGAAGAAGTGGCTATGAGTTTGCGCAGGAAGCGTATCTGATCTCCGGCGTAGGGGACGGCCTCAGGATTACGGAGCTGTATGCGG
>CAZPQD010000064.1:0-6879 GCA_964588625.1 uncultured Sangeribacter sp. | reverse complement strand
TCAGTCTTGGGAGCCGCCTCGTTGGCAGGCTTCGGTTTGGGAGCCGGCGGGGGAACGGTCTGCAGGAATGCATCTATGGCGCTTGATGTGGAGTCGCCCGGCATCGGGGCATCAGCCTCCTCCTCGAGCCGATCGAGCATATCGGCATAATTGACAGCCGGCGTCACGGGCACTGCCCCATTTCCTGTGGGGAGACCTCCGGCTGGTGAGACCGGGGCTTTCCCTCCGAAATGCTCAAGGAAAGAGGAGATGGTGTCATCGGTGGAAAGGTCGGGCGAACGGCGGTCGGGATAAAAGTCAGCGAACTCTTCGGGCACCACTCCCAACAGACGCCGGAGAGCCTCCTCGTCGCCCACGAGGGAGGCCACACGTCGCACCAGACGGCGTCTCTCCTCCGCGTCGGAAGCATTCTCAAGGGCCTCAAGCTGCGGAGAGAGGAAATAGGGGTATTTCTTGAAACTCAAGTCTGCATTCATAATTCTACCAGTTGCCGAGGGTGGCATTGAAGATAAGGTCGACGAGTTCGCCGCTGATTTCCTCACACAGTTCGTCCTGCACGTCCGTGAGCAGGAGGGATGAGGAGAACTGGCGGTAGGCGGAGAATGTCTGGTCGATGTCGTTTGCGGGATTCTTCTGATCGGTATATTTCACCCTCACCGTGATGGTGAGGCGTGTCTCTGTGGCGTAGGCATCCTCACCCACAGCCTGCGGGGAGAGGGAATAGCCTGTGATCTCGCCGGTCATCTCAAGGTCGGCTCGCCCGTCGACTTCCTGCAGGCGTGTCTGACGGGTGACGGCATCGAGGAGTTTATTCTCAAACGTCTGCTGGAGCGGAGGATAGACGAGGGCTGCACGGATCGGGAACTCACCGATGTCGATGGTCTTATAGACGTCATAGTTGATGGCCGAGCCATTGAATTTATAGCTCGGTATGCATCCGCCAAGGATAAGGGAGACGATCACGGCGCCTGACAAAGGGAGCAGGCGTCTCATGGGGAGGAGCAATCTGGAAGGCTTCATCATACTTCCTCCTCCAGCCCGTATTCACGGATTTTACGGTAAAGCGTGCGAGCCGAAATGTTTAGCTGCTCGGCGGCCTTACGGCGGTTGCCACCTGTGCGTTTGAGAGCGGCTACCACATGTTCTCTCTCAGAGTTCTCCACAGTGGCGGCGAGCGAGGGCACGGCAGCCACGTCGTCATACCTTACGAGCGACGTGGAACGCGGGAGTTCGCCGGCTATGTCAGTGGCGCGCACATGTGTGGCGCGTGGCATTCCGCCGAGTTCCTCCACCTGCTCGCGGAGGGCGGCCATCTCGTTCTTCATTGCGAATACAGCCTGCCAGAGCATATCGCGGTCGGCTTCGCCGGCATTGCGGCAGGCAGCCAGCGAGGAATCGCCTGCAGAAGGGGACGGGAGCGTCTCCATGAGGCGCGTGCGCGAGATCTCCTCTCCGGCGTCGAAGAGGGCGAGCTGCTCCACGATATTCTTGAGCTGACGCACATTTCCGGGCCAGCGGTAGAGCATCATGGCCTTGCGGGCATCTTCAGGGAAGGAGATGGGGGCCGTCATATATTTCGCGGAGAAATCCGAGGCGAACTTGCGGGCGAGAAGAGGGATGTCGGCCCCGCGGTCGTGTAGGTTGGGGACATCTATGACCACGGTGGAGAGACGGTAATACAAATCCTCACGGAATTTGCCTTCGGCCACAGCCTTGAGAAGGTTGACATTGGTGGCGGCCACGATGCGTACGTCGGTCTTCTGCACTTCGGAGGAGCCCACCTTAAGGAACTCTCCCGTCTCAAGCACGCGCAACAGTCGAGCCTGGGTGGTGAGGGGGAGTTCGGCCACTTCATCGAGGAACACTGTCCCGCCGTCGGCCTCCTCGAAGTAGCCTTTGCGTGTGCTGACGGCTCCCGTGAAGCTACCCTTCTCATGGCCGAAGAGTTCGCTGTCGATGGTGCCTTCAGGGATTGCGCCGCAATTGACGGCGATATATTTCTTATGTTTGCGCGGGCCAAGGGCATGGATGATGCGTGGAAAGAATTCCTTTCCGGCTCCGCTCTCTCCCGTCACGAGTACGGAGAGATCCACCGGGGCCACCTTCACCGCCCGCTCTATGGCGTTGATGAGAGCCGGGGAGTTGCCGATGATGGAGAAGCGCTGCTTCACCTTCACCACTTCCTCCGGGATGTCATTGGCAGGTATATCGTTTTCTCTGTTTCTCATAATTGTGTCTTGTTCAGGGCAACTTGGCCAGATCATAGGTGCGGGCGCGCAGGAACTCGCCGAGTTTCTCCACACTTCCGCAGGCTGCCTGCTCCTCGGGCGAGATGGGTTGCCCGATGCTCACATGCACCTCCTTACCTGTCTTCCGGAAGAGTTCATGGGGGAGCCAGAGGGAGCGCAGACGCCAGTCGATAAGACCGAGAATATTGAATGTCAGCGAATTGTGGCCATGGAAGAAAATGGGGATTACAGGCACTTTCATCTGCTGTATGAGGCGGATGATGGAAGGCTGCCACTGGCGGTCGCGGATATGGAGCGTGCGGTCGAGCTTGCTTACGGCTCCGGCGGGGAAGAACCCTACGGGGTGGCCGTCGCGTATTTGCTTCATGGCCTCGCGTATGCCATGCATGGTGATTTTCTTCTTTTCAGGATCATCGGTCTTGATCGGGTCGACAGCTATGAAAGAGGGGCGCATGGCCGTAATCTTATTGAGGATAAGATTCACCATCACCTTATAGTCAGGACGATAACGCCCCACGAGGTCAATGAGCACGATGCCGTCGTAGGAACCGAAGGGATGGTTGCTGACGGTGATGAAGGGTCCTTCCTTGAATTGGGATAGTATCTCCTCATTGTCGACACGCAGACGGAAGCGGAAGGCGTCATTGACAAGGTGGGCGGCGAAGGGCACACCTGAGGTGTGGCACCAGGCTCCGTGCACAGCGTTGCACTTGTCGAGCCAGAGGAATTTCATGGCGGCCTCCACGAGGCGACGATGGCCGTCGAGGGCCGGCACCATGGCTCGGATATCGTCATAGTTGAGGATGTCGGGTCTGATTCCGTAGGGGTTGTCGTCGGCCATTCCGGCGTTCACATCTTTTCTGTCCTGATCCATATTGCTGGGCATATTGCTGATTGGAGGCAAGGCCCACAGCGAGCCTTCACCGGGATTTTACAAAATTACAAAAACTTTCAGACACGGCAAAAGCGAGTGTAAAAAAACGCATATGGTGAAATATAACGTAGGAGGATGCGCCGAGGCGCATCCTCCCGTATGGAATGTCCACCCTGTCTCAGGGTTCAGGAGCCTTTGTTCAGAGCTTCGGGCCGGCGGCTACGAGAGCCTTGCCGGCGGGGTTGAACTCAAACTTCTTGAAGTTCTTGATAAACATTTCGGCGAGCTTGGTGGCCTTCTCCTCCCACTCCTTGGGATCGGCGTAAGTGTCGCGCGGGTCGAGGATCTTGGGATCAACGCCGGGAAGCTCAGTGGGCACTGTGAAGTCGAATACAGGAATCTGCTTTGTGGGTGCCTTGAGGATTGAGCCGTCGAGGATGGCGTCGATGATGCCGCGGGTGTCGCGGATTGAGATACGCTTGCCTGTGCCGTTCCAGCCGGTGTTGACGAGATAAGCCTTGGCGTCGTTGGCCTTCATCTTCTTCACGAGCTCCTCAGCATACTTTGTGGGGTGGAGTTCGAGAAACGCCTGGCCGAAGCATGCGGAGAAGGTGGGGGTGGGCTCGGTGATGCCGCGCTCAGTGCCGGCGAGCTTGCTGGTGAAGCCGCTCAGGAAGTAATACTGAGTCTGCTCCGGAGTCAGGATGCTGACGGGAGGAAGCACACCGAAGGCGTCAGCGGAAAGGAAGATCACATTCTTGGCAGCAGGGCCGGCGGAAACGGGAGCCACGATGCTCTCGATGTGGTTGATGGGATAGGAGACGCGGGTGTTCTCAGTCACGCTCTTGTCGGCGAAGTCGATCTTGCCGTCCTTGTCTACGGTGACATTCTCGAGAAGCGCGTCGCGGCGGATAGCCTTATAGATGTCGGGCTCGGACTCCTTGTCGAGGTTGATCACCTTGGCGTAGCAGCCGCCCTCGAAGTTGAAGACGCCATTGTCGTCCCAGCCGTGCTCGTCGTCACCGATGAGCAGACGCTTCGGGTCGGTGGAAAGAGTGGTCTTGCCTGTGCCGGAGAGACCGAAGAAGATGGCTGTGTTCTTGCCCTCCTTGTCGGTGTTGGCGGAGCAGTGCATGGAAGCGATGCCGCTCTGGGGCAGGTAATAGTTCATCATGGAGAACATACCCTTCTTCATCTCGCCGCCATACCAGGTGTTGATGATCACCTGCTCACGGCTTGTGGTGTTGAAGACTACGGCAGTCTCGGAGTTGAGGCCGAGCTCCTTGAAGTTCTCCACCTTTGCTTTCGATGCGTTGTAGACCACGAAGTCGGGCTTGAAGTCCTTGAGTTCCTCAGCTGTGGGGGCGATGAACATGTTGGTCACGAAGTGAGCCTGCCATGCCACCTCCATGATGAAGCGCACAGCCATGCGGGTGTCTTTGTTGGCGCCGCAGAAACGGTCTACCACATAAAGCTTCTTGCCGCTGAGCTCCTTGATGGCGATATCTTTGATCTCCTTCCAGGCAGCCTCGGTCACGGGCTTGTTGTCATTAGGATATTCCTCGGTGGTCCACCATACTTTATCTTTTGAGTTGTCGTCGAGTACGATGAATTTGTCTTTAGGAGAACGGCCGGTGTAAACGCCGGTCATTACGTTGACAGCACCGAGTTCAGTGACTGTACCTTTCTCGAAGCCCTCGAGAGAAGGATCTGTCTCTGCTTTGAAAAGCTCTTCGTAACTGGGGTTGTAGATAACCTCCTTGACATCCTTGATGCCATACTGAGCCAAATCTATGTTTGCCATAAAAATTGTTTGTATTAATTAAGAGTTAGAAATTGTCTTATCGAATTCTGGGTCTTTCTCCCGCTGGCGGGTTGATCAAAAAGAAGCGTCGGCCGGCGGGAATATGAGGCTCTCTTGCCTCTTCGGGCTTATGCCCTCCGTATATAGTAACACCCTTGTGTCGCTATTCTGATGCAAATTTAATCAAATTTTTTCGTTTTTAATATTCAATTAGGGAAATTTTTCAGCATTTTAACAAAGATTGTGTTCCCGCGATTCCCCGCGTTCCGATTATTTTCATCATTAATAGCAGAATATCAGTTGCCACTCCGGCGAATTCGCCAACTTTGCCACATAATTGCAAACGATACAAGTGTAATAATTTGATTTCACCACTTTGACTATGAATAAGAAAAATGACACGGGGCGCGGAGAACGCTTGCTTCGCCTCGCTATGACCTGCCATAATGCAGGACGCGACTTCCGCACGGAGCGCAAACGCAACAAAGACTATGCCTACGGCCGGCAATGGAACGATGTGATTGCCCCGGGTGGCGTGAAGATGACCGAAGAAGAGTATATCTATTCCCAAGGGAACGTGCCTCTGAAAAACAATCTCATTCGCCGTCTGGTCAGGAATGTGCTCGGCGTGTTCCGTTCGCGCCTGCAGAAGAGCATGGAGACCTGGGATGAGGCCGACCGTCAACGTGCCGGGCGCAACGGAATGACGGCCCTCTATGCACGCGGCATGGAGGAGTTTCTCATTTCAGGCATGGTGGTGCATCGCAAATGGCTCGGGCGCCGCGGCGGTGAGCAAGGGGTATGGACGGAAAGTGTATCACCTGAAGCTTTCTTCTACGACCCTGACGCACGAGACGTCAGAGGCACCGACATGACCGTTGTGGGTCAGCTTCACGAGCTGGCTGCCGACAGGTTCTGCACGGCTTTCGCCAGGTCGCCGGAGGAATACCGGATCCTGGAAAAACGGATGGCAGGAAGGACCCACATCACAGTGGCAGAAATCTGGCGTTCGGAGGCTACCCTTCTGCGCCGTGAGGGGCAATGGCAGGCCGATAACGTCTGGAAGTATGCCTACGTGACGGAAGAGGGCGAGATATTGCGCGAAGGCTACTCGCCTTATCGCCACGGAGGCCACCCGTTCATTTTCACGGCCTATCCCTTCATCGACGGCGAGATACACTCCTTTGTAGGAGATTTACTTGATCAGCAGAGGTACACTAATCGCCTCATCACCTTGTATGACTGGGTGATACGCGCTTCTGCAAAGGGTGTGTTGCTCTTCCCGGAGGAGGGCATACCCGACAAGGGCAACATTATGGAAATAGCCGACCAATGGAGCCGGTTTAACGGCGTGATAGTCTATAAGGCCAACACCGGGGTGCCGTTGCCTCAGCAGGTGAGCGGCAACAATATGCACATCGGCATCGGAGAATTGCTCGACATCCAGATGAAGATGATGGAAGACGTCAGCGGAGTGAGCGGGGCCCTCCAAGGGCGTCTGGAGAGCCGGGGAATGAGCGGCACCCTCTATAACCAGCAGACCGAGAACTCCCTCACATCCCTGCGCGATATGCTCGACACATTCGACACTTTCATATCCGACTCCATCTCCCTGGAAAGAATCCTGGCAAAAACTCATCCTGACTTTTCTTGACCTTGAGATACAGTCCCCGCAGTTTATCTGCCGATTATTTATCTAATTTGCGAATTATTCATTAATTTTGCACTTTATATTAAAGATATAAAACCTAATACAGGAATGGAAAATAAATTCAAACGCACGCTGATCACAGCGGCCCTCCCCTATGCCAACGGACCGGTGCACATCGGCCACCTCGCCGGAGTGTACGTGCCGGCCGACATCTACGTCCGCTATCTGCGTCTTAAAGGCGAAGATGTGATGTTTGTAGGCGGCAGCGACGAGCATGGCGTGCCCATCACCATCAAGGCTA
>CAZPQD010000063.1:16590-17861 GCA_964588625.1 uncultured Sangeribacter sp. | reverse complement strand
ATTCAATAGTCGCTGAGGGTTTGTAACCCTCAGCCCTTATTCAGCCCTGAGCGTCGCGATCGTAGTGAGGCATATTCTCTGGGAGTTGTATGGAGATTTCCACAAGACCGGCGATTTTGCCGTCGCGCTTCCAGGGGGTCTGGTAGATTATCTTCTTCCGTCCATTCTTAGTGATGGAATAAGCGTTGGTCTCACCCGTGGCGAGCATATGCCGGATCTGCTTCTGGGCATGTTCGGGGTGATATGAGAAGAGGTCATGACCGATGATGTCGCCGTGGCGCGCGAAAGTCTCGCGCGAACGGTCGTTCATATAAAGTATCTTTCCTTCAGCGTCGCAGATAGTGACTGCGCACCCAATTCCGTCGGCCCAATGAAGGAGTTCGGCAGGTACTTCGTAGTTGTTCATGGATTAAAACTTTAAAAAAGAGGAACGGTGTCTTTCGGGGAGAAAGACACCGTTCAAATCCTTGACGTTTTACGTCTTGCGTTCTTTGTGGGGGCTAATTACTTAGCAGCCTCAGCAGGAACCTCAGCTACTGTAGTGTCAGCAGCTACCTCTACGTTAGCAGTAGAGTCGGAAGTTGCCTCAACGTTGAGAGTATCCTCAACAGTTTCAACTACCATGCTGTCGGAATCCTTAACTTCATCATTCTTGTTGCCACCGCAGGATACCATGGCCATGCTGAAAAGAACAGCAAGCGAAAGAACTACTTTCTTCATTTCTTTAAGAGATTAAAATAATAAAACAATGGTTTGCTATCAAAAACGCTGCAAAGTTACTACTTATTTTCTTTCCCACCATATCTTCCCCACTTTTTTTCATCAAAAATCCCCAAATTTCACATTTTTTAACAATTGAGGATTGATAAGGGCTTTACCATTTTTCTTGTAATTTTGTATAATTCAACAGTTTACCCCCATCGAATGGACTGACTGGGAGAAGTAGTCTCCATACCACATCAAGCACCATGTAAGCCGTCCAAGACTGGGAGAAGCGGTCTCCAGACCGCTTCAAATATTGAGAGATTGCTCTCTAAGGGTTGGAGAGCCCTGGAAGGGCTGAACTCCAGTTAACCGGGTACGAAGTGCCCGGACTTGGAAAAAGACAATAATAAGAATACAGAGTCAGCCGCGCGGGGCGTGGCTGACTCTGTATTATAGGTACGGGTGGGCTTCCGTCCGGGCACTTCGTACCCGGTTAACTGGAGTGCAGTCCCTCCGGGACTGGTGGCCCGTATGTCTTTCTGCCATCAAACGGATGGCTCCGGGAC